>JAZJZP010000367.1:0-6283 GCA_040389805.1 Pseudomonadota bacterium
GAAATATTCGCACTCAATCAAAACGCTGCTCTCGCAGCCATTTTGTGGCCACCCATTTTTCACCCTCAACGACCGGGGCACCGCCATGCAAGGTCAGCGTCGATGGATTGGGCTGTCCATAACTAAAAAACACCGCATGACCCGCCAAGGCACTAACCTCTAGCCCGGCATCGGGAAACACCGTGGCACCGCCCACCTTCGGGGTATTGAGGTACATCACCAAGGTGCCCACACGCTGGCCGCCGCGACGCAGCACTGCCGCCGTCCCCGACTGCTCAGGATCAAAGTAGTCATAGTGGGGTTTGTATTCAGCCCCGGGACTGTAATGAAGCACTTGCAGGCCTTCGCCTCGATCCACAGGCCAGTTGAGCAAGGCCTCAATGCGCGCCTCAATGCGCGCGCACAACTCATGCTCGCCACGCGTGAAAAACATGCCTCGGCTGGTGCGGGCCACATTGACCTCACTGCCCCCAGTCGTGGTTTCGACGGTTTCTGAGCGTGCCAGTTTGGGTTTGGACAACTCGATCATCGCCTCGCACTCCTCACTGCTCAAAAAATCAGCAAACACCACCACCCGTGGCCGCTTGAGGCTGACCACCACCGCGACCTCACGGTCATGCACCCAGACACGAGAAGACCCCGCAGGCATCTGCACCTCTGGCATCGCCTTTTGAGCGGCCTGTACTTCACGAGCGTAGGCATGTATGGTTTCGTCAAGCGCAGCCAACGCGACTTCTTCATCCCAGCCGCTGCCCTCCATCGCGGTCAGGATCGATTCAGGGCTGTGCCCGGCACTGGCCTGTTCAATGATCCAGCGGCGCAACTCGGGGGTGATGACTTGTGTTTTCACGATTCAATCCTGCGACGAAACACCATGCGATCAGGCTCTGAGGCCTGCTCATCAAAAGCATACCCCTCAGCCGCAAAATCTCGCAAGGCGGAGGGTGATTGAGCCCGCTGGACAATGGCATGCCGAGCCATCAGTCCCCGGGCCCGTTTGGCGTGAAAGCTGATGATCTTCCAGCGGTCCACCTTCCAGTCTTCAAATACACACTCGACCACCCTTGCCTTGAGCGCCTTGCGCTTGACCGACTTGAAATACTCCTGCGAGGCCAGGTTGATGACCGTGTCATCGCCCTGAGCCGCGAGGCGCTCATTCACGTGCGTGGCCAGCGTGTCGCCCCAAAAGGCATACAAGTCTTTGCCCTGCGGATTGCTGAGCTTCGTGCCCATTTCAAGGCGGTAGGGCTGCATCCAGTCAAGGGGGCGCAGCACGCCATACAAGCCGCTGAGCATGGCCACGTGCGCCTGGGCCCAATCAAGATCCTTCAGTGTGAGCGTATTGGCACTGAGCCCGTCGTACACGTCGCCATTGAACGCCAGCACCGCCTGTTTGCTGTTGGTGGACGTGAACTTTGCGCTCCAGGCAGCGTAGCGCCCGACATTGAGCGCCGCCAGCGCATCGCTCAAATCCATCAGCGATGAAATTTGCGCAGGGGTGTAGGGGCGCAGCACCTCGATCAACTCGGCCGCCCGATGGGCAAACACCGGCAGGGTGTTTGTATCCGTGGTGGGCGCCGTTTCGTAATCGAGGCTTTTGGCAGGGGACAGCAGTATCAGCATGGATTACAGGGTCTCCCCACCCACCGCACGGTTGCAGGGGCACAAGCCATCGGCTTGCAATCCATCCAGGATGCGCAGGACTTCGTCAGGATTGCGTCCCACGTTCAGGCTGTTGACCGACACGTGTTGAATGATGTTGTCAGGATCGACGATGAAGGTGGCGCGCAAGGCGACCCCTGCAGTCTTGTCCCTGATGCCCAACTGGTCAATCAATTGCCCGGTGACATCCGCAAAGCTGTAGTGGCCCAATTTATTCAGGTCGGAGTGCTCGCGGCGCCAGCCCAGCTTGCAGAATTCGTTGTCGGTCGAGCCGCCCAGCAGCACGGCATCACGGTCCAAAAACTCCTTGTTCAACTTGTCAAACCCGACAATTTCAGTCGGGCAGACCAAGGTGAAGTCCTTGGGGTAAAAGTACAGGATCTTCCACTTGCCTGGAAAACTGCGCTCCGTGATGTCCTCAAAGGCGGACTGTCCGTGCTCCTCGGGGTGGTTGAACCCGGGCTTGACGCCCACCACTTTGAATGCGTCTAACTGGTCACCAATGGTTTTCATGCGTGCTCCTACGGGATGGCACAAGCCCCCCAAAAATCAACTCGACTCAATCATAGGGCGACTTGAGGCACGTCGCGCCAGGGCGCCCTAGAATCGGGCATTCACTGCGCCTCCCCCCATTTGAAACCATGCCCCTGTACCGCATCAAAGACAAGTGTCCCCAAGTCCACACCACCGCCTACGTGGCCGACTCGGCTGATGTGATCGGCGAGGTGATCTTGTCCGAGGGCGCCAGCGTGTGGTCTCACGTGACTTTGCGAGGTGACAACGAACCCATCCGCATTGGCGCACGCTCCAATGTCCAAGAGTCCTCGGTGCTGCACACCGACATCGGCTTTGCCTTGACCATCGGGACCGACGTGACCGTGGGGCACCAGGCCATGCTGCACGGATGCACCGTGGGCGATGGGGCCTTGATCGGCATCCAGGCCGTGGTGCTCAATGGTGCGGTCATCGGCAAAAACTGCCTGGTGGGCGCAGGAGCCTTGGTCACCGAAGGCAAGGTGTTTGATGCTGAAGGCATGCTCATCCTGGGCAGCCCGGCCAAAGTGGCCCGCCCACTGACCGAGATGGAACTGGCCCGCATGCACATCGGCACCGCCATGTACGTTCAAAAGGCGGCCGAATATAAAACTGATCTGGTGCGGGTCGACCCGCCAAAACCATGAAACCCCTGACCGAACTGCATAAATTCATATTCGAAGGCCTGCCCGTGCGCGGCATGCTGGTGCGCTTGACCGACTCATGGCAAGAGGTGCTGCGCCGACGCGATGCGAGCGAGCCGCTTGCCGAGCCCGTCCGCCAATTGATGGGCGAGATGGCGGCCGCGGGGGTGCTGATGCAGGCCAACATCAAGTTCAATGGCGCGGTGGTGTTGCAGATTTTCGGCGATGGCCCCGTGAAGGTGGCCGTGGCTGAGGTGCAACCCGACTTGGGTTTTCGCACCACGGCCAAGGTCGTGGGTGAGTTGCCCTCCACCGATTCAGGCCATTTGCCGCTGGAAGAAATGGTCAATGTCGGCGGTGAAGGGCGTTGCGCCATCACCCTGGACCCGCAAGGCCGTGTGCCCGGGCAGCAGCCCTACCAGGGCATGGTGTCTTTGCATGATGACGACGGCGAGCCCCTGCAACGACTCAGCGCCGTGCTTGAACACTACATGCTGCAGTCCGAGCAACTCGACACCAAACTGATTCTGGCTGCCAATGACGAAATCGCTGCAGGGCTGTTGATCCAACGTCTGCCCATGGAGGGCGCAGGCAACCTGGCTGGACAGGGGTTGGATGAAGATGAGATTGGCTTGAACGAGTCCTACAACCGCATCGCCCACCTGGCCGCCACCCTCAAGCGTGAAGAGCTGTTGACCCTGGACGCCGACACCATCCTGCGACGGCTGTTCTGGGAAGAAGACGTCGTGCGCTTTGATCCCCTCACGGGCATGGAGGCCCCTCATTTTGAGTGCACCTGTTCGCGCGAGCGGGTGTCCAACATGCTGCGCAACCTGGGCCGAGAAGAGGCCGACAGCATCCTGGCTGAGCAGTCCCAGATTGATGTGGGCTGCGAATTTTGCGGCGAACACTACCGCTTTGACGCGGTCGATGTGGGTGAGATCTTCACCGACGAGATGGACCACCCGCCGGGCACCCGACGGATTCAGTGAACCGCTGACAGCGGTGAGTGCAAGGCTTGCCGCGTTAAGAAAGCCCTAAGACAGCGAAGCCATCATGGCAGCAACACAGGAGTTGCCATGATCCCTTCGACTTTGATCCGATACCTGGTCGCCACCCTGGTGGCTGGCTCGGCCATGGCATCGGCAGCGAATGCCGCCACACCAGCCCAACAGCTGGCGGGCTACAAGGCGCAAGCAGGAGCGGAGCCCAACCCGGATCGTGGCCGACAGTTCTTCAATGCGAAGCACGGCCGGGAATGGAGCTGCGCGTCGTGTCATGGCGCCACGCCAACACAGGCCGGCAAGCATGCCTCGACAGGCAAACCGATCAGCGCCTTGGCGCCCGCCTTCAACCCGGATCGTTTCACCGATCCCGGCAAAACCGAAAAATGGTTTCGGCGCAATTGCAATGACGTCATGGCCCGCGAATGCACCGCCGCCGAGAAGGCCGACGTGCTGAGTTGGTTGCTGACCCTCAAGCCTTGATGAATCGGAGCACCGCCATGTTTTACCCAAGCCGCCAGCACATCCAACGCATCTTGTTGACCTTGATCGCTTTGGGATCAGGGCACGCCGCCTTCGCCGATGACGACGAGCGCACGGCACGCGCTCCCCTGCTGCCCAAGTACCAGCAGGAATGCGCCGCCTGCCACCTCGCCTACCCGCCCGGTATGCTGCCCGCCGCCTCGTGGCAGCGCCTGATGACCCAACTGCCAAAACACTATGGATCGGACGCCTCCTTGGATCCTGCCAGCGTCAAGCAGTTATCGGCGTGGCTGATCACGAACGCGGGCACCTACAAACGCGTGCGCCAAGAGCCGCCCGAAGACCGCATCACCCGCTCGCCCTGGTTCATCCGAAAGCACGACGAGATCAATGCATCGACATGGAAGCGCGCCTCCATCAAGAGTGCTGCCAACTGCGCCGCCTGCCACACCCAAGCCGACAAAGGAGTCTTCAATGACGACGATATCCGCATCCCCCGCTGACACCACCGTCACGAGTACCGCCACGGCTGGACGCCGGACGGTCGATGCAGCCACGCGCGCTTTTCACTGGCTCTTTGCGCTTTGCTTTGCGGGTGCCTACCTCACCGCCGACGGCGAGCGCTGGCGCCTGGTTCACGTCACCTTGGGCTACACCATGGTGGGACTGCTGGTCGCCCGCATCGTGTGGGGCTTGATCGGTCCGCGACGCGTCCGCCTGCCCATCATGCTCGGCAAACTGAAATCGGCCCCAGGCCTGAACTGGGCAATGACCGCCGCCATCGTCGGCGTGTTGATGACGGTGGCGCTGACCACGGCCACCGGCTATGTAACCTACCAAGAGCTGACGGGCGACTGGACGGAAGAAGTCCATGAATTTGTCGGCAACGGCCTGCTGGCGCTGGTGCTGGGGCACATCGCCTTGGTGCTGGGTTTGAGCGCACTGCGTCAGCGCAATCTGGTGCTGCCCATGGTGACCGGGCGCACGCCAGGGCGCGGTCCTGATCTGGTCAAACACAACTTCACGTGGCTGGCCGCATTGCTGCTGACCGCCGTGCTGGGCTTTTGGGTTTGGCAATGGCAAAACGCGCCATCAGGCGCTGAACCAGGCCAAGGCACCAGCGCGTCCTCCATGACGTCGGATGATGACGACTGAGCCCCTCCGTCACGGACCATAATTCAAGCCATGCGCATCTTGCTTGCCGAAGACGACCCCTTGCTCGGTGACGGCCTGAGGGCTGGCTTGCGCCAGCTTGGTTTTCAGGTCGACTGGGTGCGCGATGGCGAGGCCGCCGAACGAGAGTTGCGTGCACAGCCCTACGCAGCGGCCGTCCTTGACCTGGGGCTGCCTCTGAAGGACGGCATGGGCGTGCTGGCAGCGGCTCGCAAGGCTGGCCTGTCATTGCCCGTGTTGGTGCTCACCGCTCGCGATGCCGTGCCTGACCGCATCCGCGGCCTGGATGCAGGCGCCGATGACTATGTGGTCAAGCCAGTCGATCTGGATGAACTGGCGGCGCGCTTGCGAGCGCTGGTGCGCCGCGCCCACGGACAGCCGCAAGAATGCCTGACTGCCCAGAACGTGACGCTGGATCCGGCGGCACGCTCAGTGCACCTTGCAGGCGTGCCCTTGTCACTGTCGGCGCGGGAGTTCGACCTGCTGCACGCGTTGATGCTCAATGCAGGCCGGGTGTTGTCGCGTGAGCAACTGGAGCAACACCTGTACAGCTGGGGCCAAGAGGTCGAGAGCAACGCGATTGAAGTGCACATCCACCACCTGCGCCGCAAGCTCGGCGCCACCCTCATCCAGACCGTGCGCGGCGTCGGCTACCTGCTGCTGCGCGATATCCCGAAACCATGATGAACTTGCCACGATCACTTCAAGGTCGGCTGCTCGTGCTGGTGCTCAGCTTGGTCGCAGGCGTCTGGATGGCCACGGCGGTCATGACGTGGTTTGATG
>JAZJZP010000367.1:6293-9528 GCA_040389805.1 Pseudomonadota bacterium
CGAGCTGGACGAACTACTGGACGGCCACTTAGCGCAGGCCGCCGCCTTGCTGGTGGCGCAACAGGCACACAACATGGAGGGCGACGATCACGACGTGGACGCCCCCAGCCTCCATCGGTATGCGCCCAAAGTGACGTTCCAGGTATTCCACGAGGGGCAGCTGGCCCTTCGCTCAGCGAACGCCCCCGCCTCACCGATGATCGACGCGACCGAACCGCTCACGAATGGCTTCAAAACCATTCAGATTGAAGGCATCGCCTGGCGTGTGTTTGCCACCCATGGCGGTGAACGCGACGTGCAGGTGTACGTTGGCGAGCAGGTCAAGTCCAGAGCCTCCATCCTTTGGGCCGTGCTGCGCAGCACCCTGTGGCCCATGCTGGTCGCCCTCCCCCTGCTGGCGCTGGCGGTCTGGTGGGCAGTGCGTCAAGGCATGATGCCGCTGCGTCGACTCGGACACACACTGGCCCAACGCCAGCCCAATGCGATGCACCCACTGACCATTGACGGAGCGCCCTCCGAGATGGCGCCGATGCTGGACGCGCTGAACGGACTGTTTGGACGCATTGGCGACCTGATGGAATCAGAGCGGCGCTTCACAGCCGATGCTGCCCACGAATTGCGCACACCGATTGCCGCCATTCGCACCCAGGCCCAGGTAGCCATGGCGGAGTCTGACGACGCGCTACGCCGCCATGCACTTCAGGCAACTCTGGCAGGCTGCGACCGCGCCACACGGCTGGTCGATCAGTTGTTGACGCTATCGCGGCTGGAGGCGGGTGCTGCTCCCGCCCTGGCCTCGCTCGACCTGGCCGCCTTGGTGCGGCGTGTGGTGGCGGACGTGGCGCCACAGGCCATCCAGAAACAGCAGTCCATTGAGGTGGACTCAACCGAGGCATGCCTGGTAGAGGGCGACGGCACCCTGCTGGCCGTGCTGGTGCGCAATCTTGTCGACAATGCGATCAGATACAGCCCCTCCAATGCACGGGTCAACATTCAAGTCATCAAGCACCCAAACCACGTCCAACTGAAGGTTGAAGACAGTGGACCCGGCATGACCGAGCCAGACTTACCTCGGCTGGGTGAACGCTTTTTCAGGGTTCTGGGCAGCGGGCAAGGCGGTAGCGGCTTAGGCTGGTCGATCGTGCGGCGAATCGCGAAGGTGCACCGTGCTGAGATCAGCGTTGGACGGTCGGCATCGCTCGGCGGCATGAGCGTCACGGTGGAGTGCCCCGCCCCGTCCAGTCGCTAGCTGCGCGGCAGCCAATGCTGCTCGCAATCACCGTCGTCGCACTTGTCGCACACCCAGCGCCAACGGGGCCGTGATGCGTTGTCCAAGGCCCGTTGCCGGGCACTGAGCGCGTGCTGAACCGTCAACAAGGCCTGCCCCAGTCGCGCTGAACCTTGGCCCGACACCACGGCATACGCCAAACCTGCCCCTTGGAGCGCCTGGCGAATCAACCCATCCACGGGCTCCCTCACATGGCCCCCATCGCGCTGCAAGCCATCGGACACCCAGGGCAGGTCCAGTGCCGTCAACAAGGTGAGCTGCACCAAGGCATGATCGACCAGGGCTTGCGCGTAGAGGCTGGTGTCGTCAAACAAATAATCGCTGTAAACCGCCGTCATCAAGGCGGTGGTATCGGCCAACACCACGTCATGGGTACGCGCGGCCTGTGCAATGCTCAGGCTCTGGGCCTGGGCGATCTGTGTTTGTTCTTGCGGCGTGGGCGTGCGCTGGCGCTCGTCACAGAAGGCCCGCAATGCCTCAGGGACCATCGTCGCCAGCACCCCGTTGAGCTGCAACGCGCGCGCCAGCTCGGCAGCCAGTGTGGTCTTGCCGGTACTCTCGGCGCCCACAATGGCAATGATCACCCCAGACTCAGCCATGTTGCTTTGACATCATTGCCTTGACATCACCACGCGCCACTGGCGCCAGCCCACCCAAGACAAGACGGCAAACAGCCCGTACAAGATGAACGTCAGCCACAAGCCCTTGTAGGCGAACAAGACGACGCTGAACACATTCACGACCAACCAGGTGGGCCAGTTTTCAAGGTATTTGCGTCCTAGCAACCATTGACCCAACAAACTGGCGGCGCTAGGGAAGGCATCCATGTAGGGCACATCCGAGTCCGTGGCATGGTCCAGCAACAGCCCTAACGCGGGCCATGACAACAAGACCACGAGCATACCGATCAGGCGCCCTTGACGGCCCAATACCTGCACGCGCAATGCTTGATTCAATGGGTTGCGCCCATACAGCCACTGCCACCAACCCCACACCGACAAAACCACGAACACCAGTTGAAGGGACGCCTCGCCATAGAGTTGGCTGCGCGCGAACAGCAAGCCATACATCAAAGAGCTGATGATGGCCAAGGGCCAGCCCCAGGGGTTGACGCGCATGTTCAACCACACCATGCCCAATGACAGCACAAAGGCCCAGACCTCCAAACCGGAGACCGGAACGCCCCAGGCACTGAACACGGGCATCAGCCACGGATCAACCCAGGTCAAGTACTCTGCGACCGACCCACCCGACATCAAGGAGCAGAGGCCTCGGGGGACACTGGCAATGCGGGCGCAGGTGCCTGCGGCAACTTGGTGGTCAGTTGCACATAGATCTCGTCAGGCTTGACCATGCCCAGCTCGGTGCGGGCTTTTTCTTCGACCATTTCGAGGCCTTCTTGCAGGTCGCGTACCTCGGCAGCCAACTGCTCGTTGCTGGCCTGAGCCTGGCTATTGCGCTCTTGCTGTAGCTGCACTTGCTCACGCAAGGCCATGACGCGCGGCACCCCGCCTTTGCCGAACCAGAGTTCGGCTTGCACCACGACCAACAAGGTCAAGAGAACAACGGGGGCGATTCGCATGAGCGTCGATTATCCACACAGAAACGGGGCCCAAGAGCCCCGTCATCAAGTTCAGCGCAGGTTGTAAAACGCGCTACGGCCGGGATAAACGGCCACACCGCCCAGATCTTCTTCAATGCGTAGCAGTTGGTTGTACTTGCTGATGCGGTCAGAGCGGCTCATGGAGCCCGTCTTGATCTGACCCGCATTGAGGCCCACGGCAATGTCGGCAATCGTGTTGTCTTCAGTTTCACCGGAGCGATGGCTGATGACCGCGGTATAGCCCGCACGCTTGGCCATTTCAATGGCGGCGAAAGTCTCGGTCAGGGTGCCGATCTGGTTGATCTTGATCAGGATCGAGTTGGCAATGCCCTTGTCGATGCCTT
>JAZJZP010000367.1:9538-16973 GCA_040389805.1 Pseudomonadota bacterium
ATCTTGGTGTTGGTCACAAACAGGTCGTCACCAACCAGTTGTACCTTCTTGCCCAGCACTTCGGTCAGGTGCTTCCAGCCATCCCAGTCGCCTTCGGCCATCGCATCTTCAATGCTGATGATGGGGTACTTGTCCACCCAAGTGGCCAGGATGTTGGTCCACTCGACGGCGTTCAGGCTCAGGCCTTCACCTTGCAGTTCGTACTTGCCGTTCTTGTAGAACTCGCTGGCAGCACAGTCCAGGCCCAGGGCGATTTGTTCGCCAGCCACGAAACCGGCCTTGTCGATGGCTTCCAGGATCAACTGGATGGCTGCTTCATGGCTGGCAACGTTGGGGGCGAAACCGCCCTCGTCACCCACGGCCGTGCTCATGCCCTTGTCGTGCAGGATTTTCTTGAGCGCATGGAAGACCTCGGCGCCGTAGCGAATGGCTTCACGGAACGTAGGCGCGCCCACCGGCAAAATCATCAACTCTTGCAGGTCGAGGTTGTTATTGGCGTGTGCACCGCCGTTGATGACGTTCATCATCGGGACGGGCATTTGCACCGCAGCCATGCCACCAAAGTAGCGGTACAGCGGCAAACCAGACTCTTCAGCCGCGGCACGGGCCACGGCCATCGACACGGCCAGCATCGCGTTCGCGCCCAGGCGGCCCTTGTTTTCGGTACCGTCCAGGTCGATCAGGGTCTTGTCCAAAAAGGCTTGCTCAGAAGCATCCAGGCCCAACACGGCTTCGGCGATTTCGGTGTTGATGTGCTCAACAGCCTTGAGCACGCCCTTGCCCAGGTAGCGGGACTTGTCGCCATCGCGCAGCTCAATCGCTTCACGCGAGCCGGTTGACGCACCCGAAGGAACAGAAGCGCGACCCATGACGCCGCTTTCCAGCAGCACATCACATTCGACGGTAGGGTTTCCTCGGCTGTCAATGATTTCACGGCCGATGATGTCAACGATGGCACTCATCCGATAGTCCTCAAGCGGGTTAATTGATAGAAATAAAGCGAAATGGGGTCAGTTGAAGTTGGCTTCGAGGAAGCCGTTCTTCTTTGTGATGCGATCGAGCTCGACCAGCGTCGACAGCAGCGCCTTCATGTGCTTGAGCGGCACGGCATTGGGGCCGTCACTCATCGCGTTGGCGGGATCGGGATGGGTCTCCATGAACAAACCGGAGATGCCCACCGCCACGGCCGCGCGCGCCAAAACGGGCACGAACTCGCGTTGACCGCCTGAACTGGTGCCCTGCCCGCCCGGCAACTGAACCGAGTGGGTGGCGTCGAACACGATAGGCGCCTGGGTCTCACGCATGATGGCCAGCGAGCGCATGTCGGACACGAGGTTGTTGTAGCCAAAGCTGACACCGCGCTCGCAGGCCATGAACACGTCGTCGTCCAGCCCCGCTTCGCGCGCAGCGGCACGGGCCTTGTCGATGACATTCTTCATGTCGCCCGGGGCCAGAAATTGCCCCTTCTTGATGTTGACGGGCTTGCCGCTTTGCGCCACGGCGCGGATGAAGTCGGTCTGACGACTCAAGAAAGCAGGCGTTTGCAGCACATCGACCACGGCTGCGACCGCGCCGATCGGTGTGCACATCGGTCAGGATGGGCACGTTCAGCTCGCGTTTGACCTTGGCCAAAATCTCCAGCCCCTTCTCCATGCCAGGACCACGAAACGAGGTGCCCGACGAGCGGTTGGCCTTGTCGTAGCTGGACTTGAAGATGAAGGGGATGCCCAACTCTGCGCAAATCTCTTTGAGCGTGCCAGCGGTGTCCATCTGCAACTGCTCGGACTCGACCACGCAAGGGCCCGCGATCAGAAAGAAAGGATGGCTCAGGCCAACATCAAATCCACACAGCTTCATGCGGCGTCCTTATGGTGAATCACCGCAGCCTTGATGTAGCTGGTGAACAGTGGGTGGCCATCCCACGGGGTTGACTTGAACTCGGGGTGGAACTGCACGCCGACATACCAAGGGTGAACCGACTTGGGCAACTCGACCACTTCGGTGAGCTTCTCACGCTGCGTGATGGCCGAGATGATCAATCCGGCGTCACGCAGGCGATCCAGATAGCGCTCATTGGCCTCGTAGCGGTGGCGATGGCGCTCGGTCACGACCGGTCCATAAACCTCGTACGCAATGGTGCCGGGGGTCACGTCCGAGCTTTGCGCGCCCAGGCGCATGGTGCCGCCCAAGTCTGAAGACGCATCGCGCTTTTGCACGGTGCCATCCGCATCCAGCCACTCATCAATCAGTGCGATGACAGGATGGGGGCCTTGCGGGTCAAACTCGGTGCTGTTGGCACCGGTCAACCCGGCTTTGTTGCGCGCATATTCGATGGTGGCAACTTGCATGCCCAGGCAAATGCCCAAGTAAGGAATGCCATGTTCGCGCGCATATTGCGCTGCACAGATCTTGCCTTCAACGCCGCGCTTGCCAAAGCCGCCGGGCACCAGGATGGCGTCGTACTTGGCCAAGGTGTCCACGGTTTCTGGCGTGAGGGTTTCAGAGTCAACGTACTCAATGTTGACTCGCACGTGGTTGTGAATACCCGCGTGGCGCAACGCCTCATTGAGCGACTTGTACGAATCCGACAGGTCGGTGTACTTGCCGCACATGGCGATGGTGACATCACCCTTGGGGTTCTCGACCTCATTGACCAGCATGTCCCAGCGCGACAGGTCGGCTGGTTTGGTCTGCAACTGCAACTTGGCGCAGATCAGATCGTCCAACCCCTGCTCGTGCAGCATGCGTGGCACTTTGTAGATGCTGTCGGCATCCCAGACGGAGATCACGCCAGACTCGGGCACATTCGTGAACAGCGAGATTTTCTCGGCTTCGTCCTTGGGAATGGCGCGGTCGGCACGGCACAACAAGGCGTCGGGTTGGATACCGATTTCGCGCATTTTCTGAACGGTGTGCTGGGTCGGCTTGGTCTTGAGCTCGCCGGCGGCCGCGATGAAGGGCACATAGGTCAGGTGCACAAACGCCGTGTTGCCAGGGCCCATCTTGAGGCTCATCTGACGGACCGCTTCAAGGAAGGGCAAGGACTCGATGTCGCCCACCGTGCCACCGATTTCAACGATGGCAACATCAACCGCGTCAGGCAGACCAAAGCCCGCACCACGACGGATGAAGTCCTGAATCTCGTTGGTGATGTGGGGGATGACCTGAACCGTTTTACCGAGGTAGTCGCCACGGCGCTCTTTTTCAAGAACGCTCTTGTAGATCTGCCCGGTGGTGAAATTGTTCGTGCGCTTCATCCGTGTGGTGATGAAACGCTCGTAGTGGCCCAGATCAAGGTCGGTTTCAGCCCCGTCATCGGTCACGAAAACCTCACCATGTTGAAATGGCGACATCGTGCCCGGATCGACGTTGATGTACGGATCCAGCTTGATGAGAGTGACAGACAGGCCACGCGATTCGAGAATAGCGGCCAAAGATGCGGCGGAGATGCCCTTGCCAAGCGAGGACACCACACCACCCGTAACGAATACAAACTTGGTCATTGCGCTGTCGCGTTGGCTCATTAGACCAAACGCTGCGTGTGGTAAAGCGGCATTATAGTTGGTCCGCGGCCACTACCGTGCCGCAAATCTGGTTGATGCTGCCTTGGAACTGCCGCGCCGCAGCGCTCAACGCCTCGTCGGAGACCAGTGCCGTGAGCGCTTTCAACAGTGGCGCCCCATGGGCCTTGGAGGGCAACAAGGTCAAGGCCACACCCAAACGCCCCAGGCGCGCCGCGTTATCAGGTTGATCATGGGCATGAGGTACAAATAACTGAGGGACACCCGCTCGCGACGCCTGCGCGCACGTCCCGATGCCACCTTGATGGACCACCGCGCGACACCGGGGGAACAAGGCCGCATGCGAGGCCCAAGGCACGGCGATCTGGCTGGGCGGCAGCGGCTGCTTAATCTGGTGCTGCCCCACCAAAAAGACCGCCCGAACGCCCAGTTTTTGACAAGCCAGCGAGCTTTCTTCGCAAAACTGCCCCGGATTGAACACGATGGACGACCCCAACGTGAACACCACCGGTGGATCACCTTGCGCCAGGAAACTGACCAGCTCCTCAGGCAAAGAGGCCTTGGCGCCGCCATCAAAATAGCTGAAGCCCGCAAAAGAGACCCCTTGCGGAAAATCGGTCGCCAAAGGCTGCTTCATCAGCGATTGAGGGAACAAGGCAATCGTTCCCTTGGGGGCAAACACCGCCTCACACAAGGGATGAATTTTGGGGTCGTAGCAACCCAATTCACGGGCCTTGTCGTCGTAGACACGAACCATGCGACGCCCGGCCATTTTGGACAAATCCATCAGCCATTTGTACCCCCGCTGACCAATCCATCCCGGCAGCCGATGCATAGGAAGATGGTTGGAGATCACGGGCACATCCTGGACCGACATGAACCCCAGCGGCAATGGCTGCAAGATCACGGTTCGCCAGTCAAGGGCGCGCTTGTGCGCCACCAGATAGGCCGCCGTGGCCATCGGCTGAGAAATTAATAGATCGGCCCCCTCGCAGGCGGCATCAAGCTCAGAAAAAATCTGTTCCGCATAGGGCAACACCATTTTTTGAAGCACGAAGTTGCCACCCGTCCATGGGTTGAAGATCCGCTTCATCAGGGTCGGCATGTCAATGCTCAGATCCCGCATGATCTGATCGTGGTGGGGCGCTGCCGGCGCAAACTCAACACCATGCTCACGCAACAGCGATTCATAAAGAGACGATGTGGCAATCACAGGTCGGTGCCCACGTGCCTGGAGCTGCTTGGCAAGCCCCACAAACGGCAGCACATCGCCGTGCGTGCCAAAGGTAGCCAGCACAATGCGTTTGGAGAGCGAGGACGACATCAACGTAAACCCTAAAAAAAACGCACAGGCCAAATGGCGAAGCGGCAAATGCTAAGGCGTCCACAGCCCCCCACCATCAGGGAGAAAACCCTATGCAACTCAATTCAGACCACGCGGAGCGTCAGAATCACAGAAAATGCAAGCTGTCTACTCGGTAAACCGCTAGCCACCACCGATTCAGGCGGCCGGTCTAACGCTGATGAGTCCCCCCAATCAAACCATGCACAATCACGGTCTTTAAAGCCCAGTAATGCCATGAATGATGTAACCGCTCCCTCGGCTTTGTCCCAACTCAAAATCGATCGAGGTGTTCAGGCTCAGGTCAAGAAGAAATCGAGTTTGGTGCCTCTGGTGATTGCCCTGGTTGCAGCGGGCAGCATTGGCGCGTACTTCTTCGTGCCCCGAACAACTGAGGTCAAAGCCACCTCCGTGGTCCTGAGCACCCCCTCACAACAATACGTACAACTGACCGCCTCTGGCTATGTGGTGGCGCAACGGCGTGCCGCCGTGGCCTCCAAGGGTTCCGGCCGCCTGCTGGAGCTGCTGGTGCGTGAAGGCTCACACGTCAAGAAAGACGACCTGATTGCCCGCCTGGATGCCAGCGACATCAAGGCGGCCATTTTGGGCGCCGAAGCCGCCGTTCACCAGGCCCAAGCCAACGTGCAACAAGCCGAGGTTCAGCTCATCAATGCACGGGCCGAACTGGCGCGCACCCGAGGTCTGGAAGCACAGGGCTTTGTGTCCCCTCAGCTGGTGGAAGCCGCTCTGAGCAAGAACAAGGCAGCCTTCGCAGCAGCCCAAGGCGCCAGGGCTGGACTGATGCAAACCCAAGCCCAACTCAAAGTACAACGGGTCAATCAGGACTACACCGAAATTCGCGCCCCCTTTGATGGCGTCGTGCTGGTCAAGAACGCCAATGTGGGCGACATCATCACCCCCTTCTCCAGTGCCGCTGGCTCGCAAGGCGCGGTGGTCACCATGGCGGACATGAGCACCTTAGAGGTCGAGGCCGACGTGTCCGAGGGCAACCTGTCCAAGACCAAAATCAACCAACCCATCGAGATCACACTGGACGCTCTGCCCGGTGTTCGCTTCAGCGGCCATGTGGTGGGCATCGTGCCTACGGTTGACCGAGCCAAAGCCACGGTCATGACCAAGGTTCGTTTTGACAATCTGGACAGCCGTGTCCTGCCTGAAATGAGTGCCAAGGTCAGCTTCTTGTCGCAAGAGATCACCGCCGACGATCAGAAACCGGTGCTGGCCATCGCCGACAACGCCGTTGCCAAACATGATGGCAACACCGTGGTCTACCGTATCAAAACGGTGGACAACAAGGACGTTGTTGAAACCGTCGCCATCAAGCTGGGTCGCAAATTGGGTGACCTGCGTGAAATCACCGGTCAAGTGCAATCGGGTGACAAGTTGGTACTGGATCCATCTCCACGGCTCAAGGCGGGTTCTACCGTCAGCGTTGGCAACTCCTGAGACAGCACCATCAGCATGACTGCTCACGCTACGGACACACTGATCCGCATTGAACACCTGAAGAAAACCTACAAGCGAGGCGACCAGATCCTCCAGGTGCTCAGTGACATCAACCTCGAAGTCAAACGGGCCGAATTCGTCTCCCTGATGGGCCCGAGCGGATCAGGCAAGAGCACTTTGCTCAACCTGATTGCCGGCATCGACAAACCCACCGCAGGCATCATCGAGATCAATGGCGTGAACATCGCCACGCTCAATGAAGGCTCGTTGGCAGACTGGCGCGCCGCCAACGTCGGGTTTATTTTCCAGTTCTACAACCTCATGCCCGTCTTGACGGCCTTCGAGAACGTCGAACTGCCTTTGCTGTTGACCAATCTGACCAGGCGCCAGCGCAAGAGCCACGTTGAAGCCATGTTGAGCCTGGTCAAGCTCAGCGATCGCATGGACCACTATCCCAACGAACTGTCGGGCGGACAACAGCAGCGTGTGGCCATTGCCCGCGCGTTGGTCACTGACCCGGCCCTGATCGTGGCCGATGAACCCACCGGTGACCTGGACCGCGCCACGGGCGAAGAAGTCCTGTTGCTGATGGACGAGCTGCACAGAGATCTGGGCAAAACCATTGTGATGGTCACCCATGACCCCAAGGCCGCTGCGCGCGCAGGGCGAATGATCCACCTCGAAAAGGGTGAGTTGGTGCATGACCTGAAAGACGGTCACTGAACCAAGGCGCTCGGCGATGTTCCTCATTAAATTATTACTGCTGAATGCCTTTAGGCACCGGCTGCGCACCCTGTTGACCATGGCTGGGTTGGTGGTCGCCATCAGTTCATTTGGCTTGTTGAGCACGATCGACGAGGCCTGGTATGCCGGGGTTGATGCCACCTCCAGCACCCGATTGATCACACGCAGCTCCATTTCGGTGGGCTATCCCCTGCCTCGGTATTACGCCGAACGGATCCGCCGCATTGAGGGGGTTTCGGGCATTTCTTGGGCAAACTGGTTTGGCGGCGTCTACATTGACAAGCGCAACTTCTTTGCACGCTTCGCCATCGACGGCCCCAGCTACTTTCCGATGTATCCCGAGTACAAGCTGGCGGACGAT
>JAZJZP010000368.1:0-1803 GCA_040389805.1 Pseudomonadota bacterium
GAGCATCGGTTCGCCAGGACTCGGTGCTGGTATCGGTTGGCCGCAGTGAAGTGCTGTTGCGCCACGCCGATGGCTCGACCGAGCAGCTCACGCTGGTGCCTGGCATCGATATGAAAAAAGCAAGGAACCCATGATGTTCACCAAGCGACTAACCATCCTCGCAGCTTGCGCAAGCATCGCCGCCTGCCAGCTGGGCCCCAAGCCTGACAGCACCCTGACCAGCATCGACCAGGCCATCAAAAAGGCCCGGGATGAGCGCCCATCCGTCAAGACCCCTGAGCGAGTTTTGCAGGCCCTGGTTCCGCCGGTCACTCGCGTCAAGCCCAAACAGGTTGCGGCCCCCGAATACCGCTTCGATCTGTCCGTTACCAACGCGTCAGCGGCACAGGTCTATCAAGCCATTGCCTCGGGTTCGCGCTACAACATTTTGCTGCCAGCCACCCTGCCCGGCTCGGTCACGGTCAGCCTCAAGGATGTGACCGTCAAAGAAGCGCTCGACGTGCTGCGTGAACTCTATGGCTATGAGTACCGCATCGAAGGCAACCGAGTCATGGTGCAAGTGGCCTCGCTGGGCAGTCGTATTTATCAGGTCAGTTACCCCGCAGCCCGGCGCGTAGGCCGCAGCGATACACGAGTCACCTCCGGGTCGATCACGGCAACGCAAAGCTCAGGTGGCGGCGCGTCGGCAAGCGGCGGTGGCGGGAGCTCCTCGCAAGAAGGCAGCCAGGTGGCCACCAGCACTGATGCGGATTTTTGGCGCGAATTGGACCTCTCACTCAAGGCGATTGTTGGCACCGAAGCCGGCCGCCAGGTCGTGGTGTCCCAACAAACCGGGGTGGTTGTGGTGCGCGGGTTCCCCAAAGACCTGGCCGAGGTTGATCAATTCTTGCGCGCCTCTCGCCTGTCCATCGAACGACAGGTCATGCTGGAGGCCAAGATCATTGAGGTTACCCTCAAGGATGGATTCGAGTCTGGCATCAACTGGGCAGGCCTGAGCGGTGGCAACCATCGGTTCTCGGTCGGCGTTGATCCCAATCGGGTGCTGATTCCGGGCAGCATCGGGGAGCGCTATGGCTACAAAACAGGCGCCATTGCGACCACAGAGACCACCGACGGCGCCCCCATCATGTCGACCTTGGGGCAAGTGCTGGCCAACCCTGCCGTGTCTGGCGGCGCGGGGGTTTTGGGCATGGCCTTCACCAGCAATGGCTTTAATGGCCTGATCTCCTTCCTGGAAACCCAGGGCAAGGTGCATGTGCTGTCGTCGCCACGCGTGGCGGCGGTCAACAATCAAAAAGCCTTGCTGCGCGTAGGCACCGACGACTTCTTCATCACCAATGTCTCGACGACCACCACCAGCGGCGCTGGCGGCAATGTCACCACGCCCTCTATTACCGTGCAGCCCTTCTTCTCGGGCATCTCGCTGGACGTGACGCCTCAGATCGATGAAGACGGCATGGTGACACTGCACATCCGCCCCTCCGTCAGCAATGTGTCGGAGAACACCCGGGTGGTCAATTTGGGCAGCATGGGCAGTTTCGCGCTGCCTCTGGCCTCCAGCAACATCAATGAGACCGATACCGTCGTGCGCGTCCAGGATGGCGTGATCGTGGCCATCGGTGGATTGATGCAGCAAACCCAGAGCAGTGATGACAGCAAGGTGCCGGGCGCTGGCGACGTGCCAGTTTTGGGCAACCTATTCAGCCGAAAAAACCACCGTCTTGAGAAGCGAGAGCTGGTGTTCCTGCTCAAACCCACCGTCATTAAAAATGAAGGCCAGTGGGCCAAGGATGTGGCCGATTC
>JAZJZP010000369.1:0-2907 GCA_040389805.1 Pseudomonadota bacterium
TCTGTCGCGGGGTGGAGCAGTCTGGTAGCTCGTTGGGCTCATAACCCAAAGGTCGTAGGTTCAAATCCTGCCCCCGCAACCAAAGGTATTTGATGTAAAGGACAGGGTTTGTGGTTCTTTGCATCGCGCGAATTGATCGTTCAAGATTCTGTCGCGGGGTGGAGCAGTCTGGTAGCTCGTTGGGCTCATAACCCAAAGGTCGTAGGTTCAAATCCTGCCCCCGCAACCAAAAAAGCGCGCATATGCAGCATGCATGTGAAGCGAAAAAAACAAAAAGCCGGTCTCTGTGATCGGCTTTTTTGTTTTTGGCGTGGGCTTTCGTTGATCTCGACTCAGGAGACGGCTCATCCGGTACTGTGTGAAGGCGCTCTCTTGTCAGGGATCGCATGGAGTGGGCCTAAAGCCGCATTTGGCGGGATTACAATCGAAGGTTCTCCGAACGGGTGACGGTGGTGTCGCCTGGCATCGGTACAAGATTCGATAAGACAATTCCCGAAAGGACTCACCATGTCGATGGACGATCGCGACGGCAAGATTTGGATGGACGGCGAACTGGTGGAATGGCGCGATGCCAAGATCCATGTGCTGACCCATACCTTGCATTATGGCTGTGGCGCATTCGAAGGCGTTCGTGCCTACAACACGGTGCACGGCACGGCGATTTTCCGTTTGCGTGAGCACACCGAGCGGCTGTTCAACAGCGCCAAGATTTTGCGCATGCCCATGCCCTTCACCTTTGACCAGGTGATGGAGGCGCAACTGGAGGTGGTGCGCGCCAACAAGCTGGAAAGCTGCTACTTGCGTCCGCTGGTGTGGTTGGGTTCAGAAAAACTTGGCGTGAGCCCCAGGGGTTCCAAGGTGCATCTGATGGTGGCGGCTTGGCCCTGGGGTGCGTACCTTGGTGAAGATGGTCTCAAGCGTGGCATTCGTGTCAAGACGTCCAGCTATACCCGCCATCATGTGAACATCACGATGACGCAGGCCAAGGCGGTCAGCAACTACACCAACTCCATCCTGGCCAATCTTGAAGTGACCGACGAGGGTTACGACGAGGCTTTGCTGTTGGATGCTAGTGGTTTTGTGAGCGAAGGCGCTGGCGAGAACATTTTCATCGTGAACAAGGGCAAGCTGTACACGCCTGACCTGTCGGCTGGTGCGCTCAACGGCATCACGCGCAATACGATCTTCTCGATCTGTGCGGACCTGGGCATTGAGGTGGTCGAGAAGCGCATCACCCGTGACGAGGTCTACATCTGTGAAGAGGCCTTCTTCACTGGCACGGCCGCTGAAGTCACGCCGATTCGTGAGCTGGACCGCATCCAGATTGGCGAAGGTTCGCGTGGCCCTATCACGGAAAAGATCCAGAGCGCTTTCTTTGACATCGTCAATGGGCGCAATCCGAAGTACGCCGAATGGCTGACCAAGGTTTAAGGAGCTGACACGCCATGAGCACGACAAGCCAAGCCAAGACTGTGGTGGAAGTGACCGCCAAGGATCTGCAGGGGCCGGGTGTGGTGTTTTGCCCCAACCCCAAGATGCCGTTGTGGAGCAGCCATCCTCGCGTCTACATCGATGTGGCGTCGACCGGGCAGGGGCAGTGCCCTTATTGCGGCACCGCTTACAAGCTCAAGGATGGCGAAAAGGTTGGCCACGGGCATTGAGCCTGGGTTGATCTCAAGTACATCCAGCCCGGGCATGCCCGGGTTTTTTTTCGGGCATGAAGTGCGCCTCTACAATGCCAGCCATCATGAAAACCACACGCGAATTCGTTCTGACCCTGTCTTGCCGTGACACCAAGGGCATCGTGCATGCCGTCTCGGGTCTGCTGTATCAGGCGGGCTGCAATATCATCGACTCGCAACAGTTTGGGGATGTGCAGAACGAGGACAGCACCGGGCTGTTTTTCATGCGGGTGCATTTTGAGGCGCCGGAGCAGTTGGCCGATGAAGTCACGCTTGGCAAACTGTTTGCGCATGTGCAAGCGCAATTTGGGATGACCGCGACGATCCGTGCGCTGTCACGCAAGCCCAAGGTGCTGATCATGGTCAGCAAGCATGGCCATTGTTTGAACGACCTGCTGTTTCGCTGGAAGTCGGGGCAGTTGCCGGCCGAGATTCCGGCGATTGTGTCCAACCATCCCGACTACGCGGAGTTGGCGGCCAGTTATGGCATCCCGTTTCACCACTTGTCTTTGCCCACGGGGGCGGATGCCGAGGTCAAGCGCCGTCAGGAGCAGCAGGTGGAGGCGCTGGTGGAGCGGGAGAGCATTGATCTGGTGGTGCTGGCCCGATATATGCAGATCCTGAGTCCTGAGTTCTGCGCCTTTCTCAAGGGCCGGGCGATCAATATCCACCACAGCTTTTTGCCCAGCTTCAAGGGGGCCAAGCCTTACTATCAGGCGCATGATCGTGGTGTGAAATTGATTGGTGCGACGGCGCACTATGTGACGGCCGATCTGGATGAAGGGCCAATCATTGAGCAGGATGTGGAGCGTGTCGATCACACCCTGAGTCCGGAAGATTTCACATCCGTGGGGCGCGATGTGGAGTGCGTGGTGCTGGCGCGTGCCGTGAAGTGGCACGCGGAGCACCGAGTGCTGATGAATGGTCACAAAACTGTGGTCTTTCGCTGAGCGCCGTCTGTGTTCAACCCCGCCTGAGGCGTGCTGACCATGAGTGATCCCCGTGCCCTGAAAGCGAATCAAGCGGCGTTGATGGCGTCGGCGGATGATTCCGAAGCGACGTTCTATGAGGCCTTGCAGCAAGGCGATCTGGAGCGTTTGATGTCGGTGTGGTCCGATGATGATGAGATTGCCTGTGTGCATCCTGGCGGCCCTCGGGTGGTGGGTGGGGCGGCGATCAGGGCGACGTTTGCGGCTGGACTGATGTTTCGCGCTGGATGTGGGAG
>JAZJZP010000370.1:0-1379 GCA_040389805.1 Pseudomonadota bacterium
AGCGGGCGCGCCATCGAGACCATGTCGGCGCAGCCCTCGGCCAGCACCTGCTCGGCCACCTCGGGCGTGTTGATGCGGTTGGACGTGACCAGCGGCACGGTCAAGCCTGCTGCGTTCAGTTCGGCCTTCATCTTCTGCGTGACCCATGCAAAGGCGGCGCGCGGCACGCTGGTGGCGATGGTGGGCACACGGGCCTCATGCCAGCCAATGCCGGTGTTGATGATGCTGGTGCCAGCGTGGGCCACGGCCTTGCCCAGCGTGACCACCTCGTCCCAACTGCTGCCATTGGGCACCAAGTCGATCATCGACAGGCGGTAGATGATGATGAAGTCGCGGCCCACGGCCTGGCGGGTGCGCTCGACGATCTCGACCGGTAAGCGCATGCGATGGCTGTAGTCGCCGCCCCATTGGTCGGTGCGCTGGTTGGTGTGCTGGGCCAGGAACTGGTTGATCAGGTAGCCCTCGGACCCCATGATCTCGACGCCGTCGTAGCCCGCCTCGCGCGCTTTGACCGCGCAGTTCACAAAGGCGCGGATTTGGCGCTCAACCCCGCGAGCGGACAGCGCAAAGGGTTTGAACATCGAGATGGGCGACTGGATGCGCGAAGGTGCCACGGCCAAGGGGTGGTAGGCATAGCGCCCCGTGTGCAGGATCTGCAAAGCGATCTTACCGCCCGCCTCGTGCACCGCGCGGGTCACCACCTGGTGGCGTTTGGCTGCGCCCGAGGTGGTCAGTGTGCCCGCAAAGGGCTTGGACCAGCCGGCCAGGTTGGGGGCAAAGCCGCCGGTCACGATCAGGCCGACATCACCCTCGGCTCGTTCGCGAAAGTACGCGGCCAGCTTGCTCAGGTCGCGCGCGTCTTCCAGGCCGGTGTGCATCGAGCCCATCAACACGCGGTTTTTCAGCGTGGTGAAGCCCAGGTCCAGCGGCGCCAGTAGGTGGGGGTACAGGTGGTGGCCAGGCAAGGGGGTGTGGGCAGTCATGGGCGGATGGTGGTCAGGCGGCGGACAGGTGCTCCATCGTAGCGGCCTTCGCCCGGTCGTCTTTGCGGACACCGGCTGCATTTACTTACGCGATCCATTGTGTCAGGGGGGACGGTGCTTCCGTTTAGACCTATATAGTCCGCCCCTTGTTATATGAATTAGATTATTGGAGCAGACTGATGAAGCAATGGATAGCAGCCGCCTGTTTGGCGGGCCTGATGGGCAATGTGTGCGCGCAAGGTTTTGTGGGCGGCACGATTGGTCAAAGCAGTTTTGACGTTGACTGTGGTGGTTTTAGTTGCGAGACGACCGACACGGCTTTCAAGCTCTATGGTGGCTTTGAGTTGCCAACGCGCGTGGTGCCCGGTTTGGCCATTGAAGTGGCGTACATCGACT
>JAZJZP010000370.1:1389-1753 GCA_040389805.1 Pseudomonadota bacterium
GTCGGCGCTGGCAGTGAATGCGGCCATCCGTTATAAATTTGCGCCGGCGTGGACGGGTGTGGGCCGTTTGGGTTTGGCCAATGTCGATGCCTCGACGTCGGGTCCGTGGGGTTTGGGTGGCCAATCTGACTCCAGCATCAACCTCTACTTTGGTCTGGGCTTGGAGTACAACTTGAACAAGAACCTCAAGTTGGTGGGTGCCTTGGACTTCACGGAGGCTGATCTGGGCAACCAGTCCAGTTCCTTGCACATGATCAGCGTCGGAGCGCAGTACAGCTTCTAAGGTCAACGCCACGTTGACATGGAAAAACGGCACCTCTAGGGGTGCCGTTTGCATGTGGGGGTCGAGTGACTCAGCGGTAGC
>JAZJZP010000371.1:0-2328 GCA_040389805.1 Pseudomonadota bacterium
CAAAACGGCGCTCACGGCGCGCGAACTCCAGCAAAGCCTTGTCCAATTCAGACGCATCAAAATCAGGCCACAGGCAGTCGGTGAAGTACAACTCCGTATAGGCGCTTTGCCACAACAAAAAGTTGGACAACCGCACCTCACCGCCCGTGCGAATGAACAGGTCCGGATCGGGCGCATAGCTCATCGCCATGTACTTGGACAACAAGGGCTCAGTCAACTCAGCCCCTGTGGCCCCGTCGGCCACGGCACGCTGGCAGGCCTGAACGATGTCCCAGCGTCCACCGTAATTAAACGCCACCGACAAGGTCAAACGACTGTTCTCGCGGGTATTGGCTTGAGCCTCCAGCAAGGCATTGCGGATCTTGTCCGCCACCGTGCTCAGATCACCCGCAATGCGAATGCGCACGCCGTCCGCCTTGAGTTTGGTGAGGTGCTTTGACAGCGCCACCAGCAGCAGGCTCATCAACCCCGAGACTTCTTCTTCGGGGCGCTTCCAGTTTTCAGACGAGAACGCAAATACCGTCAGGTACTCAACACCGCGATCAGCACAAGCCTGCACCACCGACACCAAGGCATCGACACCCGCTTTGTGACCGATGCCACGTGGCATCAGCCGTTTTCGTGCCCACCGGCCATTGCCATCCATGACGATGGCGACGTGACGTGGCGGCGCTGAAGAAGAGGGCAAATGCAAGGCCATGCTGGCTCCAAAAACAGAGTGAGGCGGTCAAGCCGCCTCACACAGTGTCGAAATCAATGAAAAGCCATACGGTACGAAACCAGCAAAGCTGCGAGACAAAGGTTCAAACCGCCAGAATCTCGGCTTCTTTGGACTGAACCAAACGATCAATTTCCACGATCGTGCGGTCGGTCAATTTCTGGACATCGTCTTGCGAGCGACGATCATCATCCTCGGTGATCTCTTTGTCCTTGAGCAGCTTCTTGGCTTGCTCATTGGCATCGCGCCGCAGATTGCGAACCGCCACCTTGGCATCTTCACCGGCACTGCGGACCACCTTGGTCAAATCTTTGCGACGCTCTTCAGTCAGAGCGGGCATCGGCACGCGGATCAAATCGCCTTGCGATGCGGGATTGAGACCCAGATCGGATTCGCGGATCGCCTTTTCGATCTTGGGGCCCAGGCCCTTTTCCCAAGGCTGAACGCTGATGTTGCGCGAGTCGATCAAGGTCACGTTGGCAACCTGACTGATCGGCACCAACGAGCCGTAATACTCCACTTGAATCTGGTCAAGCAGACCCGGATGGGCGCGGCCCGTGCGGATCTTGCTGAGGTCGCCCATGAAGGACTCCACCGTCTTGTGCATCTTGTGTTCGACGGATTTTTTAATTTCTGCAATGCTCATACTATGCTCCGAATCACACGTGGACCAGGGTGCCCTCATCCTCGCCCATCACCACACGCTTGAGCGCGCCGGGCTTGAAGATGGAGAACACCTTGAGAGGCAGATTCTGGTCGCGGCACAACGCAAACGCGGTCGCGTCCAGCACCTGAAGGTTTTTGATCAAGGCCTCGTCAAAAGTGATGGTGTGATACCGCGTGGCCTGTGGATCCTTCTTGGGATCGGCCGTGTACACACCATCCACCTTGGTGGCCTTGAGCATGATTTCAGCACCGATTTCAGCACCGCGCAAAGCGGCGGCCGTGTCGGTGGTGAAGAAAGGATTGCCCGTACCAGCGGCGAAGATCACCACTTTGCCCTCTTCGAGATACTGCAAAGCCTTGGGGCGCACATAGGGCTCGACGACCTGCTCAATGTTGATCGCAGACATGACACGTGCGGTCATGCCCTCTTGGCGCATCGTGTCGGCCAAGGCCAGTGCATTCATCACCGTCGCCAACATGCCCATGTAGTCGGCCGTGGCCCGGTCCATCCCGACCGAACCGCCCGCCACACCGCGGAAAATGTTACCGCCGCCAATCACAACCGCTACTTCACAACCCAGCGTCGTGACCTCCTGAATTTCTTGAACCATGCGGACAATGGTCGCGCGGTTGATGCCATAGGCATCGTCGCCCATCAGGGCCTCACCAGAGAGTTTCAGAAGAATTCGCTTATAGGCGGGCATGCAAACGTCCTAGCAATGTGATGATCCGGGTGCCGCTAATACATGGCACCTCTTGAGATTCGCCTGGAGTCTGGAAGTTTCCTTCCCGACTCCAGTCTGGTCAGAATTACTGACCCTTGGCAGCAGCCATGGTGGCCGCCACTTCAGCAGCGAAGTCGTCTTGCTTCTTCTCGATGCCTTCACCAACGGTGAACATGGTGAAGCCCTTGACTTCGGTGTTGGCAGACTTCAGGTATTGCT
>JAZJZP010000372.1:0-6020 GCA_040389805.1 Pseudomonadota bacterium
ACCACGACGGAAGTCCGAGCCCTGGCCACGGACGACCTCGCCGCCATGACAACCTCCCAGGTCCAGGCCTTCACCACGGAGCACATGGTCAGCCTGATGACCACCCAGGTCCAGGCGCTCACCACGGCCCACGTCGCGGCCTTGGCCACCGACCAGTTCCAGGCGCTGACCACATCCCAGTTCGCTGCCTTGACCACAGCGCAAGTCGCCGCCTTCACCACCAGCGAAATGGCCGTGATTGAAACCAGCGACCTGGCCGTACTGAACACGGTGCAAATCGGGGCCTTGACCACGGATGACATCGCGGTGCTGACCACGGCGCACATGGCCGCGCTCACCACCGAGCAAATCCATGGCCTGACCACCGATCAGATCCGCGCCTTCACGACCACAGACATCGCAGCGTTCAACACAGCCCAGATCCACGAACTGAGCACCACGCAGATCCAGGCGTTCACCACCGCCCAAGTCGTCGCGATTGAAACCACCGACCTGGCCGCGCTCAGCATGACGCAGGCGTCCTCCCTCACCTCCACGCAGTTCGCCGCGCTGACCACGGAACAGGCCAACGCCTTGACCGGTGTCTCGCCGATCGTGCTGGACTTGAATGGCGACGGCGTCCACACGCTGGCGGCCTCGCATGGCACCCACTTCGACCTGCTGGCCACCGGCCATGCCAGTGCAGTCGGCTGGACCTCCTCCTCGGACGGCCTGCTGGTGATGGACCGCAACCACGACGGCATCATCAACAACGGCACCGAGCTGTTCGGCGCGGCCACCATGTTGTCCAACGGGCAGCGTGCAGGTGACGGCTACACCGCCATGAAGGAGCAGGACACCAACCACGACGGCAAGCTCACCGCCGCCGACGCCCACTTCAAGGACCTGCAAGTCTGGGTGGACGCCAACAGCGACGGAGTCACCAGCAACGGGGAGCTCAAGTCCCTCGCCAGCCTTGGGATCATCGAGCTTGACCTGGGCGCCAAGACCGGCACCCAAATGGACAACGGCAACCTGCTGGGCCTGGTCTCCAGTTACAAGACCTCGGACGGTGCCCACCACGACATGGCCGACGTCTGGTTCAGCAAGGACACCACGACCACCGCCTCGGCGACCACTGCTGCGATGGACGACGGCAGCCACACCACCACCGTTCATGCCGCCTTGGCCACCGCGGTGAATGAACAGGCTGACGACAAGGACAAGGCCGCCGCCAATCCGCTGGGTGTCAGCGCCCACGACTTGCTGTCCGACCGAGGGCACGACCTGCTCGCAGGGCACGCCGACCCGGCCGCCAGCACCAGCACGGTCACCGTGGCCGAGATCCACCGCGACCTGCCGCTGGTCTCTATCGACCGGACCCAGCTGATCGACGACAAGCAGAACAACCTGCTGATCTAAGTCTGACGACCGCCGGGAACCCCAGCGTTCCCTGGCGTCAACAAAGCGAGCTTGCCGGCAACGGGAGGCTCGCTTTGCCATTTCCCATGTGTTGAAAATAGATCGGTGATTCAGGCATTAATGCCTGGATTGGCGGAAAGGCGTCTCGCCTAACCTTGGCAACTGCTGATTCAGCATTGAAGTGGTCGTGCCCCTGGCATGGCTCATCCAAGGACCCGGAGATCGCCCACATGGAAAAATCCATCACCGACGCATTCTCGGCACTGCCAGACACGGGTTTCCCCGGCCGGCTCAGCGGCGAGATCATGCGCTTTGCGCAGCACGACCAGTTCTTTCACCTGGCCGCAGCCAAGAACCGCCGCTCCAATCGCCTGCGCGAGCACTTCAACGGACGAACTCCCCGCCAAATCTTCATTGGCCAGAACCTTGACGGTTTTGACTTCAAGCTGCCCGGCTGCGAGGTCGTCCAGCTACAGGCCTCGTTTTTCAAGGACACCGACGAAGCAGTGAGGGCCGAAAGGCGCGCCCTGCTGGAAGACAGCATCGTCATCGTCACAAACAACGACGTGAGCCGGGCCGATGGCGGACCGCTGTACGGGGACTTCTTCAACAGCTGCCCCACAACCATCTTCGCCACCTGGGATTGGGACAACCACCACTGGCTGGACAACAGCGTCTACACCGCCACCCATTCCGACATCTACGCACCCGCGCATCACGAAAACCTCTACCTGCTGACCCGCTACAACTGGGCCACAGTGGGGCCGGTGTACTGCGCCACCATCCAGTGGTCGCGCCCTTTCCTGGCCGGACATGTCACCACCATGGTCAACGCCGAGCGCTCTGACGAGCCCCTAGGCATGCACGTGGCCTATGCCCCGTTTGCCTTCCGCAACCGCGTCGCCTCGACCCTGAACCAGCACTTTCCCAAGATCGGCTTCAGCACCCACAGCTTCCACGACCGCACCCTGGAAGACCGGCTGCTCGAGTGGTGCGCGCACAAAGTGCACTGGATCATTCCCGTCCTCAACGACGTGCCCATCCGCATCTTCGACGCCCTGATCACCGGCGGCATCCCCATCGTGCCCGCGTCCATGCAGCACCTACCGCCCGTCAACCGCATCAGCCGCGAACACATCCTGTTCTACACACCCGACGACATCGTCAACCCGGCCGGCATCGTGGCACGCGCGGTCGAGATGTTCAACCGCGGCGGCGTCGACAAGCTGGTCGAGCGCCACCGCTACGCGCTGGAACACCACCACGCCAGCAGCCGCCTGCGCAGCATACTGGCCAGCGTGGCCGAACAGTACGGCACCGTCCTCCCCCTCGGTCAATGAGCACCGTCGCGGTCGTCGTGCCGATCTACCAGGCCAAGCCCAGCGAGATCGAGCAGTTCTCGCTGCGCCATTCGCTGGCCCAACTCAAGCCGGGTCGCACAGTGTTCTTCACGGGTCCAGAAGGCCTGGATTTCGCCTGGTACGCCGAGCAATTCCCTGGCGTCCCGCTGATCACGTTCAAGCCTGAGGCCTTCGGCTCCATCAAGGGCTACAACCGCCTGCTGATGTCCCCGGACTTCTACGAGCGCTTCGCTCCGCACGAGTTCATTCTGATCCTGCAGACAGACGCCATCTTGCTGCGCGACGAGCTGGACAACTGGACTGCCCTCCCTTATGACTACGTCGGCGCCCCCTGGCCCGACGGCGTCGAGATTCTGGTCAACCTGGACAACTTCGCCAATAGCCCGGGCGGCAAGAAGGTCAAGGTTCACGTGGGCAATGGCGGCCTCAGCCTGCGCCGCAACCAGGCCTGCATAGACCTGCTGACGGAGTTTCCGCAGGCCATCGACTTCTTCCTGCGCAGCGGCTCGAGCGAAGACCTGTTCTTCTCGATCATGGGATCGCTTTCACAGCAATTCTTGATCCCCAACGAGATGGTGGCCGCCCGCTTTGCGCTCGAGCTCAAGCCCGACCACTACCACCGCATCCAGGCACAACGCCCGCCCATGGGGGGCCACGCCTGGTGGAAATATCAACCCGATTTTTGGCTGTCGCTGCTGGGTGAAAAGGCGCAAGCCATCGCCCCACTGCTGAACCGCTGAGTACACCGATTGCCAACCTCATTCATTTAAAAAGAGGCATCCCATGAAAAAGATCCTGATCACCGGCGGCGCGGGTTTTCTCGGCAGCCACCTCAGTGAAAAACTGGTCGCCCAGGGCGAGGACGTCATCTGCGCCGACAACTTCTTCACCGGCAGCAAGCGCAACATCCTGCACCTGATGGGCAAGCCCAACTTCGAGCTGATGCGCCACGACGTGACCTTCCCCTTGTACGTCGAAGTAGACCGCATCTTCAACCTGGCCTGCCCTGCAAGCCCGATCCACTACCAGTTCGACCCGGTGCAGACCACCAAGACCAGCGTCCACGGTGCCATCAACATGCTGGGCCTGGCCAAGCGCGTCAAGGCCCGCATCCTGCAGGCCTCGACCAGCGAGGTCTATGGCGACCCCGAGGTGCACCCGCAGCGCGAAGACTACTGGGGCCGAGTCAACCCCATCGGCATCCGCTCCTGCTACGATGAAGGCAAACGCTGTGCCGAAACCCTTTTCTTCGACTACTGGCGCCAGCACAAAGTCGAGATCAAGGTGATGCGGATTTTCAACACCTACGGCCCACGCATGCACCCCAACGACGGCCGCGTGGTCAGCAACTTCATCGTGCAGGCCCTGCAGGGCGAGCCCATCACCCTTTACGGCGACGGCACCCAGACCCGCAGCTTCTGCTACGTGGACGACCTCATCGACGGCATGATGTCCCTGATGGACTCCGACAAGGCCCTCACCGGCCCGATCAACATCGGCAACCCCGGCGAAGTGACCATGGTTGAGCTGGCCGAGAAAATATTGCGCATGACCCAGTCCAAGTCCAAACTCGTGTTCATGCCGCTGCCGCAGGACGACCCACGTCGGCGTCAGCCCGACATCGCCGAGGCCCAGAGCAAGCTGGGCTGGGCCCCCAAGGTCTCGCTGGAAGACGGTCTGCGCGAAACCATCGCCTACTTCCGCAAAACACTCAATGCCGACTGAAGCCCATCATAGGAATCACACCATGGAACTCAAATCAATTGACACTCTGCACCGCACCAAGACCGGCAAAACCAGCGACAAGTGGGCCTCCTACCTGACTTACTACGATGAGCTGTTCGCGCCGTTGCGCCACAAACCCATCTCCCTGCTGGAGATCGGCGTGCAGAACGGTGGATCGCAGGAAACCTGGGCCGAGTATTTCAAGGAAGCCCAACTCTTCGTCGGTTGTGACATCGACCCCAAGTGCGAAGCCCTGCGCTACAACGACCCACGCATCAAGATCGTCGTGGGTGATGCCAATGCCGCACCAGCCTTCCAAAAAATCACCGCGCTGAGCACCAGCTTCGACATCGTGATCGACGACGGCTCGCACACCTCGCACGACATCCTGCGCTCCTTCATCAACTACTTCCCCTTGCTGAAGCCCGGCGGCACCTTCGTGATTGAGGACTCCTGCTGCCTGTACATGGACGGCTACGGCGGCGGCCTGCTCAACGAGCAAAGCGCCTATGCTTTCTTCAAGCGCCTGATCGACGTGGTCAACTTCCAGTTTTGGCGCAACGACGTGAGCATCAACAACTACTTGCGCACCCACTTCGATTTGCGCTCGACCCCCCAGTTCATCCTGGACGGCTGGATCGACTCCATCGATTTCCGCAACTCCATCATCACGATCAAGAAAGCCGTCACGCCCACGCACGAAAAACTAGGCGAACGCATCATCGTGGGCACCGATGCGCAAGTGCAGACCTGGGGCGGCAAGCTGCCCGGGGCCGTGTCCTGAACACCGGCACCAACGTCAGCTCGAATCAACATTCTTGAACATCGGATAACAGACATGCACCCTACCGCCCTCCAAAATTGCCAGCAGTTCTTTGAAACCTACGGCGATGCCATCCAGAAAAACACGCCCAACGCCAAAGTCGTCGAGATCGGCTCGCAGGATGTCAACGGCAGCCTGCGGACCTTCTGCCCGGCCAACTTCGAGTACACCGGCGTGGACTTCGTGGCCGGCAAAGGCGTCGACCTGATCCTGGACGACCCCTACCAGTTGCCCTTCGAGACCGAATCGGTCGACGTGATGCTGTCCAGCTCCTGCTTCGAGCACTCCGAGATGTTCTGGCTGCTGTACCTGGAGATCATGCGCACCCTCAAACCAGGCGGTCTGTTCTACCTGAATGTGCCCTCCAACGGCGAGTTTCACCGCTGGCCAGTGGACTGCTGGCGCTTCTACCCGGACAGCGGGCGCGCCCTGATCACCTGGGCCAAGCGCAACGGCATGAAGGCCGAGCTGCTCGAGTCCTACACCAGCACGCAGATTGGCGACCAGTGGAACGACTTCGTGGCCGTGTTCGTCAAGGATGGCGACAAGGCCGCGCTGTTCCCCCACCGCATCCTCGACAAGAAGACGGACTACGCCAATGGCGTGCTGTTCGGGCAAAGCGAGTTCTCCAAACTCAGCGCCATGCCTGAAGACAAGAAGAAGCTGGCCGTCATCAAGCAGATCATCGACAACACAGTCAAGGTCGTTTG
>JAZJZP010000373.1:0-2765 GCA_040389805.1 Pseudomonadota bacterium
CCGAGATCAGCTCGGCAAACGCCAGCACAAACTGGCGCAGGTAGGCCCCGCGCTTGAAGGCCAGGCGGGCCATGTTGGGGCCGAACAGGTGTCCAACAGGGCGCCAGATCAAATCCCCCGGAGCGTTCATGCTGGGGTCGTCCTTGACGGCCATCTCCGCCACCAGACCGAGGCCCAGACCCAGGCGGGTGTAGGTCTTGATCACATCGGCATCAATGGCTTCAAGCACCACATTGGGCTGCAATCCCCGTTGCGCAAAGGCCTGGTCGATGCGCCTGCGGCCTGTGAAGGAGGGGTGGTACGAAATCAGGGGCTCCGCGGCCAATTGCTCCAGCGTCAGCCGCGATACTTGGGCCAGCGGATGGTTGGCGGGCATGACCACCACGTGCTGCCATTCGTAGCAGGGCAGGGTCACCAGTTCCGGGAAGTCGCTGAGAGATTCGGTGGCCAAACCAATGTCCGCCGTTTCATCCAGCACCATTTGCGCCACCTGTTCGGGCGTGCCTTGATGCAGGCTGATCGCCACCTTCGGAAACTTTTTGCGCAGCGCTGCCACGGGCTCGGGCAGTACATAGCGGGCTTGCGTGTGGGTGGTGGCAATCGACAGGGTGCCCGCATCTTGCAATGCGTATTCATCGCCAATGCGTTTGAGGTTGCCCAACTCGCGCAGGATCACGTCAATGGACTTGAGGACGTGCAAGCCCGGTTCGGTCACGCGTTTGAGTCGCTTGCCATGGCGCACAAAGATGTCCACCCCCAGCTCTTCTTCCAGCTCCAGGATGGCCTTGGAAATGCCGGGTTGCGAGGTGTGCAGCGCCTTGGCCGTTTCGGTCAGGTTGAGGTTGCGGCGGGCCGCTTCGTGAACAAACCGAAACTGGTGCAAGTTCATGAGGTGGTGTCAGTCGGTGGGGTTGGCCAGGGCCCAGGCACTGTCCGCCAGTGCTTGAATCAGCAGTTCCGTCTCACCCACGGCAGGGCTCAGTCGCCACTGCACATTGGTGTGAAGGGCGGTCAACTCGTCCAGCAGTCGGGGCAGGTCTTTGCGAACATGGCCCCCGGCGCCCAGAAACAGTGGCACCACGGTGACCTGGGTGCATCCCAACTCGGCCAGTTCGGTGCCTGCTTGCGAGATGTTAGGCGACATGAACTCCAGGAACGCGAGGCGGACCTGGGTGTCGGCTTGCTGCTCGGCGCGTTGCGTCAAGCGCAGGGCGGCCGCCTCAAAGGGTTGCGCCCAAGCGGGGTCGCGAGCGCCATGGGCGAACAAGAGGATGCCTTTTTTAACGCTCATGGTGTTCTCAGCGGTTGCGAACCAGCCAGACAAAAGTACTCATGGACAGCAGCAGATACACCAGACTGGGTAAGGCCGCCGCGATCCAGGGTTGCCATTGGTGCAGCAGACCCAAGTGGCTGGAAATGTGGTTGACCAGGACAAAGCTGATCCCCAGCATGATGCCGCCAAAAATCTTCAAGCTCATGCCCCCACTGCGGGCGTGGAGGTAGGCAAATGGCAAGGCCAGGGCCACCATCACCAGGCAGACCAGCGGGGCACAGGCCCGTTTCCAGAACTCGATTTCGTAGCGCTGGGCGGCCTGGGCATTTTGGGCCAGGTGCTGGGTATAGCGCCACAGGGCCAATGTGGACATGGTGTCGGGGGGCAGTACGGAGGCCGACACCACCAGTGGCGTCAGGCTACTTTGCCAGTCCAGCGTGCCCAGTAGGTGCTCACGAACGCCAAAAGTGTCGGTGCTCATGACTTGATCCAAGGGCTGTGTCTGTGGGGTCCACAAGGTGTCGGTCACGCCGTGCAGGTGCCATACCGAGCCGCCAGCTTTCAAGGGGGCGATGCGGGCGCTCTCGGCCGCAATGCGGCGCATCAGACGGCCTTGGCCATCGAACTCAAAGATGCGCACCTGTCGAAACTGGTCATGGCCCTCGGCTGCGCCCACATTGACGGTGACCATGGTGTCTGCTTGACCCGCCTGATGGCGGTGTTCACGCAGCCAGGCACCGCCTCGACCCAACTGGAGCCCGCTGCCCTGACTGAACTGTGCACGGTGCAGTGAGGTTTCTTGTTCTGCCAGGGGCATCAGCCAGTCGCCCACGACCACCATGAGCAGCGCCGCGGCGATGCCCAGTCCGGCCAGCAGCGACAGCGCCCGTGCCGGGCTCAGTCCGCCGGTGCGCAAAATGGTGAACTCTGAGCTTTGCGCCAGTTTGGCAAAGGTCAGCGTGGTGCCAATCAACAGGGCGATGGGGAGCAGATCGTAGAGGTGCGAAGGTAGCGCCAGTACGCAACTCCAGGCCGCGCTCATCAATGTGTAGCCATGCTGACCCACATCGCGCAGCGCATCGACAAAATCGATGAAGAAGGACAAGGCCAGGAAGGCAAGTGCCACAAAGGCCACCGACGCCACGATCTGGCTGTAGAGAAAACGCCGCACGGTTTTCATGCGCGTCCCTTCCGCATCATCTGGGGGCCGCCATCGCGCCACCAGATTCGCAGCAGTGCCAGCAAGGTCACGCCGCCATGCACGCCCAGCAGGCTGCTCCACAGGTGCAGTTGCCCGTTGGTCACCCAGGTTTGGGTCATGGACAGCAAATTAAAGTAAATCACAAACACGAGCAGGGCGTAGATGAGGCTCCAGTTGCTCGACCGCCTGGAGTCGCCCGCTGCAAGTGCCAGGCCCACCAGCATCATGTTCAATGCGGCCCAGACCATGCCGACGCGCTGATGCTGACGTTCGTTCAGCCCACCGATCGCA
>JAZJZP010000373.1:2775-5429 GCA_040389805.1 Pseudomonadota bacterium
ACGCGCCAGACCAGCTCGCCCCGCATCACCGGGGTCGAGGACATGATCAGGTCGGCAGTGGACATGGCGCGCACTTCGGGCCGGCCATTGTCACCAGTGCCGGCATCGCCCATCAAGATGCTGGCGGACGTAAAACGGGACAGCACTTTTTCGCCGGTGAGGAGGTTGGTCTGGCTGCGCTCGCCATGGGTCAGGTTCAAATAGCGTTGTCCCTTGACAATGGTGACCAGACCTTCTTGAGCAGTGACGACCGCCTCTTGGTCGTTTTGCGTCAGCACGATGAACACGTTCTTGCCCGTGCGTTCGCCATCGCTGTGGCTGTCAATGAAAAATACCCGCCGACCATCGGGCGAGGCCTGGAACTGCCCGGGTTGGACACGGGCGATGTCCGCACGTTTTTCGTAGCGCTCTTTGAGTGACTGGGTTTGGGACTGAGCCCAAGGCCGCGCCACCAGCACCAGCAGCGCCACGCTCGCCAGCACCGGCCAGCTCATTTGCCACAGCGGGCGCAAAAAACTCAATTGGCGGGCGCCGCTGACCTGCCACACCACCATCTCGCTCTCGCGCCACAAGCGGCTGAGCACGGCGACCACTGACACAAACAAGGCCAGACTGACCAGCATAGGCATTTGGCTCAGCAGGGTGTAGCCCAGCATCAAGCTCACGTCGCTGGCGGCAAACGCACCTTTGGTGGCTTGCGACAGGATGCGGATCAACACCATGGTCAAGACCACGGTGAGGAGCACCACGAGGGTGCCGACAAAGCTGCGCCAGAGTTCTCGGCGCACAGAGGAATCGAATAACATTGCTTGGATCAAATCAATCCGTCCATTATGGACGTGCATGACATGGACTATCGTTACCTCGCTTCCCAAGGGCCCGCTCTGTCTCAGATCAACGCCGATGCGTTGCTGGTGATTTTGACCGGTGAGCATGCGACCACCGGTTGTGCGGCGCTGGATACCGTGGCCAAAGAAGCCCTGGGGGCCAAGGACTGGGTGCTCAAGGCGGGCAAGACCTTGTACGTGCACCGCCCCGCAGGCGTGAAGGCGCCTCGCCTGGTGTTGGTGGCGGCCGCCGATGCGTCGGTCAAAGCCTTCAAGGCGGCCGTGACCAAGGGCCTGGCTGAGCTCAAAGAGCGTGGCGTGGCCCATGTGGCAGTGCTGACGGGGGCCGACTGGGCCTTGGATGCCCAACATGCCCAGGCCTTGGTCATGGCCGTGGCCGATGCAAGCTATGTGTATCGCCACACCAAACCTAGCGCGCCCAAGGCCTCGGGCCTGGACAAGGTGAGCCTGGTGGGCGGAGCCGATCAGGCGGCGGTGTTGAAGGCCGGTCTGGCCCAGGGCCAGGCCGTTGCCGATGGTGTGACCCTGGCGCGAGAGACGGCCAACCGCCCCGGCAACTACTGCACGCCCACCTACCTGGCCAACGAAGCCAAGCACTTGGGCAAAGAGTTCAAGCACCTCAAGGTTGAAGTGCTGGACCGCCCTGCGCTTGAAAAAATCGGCATGGGCTCGTTCTTGTCGGTGGCCAATGGTTCGGCTCAGCCGCCCAAGTTCATCATCTTGCGCTACGAGGGTGCCGCTAAAACCCAGGCCCCCATCGTGCTGGTGGGCAAGGGCATCACCTTTGATACCGGCGGCATTTCGCTCAAACCCGGTGCGGGCATGGACGAGATGAAGTTCGACATGGGGGGCGCCGCCAGCGTGCTGGGCACCTTCCGTGCTGTGGCTGGACTCAAACCCAAGGTCAACCTGATCGGCTTGATCCCCACTTGTGAAAACATGCCCAGCGGCTCATCGACCAAGCCGGGCGATGTGGTCACCAGCCTGTCGGGTCAGACCATTGAGGTGCTCAACACCGATGCCGAAGGCCGCCTGATCTTGTGCGATGCCTTGACCTATGCCGAGCGCTTCAAACCTGCGGCCGTGGTGGACATCGCCACGCTGACCGGCGCGTGCGTGGTTGCGCTGGGCCATGTACACAGCGGTTTGTTCTCGGCCGACGATGAGCTGGCGCAGGCCCTGCTGACCGCTGGTCAGCAAGCCCAGGACACCGCCTGGCGCATGCCGCTGGATGAGGAGTATGGCGACTCACTCAAGAGCAATTTTGCCGATCTGGGCAATGTGGGTGGCCGTGAGGGCGGTGCGATCACCGCCGCCGTGTTCTTGAGCAAGTTCACCAAGACCTACCGCTGGGCTCACCTGGACATCGCCGGATCGGCCTGGAAGTCCGGTGGTGCCAAGGGCGGCACAGGCCGCCCGGTGGCCTTGCTGACGCAGTTTGTGGTGGACCAGGCGGGGGCAGGTAGCGCGGCCATCCAGCCGAGGCAGTCAAGCCTGTGGCGGCCAAGAAGGCGCCGGTGCCACGGCCCCGCGCCAAACCGGCCACCCGCGCAGTGACCGGCAAGACGGCTTGAATGGGTTGGAATGAACACGGTTGAGTTTCATCATGGCATGACCGACAAGCTGGGCTACGCTTGTCGGCTGCTGCGCAAGGCGTATCGAAGTGGGGCAAAGGTGCTGGTGACGGGCGATGCCGGCACCCTCAAAGCGCTGGATCGTCAACTGTGGTTGTTTGACGACCAGGAGTTTTTACCCCATGTGCTGGCTTTGCCGGGGCTCACCTTGCCTGCGCGGTTGCACGACACG
>JAZJZP010000374.1:0-1787 GCA_040389805.1 Pseudomonadota bacterium
GGACCTTACCCGTGACACGGTCCTGTGACGACAGGAGCAGTGCTTCGATGTCGCGGCATACCGGATCGAGCAGCTGACCCTCGTGCACCCAGTCGCCGTACGGACCCGCGAGCGATTCCTTGATGCGCTGCTGGCGACCCGTGAGCACGAGCTTTTCGAGCTCGCGATGGGCGCTGATGAGCGTCTCGGCCGCGGGGGCCTCGAACGCGACGCGGCCCTTCGTGCCGATGATGGTGTCGCCGAGATGGATGCCGCGCCGCACGACCGGCCCTTGAGCCAGCGTCGGCTTGAGGTCTACGCCAAGATGCTCAATCAGGGGCTCTTCCGCCCTGTGACCTGGGCCAGCGCCATCTGCACCGAGACCGGCGGGCTCTACCGCGTCAACGGCAAGCACACCAGCATCTTGCTTGCTGGCCTGGAACGGATGCCTGAGTTCTTCGTCACCATTGAGGAGTATGAGTGCGACACCCTGGAGGACGTGGCACGGCTCTACGCCACCTTCGACAGCCGGATGCAGACCCGCTCGGCAAACGACATCTACCTGTCCTTTGCCAGCACAATCCCTGAGCTTGCCTGTCTGCCTCACAAGGCAATCTTTCTTGCCGCTGCTGGCATTTACTACGCACTGAACCCCACCGTTGGCCATGGCGCAAGCCAGCCTGCGGAGCGTGCGGAATTGCTCTTGGAGTACCCGGAATTCGTGATCTGGCTGGCTGAGATCATGACGGGGGGGCACCGCGACAATCAGGTAGGCAAGGCCAACAGCGCCCACCTTCGTCGTGTTGGCGTCACCGCTGCCATGTTCTCCACCTGGCACAAGGCCAAGGCCGACGCAACCGCCTTCTGGACGATGGTGCGGGACGAGACAGGGGCAACGCCCAGCACCCCGGATCGCAAGCTGGCCAAGTTCCTCATCACCACCGGGGCCAATAGCGAAGGCAAAGGGTCGAAGGTAAAGCACGCCGACATCCGTGAATTCTATGTGCGGTCCCTGCACGCCTGGAGCGCGTGGCGCAAGAATGAGCCCACGGACCTGCGTTACTACCCGGACAAAAAGATCCCGGCTGTGGCGTGATTGTGCTTGACTTCCCCTGAGCCGGGAGTATAGTCTCTCTACCCGGTCAGGGTTTCCGTACATGCCAGCTGGCTGCCAATTCTTCTCCTGACCGGGACTAAGCAGCGGCCAGCTGGCACTTCACTTTTCCAGGGAGTACACATGAATTGGCATCCATTCGCCGAGAAGCTCCCCCTCATGGAAGGCGATGAGTGGGAAGCCTTCAAGAAGTCCATCCAGTCTACCAAGGGCAACGAAACGCCCGTGACCTACCGCATGGTCAAGGGCAAGAAGCAGGGGCTCGACGGCCGGAACCGGCAAAGGGCCTGCTCCGAGCTTAAAATCGCCTGCAACATGAAGATGATTCGCTGCCCAGATGACGAGGTAAGGGACTACATCCTGCGGCAGAACGTCCACCGCCGGCACCTCACCAAGGAGATGCGGCAAGCTATCGTGGTCGAGCTTCGCGCCGATGGACAGTCAACCAGACAGATCGCCAACGTCATTGGCGTTAGCCAATCCACGGTTCAAAGCGACCTTGCGTCAGGTGAACAGAAAAACTCACCTGCCACGATCCAGGGCACCGATGGCAAGACCTACTCGGCGACCACCTCCCTATTCTGCGATCGCTGCAAGCGGGTCGGCCCCGTGAAGGACTGCCAGGCTTGCAAGGACTTACGGGGCAAGAACGTCAACCGCACCATGCGGCGGACGCCCAGAGAAGCTGGCTCGG
>JAZJZP010000374.1:1797-2060 GCA_040389805.1 Pseudomonadota bacterium
CGATGACGTGTACGACCAGCGGGACAAGGAGGCCGACAAGACAAAGCCCGCCAGTGGTGCTGCCGTCTTCGACCGCAAGGTGTTCAACGCCCACCTCGGAAAGGCGCTCGCTGAGATCAATAAGCTGTGTCACGAGCATGGTTTACTGCGTGCCGGGAAGCCCTGGTGTGCTGAGCATAAGAAGATTCGGGAGTCCCTGGAAGACGCCGAGAAGGAGTGCAAGGGATGGAGCGAACGACTGGCGAAAGCCAAGAACTAGCCCC
>JAZJZP010000375.1:0-16643 GCA_040389805.1 Pseudomonadota bacterium
AGCAAGAACTACAGCGACGAGATGTTCACGCCCAACTCCAGCCTGGATCTGTTCACCCAGCTGCAAGGTCCCAAAAAGCTGCTGTTGAACAAGGGCTGGCACGCGGTGCCCGAGGCCCTCGGTGCCTTGCTGGGTGCTGACAACTACATCTACGACCAGGCCCATCGCTGGTTCGACTACTGGCTCAAGGGTGAGAACAACGGCATCGTGAGCGAGCCGCAAGTCGACATGGAAATCGGCAACGGCACCGGCCGCGAGCGTCTGGCCACTTGGCCTGATGCCACGGTCAAGGCCACGAGGCTCAACATCACCCCACGTGGCAAGGTTCGCTTTGACTGGAGCTGCCTGTGCACCAAGGGCTCCACGGGTGGTCTGCAGACGGCGTCCAGCTCACTGTCCGGCACGGACACCATGAGCAGCGCCAGCGACACGGTGGCCACAACCGGCATCCCGATCGTCAGCGAACTGCTCAGCGGTTTCAACGTCTTCCCGATGAGCGCTCCCGCACTGGTCAAGCGTGACAACGGAGTGGTTTACAACGGCCCCGCCCTGACCAGCGCCATGAAGATCCGGGGCATCGCCAAGGTGCAACTGCAGATTCGACCCAGCCAGGCGCAAGCCCAGGTTCTGGCCTACCTGTATGACGTGGACCAGTTCGGCGTTGCCAAGCTGATCACGCACACGGCTCGCTCGGTCCACTGGGCCACGCCAGGCAAGCTCATCAGCTTCCCGATGGACATGCACATGATGTCTTACAACGTGGACAAGGGTCACCACCTGAGCCTGGTTGTGGACACCAAGGATCCCCATTACGCGGAAGCCAGCAAGAGCACGTTCTCCGTGGACATCGTCTTCGGTAGCGGCGCATCGACGCTGACGGTGCCTTACATCAACTGACTTCAGGGGCCTACGGCCCTCTGGCGAGCCCAGCCCGGTCAAATGGTTGACTTGGCTGGGTTTTTTACGTCAAGGCCCGTCACGGCGGGTCTGTTGATGCAGGCTAAAGTCGTCGGCGTTATTGTCCGATAACGTGGGCTAAACGACGACTGCCATGCTCAACGCCCCTATTTCCCTCAATGAATCAGATCGACTCGCAGCGCTGCAGCGCTATTGCGTGCTCGACACCGCCCCTGAACCGGCTTTTGATCGGCTCACCCATATCCTGCAGCATGTGCTGGGTGTGCCGACGGTGCTGATTTCACTCGTGGATGCAGATCGCCAATGGTTCAAATCGCGCATTGGCCTGGATGCGGCGCAGACTCCCCGGGACATTTCGTTTTGTGGACATGCGGTGTATTTGCGCGAATCTCTGGTGGTTCCGGATGCCACAAAGGATGCCCGTTTTAGTGACAATCCGCTGGTGATCGGCCCACTCGGTTTGCGCTTCTACGCGGGAACCCCGCTCATCACCTCAGACGGTTTTGCGCTGGGCACGCTCTGCGCCATCGACTACGTGCCTAGAGAGGCACCGACGCCTGCTCAACTTGACATCATGTCCAAGTTGGCAGATGCCGTGGTGGCTGCGTTGGAGCTTCGCCGGTTTGCTCAACGCCAGACGGATCGGGCCAAACTTTCGACGGTGTTGGGGCTAGTGGCGTCCACGGCCAACCAGGCGCTTGACCTGAAAAGTGCGCTCGCCACGCTGTTGACCGAGCTGTGTGGCTACACGGGTGCCGAGGTGGCCCATGTCTACTGGCGTGACCACGGGAATGCGGATGTGTTTGTGTCGTCGGGCCTGTGGCATGTGGCTGATGAAAAAACCTACGCACCACTGATCGACAGTACGGCACCCTTCGGCACGATGGCGATCGGAGAGTTGCCGGGCCGGGTGTTGGTCGATGCCGAGCCCCTCTTGATCCACGATCTGGCGGCCGAGGCCGGTGTGCGTGCCAGCCAGGCCTGGGCGCTTGGCTTGCGTTCAGGGATGGTGTTTCCGATCCATGCCGCCGGTCAAGTCCAATGCATCGTCGAGTGCTATGGCCAGGCCTGCGTGGTGCCTGAGCCCGATCTGTTGGCCGTGGCGGACTACATAGGTGTCCAACTGGGACGTTTGGCCGAGCGTGAGCGAGTCGTGTATCTCAAAGATGACTTTGTGACCACCGTCAGTCACGAGTTGCGCACACCGCTGACGTCGATTTCAGGGGCCTTAGAGCTGTTGGACGCGGGGCATGCAGGGGAGCTCTCGCCCAAAGCGAGCAAGATGGTTCGCATTGCGCTGCGCAACAGCCTGCGGCTGAGGCGTCTGGTCAACGACATTCTCGATATCGGGAAGATCGAGTCAGGCCGGATAGAGCTGGAGTTGATCGCGCAGCCGCTGGCGCTGCTGATCGAGGGTGCGGTGGCGGAGACCGAGGCCTTTGCGCACTCGCTAGGGGTGCGGCTGATTTTCAATACCGCCGATGGTGATGCCATGGCGGTGGTGGACGCCGATCGCTTCATTCAGGTGATGACCAATTTGCTGTCCAACGCGGCGAAGTTTTCGCCATCGGATCAGGTGGTTGGCGTGACGCTTGTTCGCAGCGGCACTGGCCTGCGGATTTCGGTGTCTGATCGTGGACCAGGCATCCCTGACGCATTTCGCCACCGCATTTTCGAGAAATTCTCTCAAGCCTCGGGCTGCGATCAAAAGAGCAGCCCCAGCACGGGATTGGGTTTGTCCATCGTTAAAAAACTCGTGGAACTCGTGGACGGCACCGTCACTTTTGACTCCAGCGCCGAGACGGGAACCGTGTTTCATGTGGACTTGCCGGAGTGGAAAGCTTCACCCAAGAAGTGAGTCGCCTGTCGGCGTCGAGACATGGACTCCATCACCAAAAAGCCGGCCAAGAGCATGGCGTAGGTCATGGGGGCCAGGATGGCCTGGACGTCGGATACATGGCCCTTGGTCTGCGAGGTCACGCTTACTTTGGCGACATGGTTGAGAGCAGCGTCTTGGCGGGGCCCGGCGTTGGCCGGGCTCGCGATGGTCCACAACACGATGGCAGTGAGTACGCCAAGACGTGAAGATGGTGGGCTCATGTGATCTCCTGGATGGCTGGGCGCTGCTCGGTGCAATGCGCCGAGTTGCCAATGAGACACCGGGCGGGAACTTTCGCAATTGAGCCATGTCAATCACAAAAATTCGGCCCGCTGATATCAAATGGCAGTTTGATTGAAAGGAGCCTCTCATGAAATTTGGCTACACCATCATTTACGTGCCCGATGTGGAGGCATCGCTCCGTTTCTTTGAACAGGCGTTCGGCTTTCCGCGTCGGTTTCTACATGAGTCCGGCACCTATGGTGAACTCGATACCGGTGAGACCACCCTGGCCTTTGCTGCCCATCAATTGGGGGCGATGAATTTTCCGTCGGGCTATGTGTCCGCTCACGCGTCGGTTGCGCCGCTGGGCATGGAAGTGGCGTTCGTGACCCCTGCGGTGGCCGAGGCGCATGCCAGGGCCTTGGCGGCAGGTGCTGCAGAGTTGCATGGGCCGCAAGCCAAGCCATGGGGGCAGGTGGTGTCCTACGTGCGCTGCCCTGATGGCACGCTCGTCGAGTTGTGTTCGCCGATGGTGGCTTAGGGTTGATGCCTGGTGGTTTTCCCGGGGAAGCGTCGTCGGTCGGTATATATTTGGCAGGTTTTCCACACGCCAGTGTGGTGGTGCCCTTGATGGACGCTTGGCACATCATGAACTCCTGCTTTCAACCCAGCTTGCTGGCCACCTTGGTGGCCTTGTCCCTCGGCTTCGGGACAGCGACCCCCGCCATGGCGGCGCCGTCCAGCGACGATGACGAATTGGCCATGGCCTATGGCGATCAGCCTTTTGTGAGCATCGCCACGGGTTCTCGCTTGCCTTTGAGTCGCACGCCGGCCGTGGCCTCCGTGATCACGGCCAAAGACATAGCGGCCATCGGTGCCACTGACCTGGACGAGATCCTGGAGACCGTGCCCGGCTTGCATGTGGCACGTAGCACACTGATGTTCACGCCTTCCTATGTGATCCGCGGCATCAACCTGGGCTACAACCCGCAGGTGCTGATGCTGCTCAATGGCATTCCGTTGACCACGATCTTCACGGGCAATCGAGGCAATGTCTGGGGCGGCATGCCGGTGGAAAACATTGAGCGGGTCGAAGTGATCCGCGGCCCTGGTTCTGCGTTGTATGGTGCCGATGCTTTTTCGGGGGTGATCAACATCATCACCAAGTCAGCCACCGACATCAACGGGACGCAAGTGGGGGTGCGTGCAGGGTCGTTCAACTCCGCCGACGTCTGGATGTTGCATGGCGGCAAGTGGGGGGCAGTGGACGTGGCGGGCTACTTGCGGCGTGGCACCACCGATGGCGCGCGCTCACAAGTCATGGCCGATGCCCAGACTGGGTTGGACAATGCGTTCGGCACCCAAGCTTCACGCGCTCCCGGACCCATCAACAATGGCCGTGATTCGGTGGATGGCTCCTTGGACCTGAGCTTGGAAAAATGGCGGGTGCGCTTGGGCTACAAGGAGCGGCTGCATGTCGGCACAGGCACCGGGGTCGCGTCCGCCTTGGACCCGACGGGCGAGAGCTACAGCCAGAACCTCAGCACCGACCTGAGCTACGACGATCCGAACGTGACGGAGGACTGGGCGGTGAGCCTGCAGGCCGGTTACCTGCACGTCAAGGAGTTCTCCGACTTGGTGTTGTTCCCGGCGGGCAACAGTAACGTATTCACCGACGGCATGATCGGCAACCCCTACAAGTGGGAGCAGCATGCGCGACTGGGGGGTTCGGCGGTGTATTCCGGCTTCAGCCAGCACCGCCTCCGCCTGGGCGTTGGGGCTGAGCGTGAGTCCATCTACAAGGTTCGCGAAACCAAAAACTACAACCCCGATTTTTCGCCCATCGGGGCGGGTTCTCTGGCGGATGTCACCGATGTGTCCAATACGGTGCCGTTCATGCGCCCCCATGGCCGAACCAAACGCTATGTCTATGGGCAGGACGAATGGAGTTTTGCCAAAGACTGGACCTTGACGGCGGGCCTGCGGCAAGACCACTATTCCGACTTTGGCGGCACCACCAACCCACGCGTGGCGATGGTCTGGGAGGCGGCCTACAACGTGACCGCCAAACTCTTGTACGGCAGTGCCTTTCGTGCGCCGTCAATGGCCGAGCTTTATTCCATCAACAACCCAGTGGTCACGGGCAATGCCAACCTCAAGCCAGAGCGCATGAAGACCCTGGAGGCCGCGGTGTCGTGGCAGCCCCGGCCGGCCGTGCAGCTGGGCATGAATGTCTTTCAATACGATTTGCAGGACATCATTCGGCCCGTTGGTACGGTGTATCAAAACATGGGTCAGCAACGCGGCAGTGGCCTGGAGTTTGAAGCGGCCTGGGACTGGTCCAAGGCTTGGCGGTTTTCGGGTAATTACAGCTTCCAGCGCTCCACCGACGAGGCCCTGGATCACGATGCTGGCAATGCGCCCCACCACCATGTCTACGTGCGATCCGACTGGCGTTTTGTGCCAGGGTGGGGGGCGCATGCGCAGGTGAACTGGATCAGCGAGCGGCCTCGTGTCGCTGGGGATACCCGCGCTGTCTTGTCGGGCTATGAGACGGTTGATCTGACCGTGCGAACCGATCAGGACATCAAGGGCTGGGAGTTTGCCGCGTCGATCCGCAATCTGTTTGATGTCGATGCCCGTGAGCCCAGCCCCTATGACAGCGGCTTGCCGTTTGTCTCACTGCCCTATGACATTCCGCTGCCTGGACGCTCGGTCTATATGCAGGCGAGCCTCAAGTTCTAAGCGCCTGATTGGTCAGGCTTCGGTCACCCAAGTCAGGTCCAACGAGCTGGCCAGCTTGTCCAGCAGGTCACCCCGCTCGAAGGGCTTGGCAATGAAGTGGTTGGCCCCGGCGGCCATGGCTTGAACCCGGTCGGGCTGGGAGGCATTGGCCGACAGCGCAATGATCGGAATCATGGCGCTGGCCGGGATGGCGCGAAGTTGCCGGGTGGCTTCCAGCCCATCCATGACGGGCATGGACAGGTCCATCAAGACCAGCTCGGGTTGACTCAGTGCCGTTTGATGCAGGGCTTCTTGCCCATTGGTGGCCTCCAGGGTTTCAAACCCCAGTGAGCGCAGCAGGTCCGCCAACATGACCCGATTGGCTTTGACATCGTCGACGATCAGGATCTTGCGGCGAGGGCCTGCGTAGCCTGTCACCGTCAGGTTGGTGGAGGCCGCAAAGGCGGGGTCCTGGGCATAGTCAACGGTGATTTCAAACCAGAATAAACTGCCTGCACCAGGGTGGCTGTCGACATGGATATCGCCGCCCATCAGGCGCACCAGTTGTCGGCTGATGGCCAGGCCCAAGCCCGTGCCTTGGGCCTGGCTGTTGGCATCGCCCGCTTGTTCAAACGGTTCGAAAATGCGCTCCAGGGCCTCTTTGCGAATGCCGGTGCCACTGTCTTTGACCTCAAAGCGCAGCAGGGCCGTTTGTCCCTGGTCCAGTGATTGACGCAGACCCATGCTCAAGCGGACAGCGCCTGTTTCGGTGAACTTCACTGCATTGCTCAGCAGATTGAGGAGCACCTGACGCAGCCGCTTTTCGTCGACAATGATGGATCGAGGCGCGTCGGGAAGGCACTCCAGCTCAAAGCGCAGGCCCTTTTCTTCGGCTTTGATGCGGATGATGTCGGACAGCAGGTTCAGGAACGCTCCTGGCTGCACGGTGTCCAGGTGCAACTCGGATTTGCCGGCCTCGATGCGCGACAGGTCGAGGATGTCCACGATGAGCAGCAAGAGGTGCTCCCCACTGCTGTGGATGGTGTCCAAGCCTGTCACTTGACGCTGCGTCAGGCCCTTGTCCATCTTGAGGATCTGGGCATAGCCCATGATGGCGTTGAGCGGTGTGCGCAACTCATGGCTCATCCGGGCCAAAAAGGCACTCTTGGCTTGGTTGGCGACCTCGGCACGCTCTTTGGAGGTGCGCAGTTCGGTGGTGCGATCACGGACCAGGTCTTCAAGGTGCTCATGGTGGCGTTGCAGTTCGTCACCGCGCTCTTGCAGCACGGCGATCATGCGATTGAAGGCCAGTGCCATGGTCTGGATGTCTTGCGGGCCATCGACCACGGCGCGCACATGGGCGTCGCCGCGTTCGGCGCGGGCCATGGCTTGAGATAAAAACGTGATGGGGCGAGTGAGCCGCCTGGACAGAATCCGGATCGCGATCAAAAACACACCGGCAAAGAAGAAGGCACTGACCAAGTTGACGAGGAAGATGTTGGCCATCATCCGGGCCAGCGTGGCCTTGCTGTGCACAACGCGCACGTAACCCAAAAACTCCTCTTTGGGCGGCGCTACCACCTCAAAGGGGGAGGCGGCTGGCTTTGTCCAGACCGGGGCGATGAAGCGCCAGGCGTCTTCAGTCTCGGCCTCCAGGTAGGCCTCACGGGGGTTGGGCGTGGCCAGGCTCATGTTGGCGGTGTCGACCCCGGCGGTGCCGCGCGCCACCAACACGGCGCCATCGGCTTTGTGGATTTCGACGCGCAGCACGTCAGGGAATGACAAAGTGGCGTTGATCGCCTCCACGGCATTGTCGGGGGAGGCGTAGAGCAAGGCCAGCGTGCTTTGGGCGGCCAGGCTGGTGGCGATGCGCATGCTCTGTTGCATCAGCGTGTCGCGGATCTGGCGGCCCCCCTGCCACGAGCTGGCGATGGAGGAAAACAAGGCCAAGCCGAGCACACCCACGGCGACCGTGATGCTCAGCTGGCGTTGAAACGTCATCTGTCGCAGAAAGCTTGAGAGCCCTCGCGACTGGAGCGCTGTTTGAGTACTGCTCATCATCTCAATGCTCCGGGAAAACCATATTGAAGCGCTGTTGCTTGGTGTCCAGGTTGATGCCCAGGTGGTTGGCGGTTCGTGTATTGACCGCCAGCAACACGTCTTTGAGGGCTTGTACCCCCAGCGCTGCTGTATTACCTGAAGACCCCAATCCGATGGCCCACCCTGCCAATGCGCGCCCCAGCTCGACATTGTCGGGATAAAGCGCGAACAAAGCACCACGCTTCACGTGGGCCACACTGCTGGAGAATAGCGCGAGGTTTTGGTTCCACGCCTCCCGCAACACCAGCGGTAGCACGGCCGAGTCTTCCACGGTGGTGGAGTCCTGCGGCAGCCACAGCGCATCGCGCTTGGCATCCGAGGTGGTCAGGGCTTCCTGGTATTGGCGCATGGCGCTTTTCAGGTCATTCGCCTCCAGTGCAAGTAGCTCCAGGCCCTGGGCCTTGGCGGCCTCGCGGGCCAGCCGGATCAGCCAGCCATTTTGGTAGGGGTCATAGACCACGATGACCCGTTTGGCGCTGGGCATGAAGGTTTTCAGCTTGGCAAACAGCAGTGCCGGATCGGGGGCCAGGCTCAACACCGCGAGTCCCTGTGCCTCAGGCTCTGGAACGGACAAGACCCCCCCCGCGACCACACTGACGGTGCGGTCCAATTGCGACGTCGCCTTGAGGCCATTGCGGCCCAGGGCGATCACGACTCGGATGTCTCTTCGACGCAACTCACCGGACAGCTCTTGGCCATTGGCATTGGGGCCGACCGCGAAACTCGTCACGCGGGACTTGGTCCTGTCTTCGATACCTTCAATGATGGCGGTGAAGACGCCGCGATAAGGCTCGCCGATGTCGGGGTAGACCACTGCGATGGCGCGTGCAGGATCGTCTGCTGCCGCACACAAGGCGGGCACCAGCCACATCAAACCTATCAGAACCACGACGCGCCATGCATTCCAAAGTGCGCGGCATGCAATCAACACGGTCATTCTCAAACCTGCGCGCTTGCTGAATAGTCGCCAAGCTTACCCAGACTTTGGCGAGATCTGACCGTGGCCCGTTGAATATATGGTGGCCCCTCATCTCGGGGTTCGTCCCGTGATGCGGGGGGTGACGTGGCGCAGGGGGCGAAATATCATTTGGTTACACCTTGCCGGTTTTTGCTGTTGAATCCGCGGTGAGCGTGACAGAGGTCCAGCATCGTGAAGTCATCAGCAGTTCTCTCCGAGGTGTGCGCTCCCTCAACCGTCGAGGCCGCCACCCTCATCGTCTCTTACCTTGAAGCCCTCGGCGTCGAGTATGTGTTTGGCGTCCCGGGGGGCGCCATTGAGCCGCTTTACAACGCGTTGGCCGTGAGCATGCGTCGCGGCGGGCCTCGGCCCGTTTTGGCCCGTCATGAGGCGGGGGCGGCCTTCATGGCCGATGGGTATGCCAGAGAGACCGGCAAGCTCGGGGTGTGTTGTGCCACCTCCGGCCCTGGCGCGACCAACTTGCTGACGGGCGTGGCCTGTGCTTATGACAACGGCGTGCCATTGCTGGCGATCACGGGGCAGCCGTCATTACCCATGTTTGGCAAGCGGGCCTTGCAGGACTCGTCATGCACGGGCGTCAACACCGTGGGCATGTTTCGTCACTGCACCCGTTACAGCACCCTGGTCTCGCACATCGATCAGTTGGAAAACAAACTGGTGAGTGCCTTGATGCGGGCTTCCCAGCCCCCTCAGGGGCCGGTGCACCTGTCGATCCCGGTGGATTTGCTGCGCAGCCAAGTGGAGCCGCGCCTGTCGCCCGCAAGCTTGCAGGCCTTGCTGGTCAAGCCATCGCTGGTGGATGAGGATGCGATCCGCACCTTGTTCTCGACCCTGCAGCGCAGCGGCAAGGCGGTGCTGATCGTGGGCGGTGATTGTGGCGAGGCCATTGATGCCATCATGCATTTTGCCGAGTTGACGGGCTCACCCTTTGTCACCACGCCTGATGCCAAGGGGTTGGTCAACCCCCACCATGAGTTGTACCGCGGGGTGTTCGGGTTTGCAGGGCACGCGTCGGCGTACCGAGTTTTGCGCGAAGGCGGCGATCTGACCCTGGCCATCGGGACCAGTCTGGGCGAGTGGACCAGCGGTGCCTGGAGCGAGTGTGTGTTGAATCAACGCCTGGTTCACATTGATGCCTCTGACGAGCATTTGCAGCGCTCGCCCATGGCGCAGCAGCATGTGCGTGGACGCATCCGCACCGTGTTCGAGCGCTTGCTGGACATGATGCACATCGAGCAAGCGGCCCTGGGTTTGCCTTGGTCAGCATCATCGAGCGACGTGACCACGGCGGTGCCGCTGATCCAGGTGCGCGAGCCCGAGAAGGTGTTGGACCACAGCACGCCGATCAAGCCGCAGCGACTGATGACGGAGCTCTCCAGCCGCTTTCCACCCACCACGCGGTTTGTGGCGGACGCAGGCAACAGCACAGCCTGGGCGATTCATTACCTGGAGTTGCGCAACCGCCGCATGGGCCTGGTGCCATCAACGGTGGCCACTGATTCAACCGTGCTGCGCGAGTTGCCACGGCGTGGCGAACGTCGTCATGACCATGCGGGTTGGTTGCGCGTGCTGATGGACTTTGCCCCCATGGGATGGGCCATTGGCGCGGCGGTGGGCATTGCCAGAGGCAAGCCGGACTGCCCGGTCGTGTGCATCACGGGCGATGGCAGTTTCCTCATGAATGGCCAGGAAATCACCGTGGCCGCGCAGGAGCAGCTCACGGTCATCTATGTGGTGCTCAATGACGCGGCCTTGGGCATGGTCAAACACGGGCAACGACTGGCCGGGGCCGAGCAGGTGGCGTTTGAGTTGCCACGCGTCGACTTTCGACTGATGGCCCAGGCCATGGGCATTGCGGCGCATGTGATTGAGTCGCCACAAGACTTTGATGCCTTGGACATGCAGGCCATCGTGCGCCGCAAGGGTCCCACCTTGCTGGACGTGCGCATTGATGCAGAAGAGGTGCCGCCCATGGATCTGCGCATGCAAACCTTGGACACCGCGCCATGAGCGTCTCGCCCATCCACACCAAAATCTGGTTGGAGGAGCCAGAGGTTGACAACCCCTTTGCCACCCGTGCGGCGTACTGCCATGGCTACGATGTCTATGGACAGATGCTGGGCAAGGCGGGCTGGGCTGACATGGTGTTCCTCTTGTTTCGTGGGGAGGCACCGGATGCTACTCAAGCCCAGCTGCTCACCACGCTGGCCGTGGCCTTGGCCAACCCTGGTCCGCGCGATCCGGCGGTGCATGCCGCCATGTGCGGCGGGGTGGGTGGCTCGACTGCGGCGTCCAGCCTGATGGCGGCCTTGGCGGTGGGGGCCGGGCAATGCGGTGGTGCACGCGAGGTGTATCTCGCCATGCAAGCCTGGGTTGACTGTGGCATGAACCTGCCGCGATGGCAGCATCGCATTGCATCGCCCCCATGGGCTCGTGATGACGTTTGGCCCGTGCCGGATCACCCCATCGGGTTTGATCCCCGTGGTGTGACGACCAGCACATTGGTGCGTCAGGCACTGGATGCCTTGGCCTGCCTCTTGCCCGGGGCTCGTTTGTCATGGCTGCAAGCTCACCGAGAGGCGCTTGAGTCCGCGGCTCAACGGCCCGTGGCATTCACCCTGGTGGTGGCGACAGCCTTGGCCGACCTGGGGTTCAGTGCGCAAGAGGGCGAGATGCTGCACCTGATCTTGCGCTTGCCCGGAGCGGCTGCACATGCCTTGGAGCAGGCGCACTACGGCTTCAAGCGCTTTCCGTTCCCCCGGATTGAGCTGGAGGATGCCCCCGCATGAGTGACGCTGCGCAGAGTCGAGAATCGATGGCGGTGTTCAAGACCAGGGTGGGGGCCGCCTTTCCGGGCTCGCATGCGGTCTTTCGGGGCTGCGATCTGCATACGCAGTTGCAGCACCTGGGGTGGGTTGACCTGTTGCTGTTCGGGATCACCGGGCGCCGCTTCTGCGCCGAGCAACTGCGCTTGCTGGAGTCGCTCTGGGTGTTGACCAGTTATCCCGATGCACGCCTGTGGAACAACCGTGTGGCGGCGCTGGCAGGAACCACGCGCAGCACGCCTGATTTGGCCATGACGGCCGCCCTGGGGGTGTCCGAGGCGACCATTTACGGGCACCGCAATGAGGTCAGGGCCTTGTCATTTTTTGTGCGCACCCATCAAAGGATGCAAGGCGGCACCTCGCTGGCCGAATGCATTGCCGACCATCTGCAACAGCAGGGCAAGTTGGCGGGGTATGGCCGCCCCTTGGCCTCGGGCGACGAACGCATTGCCCCCACCATGGCGCTGGCCCGAGAGCTGGGGTTGGCCGACGGCCCCCACGTCACCTTGGCCTTTGAAGTGGATCGTTTTTTGCAGGCTCAGGGTCACGCCTTGCGCATGAACTACGGTGCGCTGGTCGCTGCCTTGGGGGCGGACCTCGGGTTCAGTCCACGCGAGTTCGCTTTGTACTTGTTCCCGATCTTCATGGCCGGGATGCCGCCGTGCTACCTGGAGGCGGCCGATCAACCGCCGGGGTCTGTGTTTGCCTCCGACTGCGAGGCCATTCGCTACGAAGGTTGCGGCAAGAGAGCTTGGCCTTGAGGGCGGATGGCTTGGTAAGGCTGGTGTCGAATCAGGGTCGGCCCGCTCACCTCAAAGCCTTCAGCGGCCAGTTTGTCGGCGCGACTGTTCTTGTGGCGAGGGATCCAGTGGGCGCTGAAGGTCTGGAATGACCCAATCAGTTGCTGTGCCCGCAGTTTCAGGGGGGCCAGACGCAGGGCCTTGTCGGCTTGCTCGCCTCTGGCCTGACGGATCACCAGGTCGCTGTCGCCGTAGAGCGTGACATGCAAAGCACCTTGTGCCGTCAAGAGATCCAGCACCGCCAGCAGGCCCTGGTACTCGGCCTCGTTATTGCAGCCGCGCTGCGCCAGCGGCACCACGATCTCAAATTGATCCCCTTGCGGCGCCAGTACGAAGCCCCCCGCCGCCATGGCGCCCATTCCTCCTTGTGCTGAACCGTCAAACCAGGCTTGCCAGGTGTCCTGCTTGGACGCGCTGGATGCCAGCCAGGCCTCAAAGCGTGCCGCAGCCCGCTGATCCAGTCGATCTGCGGGTTTTGAGCGTGATTTGCGCATGGTGTTGGCCCATGGATTGAACAGGGGGCAACGGTACACCCGAGTTGGGTGTGATTGGACTCAGCCCTGAGGGCAAATCAACAGCAGGTGAGGATCACGTCATGGCGCGAATCTCTCACCCCTCCCAGGCGCTGTCTTTTGCACTCTTTAATTCACCCCAATCAATCCTGCCCTTTGGGGTGGGTCACTCTTAATATTTGCGATGACAGCGTTATTTATGAATGCATTGTCGCGTGAAGGGTCATCCCTGGGTCTTAAATAATCCTGAAATGCCTTTAAGATTGACAACATTAATGGTCAGTTTCTAGCTTGGTCAATAATCAAAACTGCACCCTGCGTCTGTCGAGGATTCTTTGTCACACAGTTACCGCTTCGACCGATTCGAGATCCGTTCTACCGAGCGGATGCTCTACGTGGACGGCCAGCCCGCCAGTGTGGGTGGCCGTGCGATCAATCTGCTGCTGATTCTTCTGGAGAACCAAGGACGGTTGGTCACCAAGTCTGAATTGCTGGATTTGGTATGGCCCAGTCTGATTGTTGAAGAAAATAACCTCCAGGTTCAGGTTTCCGCCTTGCGGAAAATACTCGGGCCACAGGCCATTGCGACGGTTCCGGGTCGAGGGTATCGCTTTGCCATGCCCTTTGAAGCAAAGGCCCTCGATCAAGCCGGGTCCAAAAATCCGGATCGTTTGGGGACGTCTGGCCTGTCCGTGCTGCCCCATGTCGCCAGTCGCTTGTGGGGCCGTGATGGGGACTTGGCTGCGTTGCACGAGTTGCGAGCGCATGCCCTGGTCACGGTGGTGGGGGCGGGCGGGATCGGCAAAACCGCGTTGACCTTGGCTGCCGCACATGCCTGGCAAAGCGAGCAACGTGATGGCGCCGTCTGGGTGGAGTTGTCTGGTTTGTCTGATCCGGTGCTGGTGTGCACCGCCGTGGCTCAGGTTCTGGGCGTGTCTTGTGGCGGGCTGGATCCGATGTCGGCGCTGGTCGCTGCGCTGCAACCCCTGCAATTGCTGCTGGTGCTCGACAATGCGGAGCATCTGCTGGAGGCAGTGGCCGTGTTGGCGCATGCCATCACGCAAGGCGCCCCGAAGGTACGTTTGGTGGTGACCAGTCAGGTGCCCTTGAAAGTGGAGGGCGAGCGGGTGTTTCGGCTCAATGCCCTGTCGGTGCCTGAATTGGGCCTCTTGGCCGATGAGGCCACGGCCTACGGCGCGGTGGCCTTGTTTGCCGACAGGGCACAAGCGGCAGATCGGCGCTTTGCGGTGACAGATGCCAATGTGGGCCAGGTGATCGCCCTGTGTCGCCGGCTCGATGGGATTCCGCTGGCGATCAAACTGGCGGCGGCGCGGGTTCCGTTGCTGGGGGTTCAGGGGGTGATGACGCATCTGGACGAGCGCTTCAGTCTGCTGGGCGAGCCTCGCGGAACCGACCCCGCTCGGCACCACACATTGCGTGGCGCGCTGGACTGGAGTCACGACCTCCTGGCCTCTAATGAACAAGCCGTGTTTCGACGGCTGTGTGTCTTTGCGGGTGGCTTTCCCTTGTATCTGGCCAGCGCGGTGGCCGATGACGATGTGCTGGATGAGTGGGCGGTCATTGATGTCCTGGGTTCGCTGGTCGACCGGTCCTTGGTGGCCGCAGATGGCAACGACGTGCCGCGCTACCGGCTGCTGGAGAGCGCTCGCGAATATGCCGCGTTGAGGTTGGCCGAGGCGGGCGAGCAGGCTCTGTTCAAGCGCCGCCATGCCGTGGCCATGGCGCGATTGATGGACCAGGCTTATCAACAATATTGGTCCATGGCCGATGTGGCTTGGCTGGCGACCTATGGCCCTGAGCTTGACAACGTGCGGGCGGCGCTGGACTGGGCGATGGCGCACGACATTGAACTGGCCGTTGACCTGGTGGGGGCGTCCAGTGTGTTGTTCCTGGTGCTGGGCTTGGCGCCGGAGTGCCGCCAGCGGGGTTTGGCGCTGGAGCCTCATGTGATGGCCATGGTGCCATCGCCCATGGTGGCCCGTTATTGGCTGGAACGCAGCCGCTTGCATTGGGGCATCTCCAACACGGCCATGCATGACTTTGCCTGGCGCGCGGCCGACCAGTACGGTGCGGCAGCCAATGGCCAGGGGCTGTATCTGGCATTGCGCTGTGTGGCGGGCAGTGCCATCGTTGACGCAGAGCAGGCCTTTGCCATCCTGGATGAGATGGCCGCGCTGGAACAGGCGTCTTGGCCTGCACGCCTGCGTTTGCAGCGATTGTTTGCAGAGGTCACGGTGCTGAAATCGTCCGGCCGGACCGCACAAGCCAAACGGGTTTGCGAGACCTTGTTGACCCGGGCGCAGGCGGCGGGTCTGGATTCGGTGGTGTCCGCCGCTTTGAGCGACTTGGCAACTTTGTGTCTGTCGCTCGGCGAGGTGGATGAGGCCGAGCGCAGTTGCCGGCTGTTGCTGTCCCGTGGGCGGCACCGGCGCGACAACTTCATCTTGCATGCCTTGGCCATGTTGGTTTGTGCGGCGTTCATGCGGGGCGATGTGCCGCAGGCGCGCAGTGTGCTGGTTGATTTTGTCGCGGCCTCGCGCAGCCGTGATTGGGAATGGTTTGGTCTTTACTCCGGGCTCTTTGCCTTGTTGGCGGCGCTGGAAGAGCGTGTCGAAGTGGCCGCGCGTTTGTTGGGACACGCGGAGTCGGCCCAGCATCAGGTGGGCGGGCGTGATGCGCAGATGGCGCAAGTCTGGCGCATGGCTCATGATCTCGTCACCAGTGAGTTGCCGGACGACGAGCTGGCCGCTCTGATGGCCGAGGGTGCCCGCATGGACGCTGAAACGGTGTGTGTGCTGGCCATGGTTGGCACGCACACCTGATCGGACCAGACGTTCATGCATGCCCTGCAAGACTGGCTCAAATCGATAGGCTTGGAGCGCGTTGAACGTGTCTTGCGCGACCACGATATCGACGTGGATGTGCTGCACAGCATGACCGAGTCGGACCTGGCGACGCTGGGTATCTCGATGGGCGATCGAAAGCGCCTGTTGCAAGCCATTGGTGCTTTGCGACCTGCGGGGCAGGGGGGCGAGCACCGCCAACTCACCATCATGTTCTGTGATCTGGTGGACTCGACCGCGCTGTGCGAGCGCCTGGGTGCTGAGCAATGGCGCGAGGTGGTGCTGGCCTATCAGCAGACCTCGGCCACCCTCATCGAGCGCTTTGGTGGCGCGATTGCGCAATACCTGGGCGACGGTCTGCTGGTCTACTTTGGTTACCCGCAAGCGCACGAGGACGCGCCCGAGCGGGCGATCCGCAGTGCCTTGGCGATGGTCGAGGCCTTGAGTGCCTTGCGCATCCCCGTGTCGTCTCATGAGAGCGTTCGCTTGTCCGTGCGCATCGGCATCCACACGGGCTTGGCGGTGATTGGCGACATGGGTGCAGGCCAGCGGCGCGAGCAACTGGCCTTGGGTGACACCCCTAACCTCGCGGCGCGTTTGCAAAGTCTGGCCGAGCCCGATACCGTCGTCATCAGCGACAGCACCTGGCGCTTGGCTGGCGGCAGTTTTCAATGCCAGGACCTGGGCGTGCAGGTGCTCAAAGGGGTGCGCGAGCCCCGACAGATCTGGCGCGTGACCTCACTGGGCGAGGCGCGCAGCCGCTTTGATGCCGCGACACTGGCGGGCCTGACCCCCTTGGTGGGGCGCCAGCAGGAGTTGG
>JAZJZP010000375.1:16653-17260 GCA_040389805.1 Pseudomonadota bacterium
TTGTCGGGTGAGGCCGGGATGGGCAAGTCACGCTTGCTCAAAGAGCTGCGCGATCGCCTGGGCAATGCGGGCCTGCATGCGATTCATCTGCAGTGTTCGCCGCACCAGGTTCATGCGGCCTTTTATCCCAGCATCGCCTACCTTGAGCGCCTGTTGGGGCTGACCCGAGATCAGCCTGTGGCCTTCAAACTGGACCGTCTGGACGCGTTGGTGGAGGACCAGTTTGGTCGTCCGCAAGCACAGGCGGCTCTGCTGGCCTCGTTGTTGTCGATTCCGGGCGATTCTCGTTACGAGCCCTTGGTCGACAGTCCGCATCAACGTGAGCAACAAACCATTGCAGCCTTGATGGACCTGGTGGTGGCCGAGTCACAACAGCAACCCATGCTGCTGGTGCTGGAGGATGCGCATTGGGCGGACCCGGCCACCGTCAGCTTTTTGCGGGCGCTTGCGGTGCGCGCACGTCACTTGGCCTTGCTGGTTGTGGTGACCTACCGGCCGGAGTTCGAGTCAGGCCTGGAGCCGCATGACCATGTGACGTCCTTGCGTATGAACAGCCTGGAGCCGGCCGAGGTGACGGCCCTGGTGGCCCGGCTGGCCGGTGAGCTGG
>JAZJZP010000376.1:0-7164 GCA_040389805.1 Pseudomonadota bacterium
ATTGAGCTGAGCCGCCACATGCTCATACCGACCGCTGTGCTCAGCAATGCCATGAACCAGCACCACCGTGCCACGCGACTGACCAACAGGCCATCGGCGCCGAAACAGCTGGAGACCGTCGCGTGTGACGATGGATGGAGTTTTAGACATGGCTGCCTCCTTACGCTTGGTTAAACAAACAGATCCTGAACCAGATACACGAGCCACTGAATGCCATCCACAGGACGCAAGAAGTCCCAGAAGTGGTCCTTCTCAACCGCGCGAATCGGCTTGGCCGAGCGGTCCAAGGTGTTCTGGATGAACGTCTCCACCGACTTGTAGCCTGCGTCTTCAATGGCCGTACCGGCATAGTCCAACGTCGTCAGCGTGTGCGACTTGATGAGTGGCCTGAAGAAGGGAATGTAGTAACCCACGTTCGGGCTCTGCTGAAGGGCCCCTGTCAAGTTATTGATGTCCTTCATCCACAACTGGTTGTAGGCGGCCTCACGCTTTTTGGTGTCAGAGATGCTGGCGATTTCTGGATAGAACAGGCGGTAGGAAAAGGTTGAAAACACCCCATCTTGCTGCATGTTGGTAAAACCGAAACGGTCCTGCGGGAAGATCTTGGCCAGCTCACCATTCAACGCGCCGATGTTGGTGCGAATGGCTTCAGCACCGGGGTACTGAGCCAGCCCCTCTGTCAAGATGCCCTCAGGCCGATCAAAGCCCCAGGAAGACCGGATCTGATTGTGCAAAGGCAACGACGGGTACTTGTCGCGCGCGCCCGACTGCGGAGTCGGAAACAAAGGACCCGCATCGCTGAGCAGCGATGATTTGGCCGGATTGATCGCATTGCGCATCACGATGTAGTTGGCCGAAGCGCCCACACCGCCGGCAGAAAAGCCACTGACCAACAGTTCATCGGTTGGCACGTTCTGGCTCACCCAACGCGCCACTTCCTTGGCATTGGTGTGGCCTCGGTGAAAATAGGTCAAAGGCTTGGTCGCATCCACATCCTTGTACACATTGACCGCATTGCCGGCGTGCGCATCGCCCGTGCAATAAGGAACATACACGATGTTCCAGCTCTGGGTCACCGTCTTGGTCAGGATGCTGTCACGCCAGATCATGGGCGAGATCATGCCAAATGCCGCCAGATTAAGTTGGCTGAGGTAATTGCTGGGCACGCCCTCGGGGTTGGTGGCCACCTCCGAAAACTTTCCCTTGCCCAAGCACGCTGTCTGATTCCAGCAGGCCCCGCCACCCTCGAAGTACACCAACGTTTTCTTGGTATTGGGCGCGCGATTGACGAAGTAGTGGTACAGCGATCCATTGCCACAAGCGGCGCCGGTCGAGGCTGGAGCTTCAACCGCCACCCACTTGTTGTATTCCACGGCAGCGTGTCCGAGCAGCGGCGCAGCAAGGCTGAGCGCAAGCAAACGTTTGGCAAACAAATAGGATGAAAGTGTCTTCACGGTGTGCTCCTGGGCATAACGAAAATGGATAAGCAACGACGATTGTTTTGTTCACACCCCCGCCCTGTCTTACCCGTTCACGCAGTGTTTTTGCGCTCCGACGCAAACCAAGGGAAAGTACACATGACACCCCCTGCATGACGCGGCACAGTCGGCGCCTCACGAGAGGTCAAACGCCATGCAAACTCCACGATTCAAACGCAGCCCGATCACCTTGGTCGCTCTGGGCATCGGCGCAACCGTGCTGGTGTTGATCTGGTCACGATCATCCGAAACACGGCCCTCCCCGCTGACCAGCCCCACCCCTCTCGGGAGAACAGAGCAGGCACCGCCCACGCTCTTGCAAAGCCAAAACTCGACAACCCTCCAGCCAAACGCTGACGCCCTCGCCTCCGCTGAGTTGACATCGCAAGAGCTGATCGAGCTTCAAGCCGCCGTGGCCGACCACCCTCAGCGTGAGCAAGAACTTGCACGACTGGTGGACTACGCCCGCTTTCACAAGCAAACCGAACAATGGCGAAGCCTGCATGATGGCCCGCTGACCCCTGCACGCATCGCATTGGCCCGCAGCCTACTGGAGGTGGTGCCCACCCACTATGCGCGAGGCGAACTCATGGGCCCCCAAGCCTTCGTGATGGCGCAGGCGCTGATTCGCGACATCGAGCCCAATCCACAGCGTCAAGCGGCTCGACTGACCCAGGAACAAGCGCGCATCGAACAGGCCGCACCCACGGTCGAACAACCAGAAGTTCAAGCCAAGTTTGATGCCTTCACCATCAAACAAAAGGCCATGGTGGCCGCACATGAGGCGTTGCCGTCCCACCAGCAAAACGCACAGCAACTTGAGGCCGCCATTGAAGCCGAACGGCGTGTGATCCTTGGCACCCAACCGGCCAACCAGCCCTGAACAGACTGGATCGCCATTTATAGTGACTCCCATGGACATCGAATGCAATAGCCTATGCACTGTGCACCTCGGGTACCTGCAGTTGTTGCTGGACTACCTCAGACAAAACGGCCATGATCCGGCCGCTATTTTTGACGCCGACTTACTGACCGAGTTGACTCAGGTGGACCCCAATACACGCCGCCCTATCGAAGAGTGGGATCACATGATGGCACTGGCCGAGCGGCATGCAAATGGTGTGGACGTTGCCCTCAAATTGGCCGAGTTCGTCAAACCCTGGGACACGGGCCCCATTGGTTTTTTGACCATGGCGTGCCGAACGCTACAAGAAGCTACCGAGGCTTTGGCGCAGTTCTACAACCTGCTCAACGACGTTTACACCTTGGAGGGCAGCGTCCAGAGCGGGCAGTTCCTGATCTGTTTGACACCCATTGGTCCGATTCAGTCGACCCGACTGGAGCGGCTCACACTGGCCACCATCGCCTGGCACGCCCGCTGGCTGTCCCGACAGCCTGATCTGAAATTTGACGTGGTGTTTCGATTCCCGGCGCCCTCGTCTGAGCAACTGCACGTGTATCAAAAAACCTTTGGAGGCTCGCTGACGTTTGACGGCGTCGAAACCTGCCTGCAAGGCCCGGCGGAGTACGCCGGCTACCTGGTGTCCAAGGACACCCATGGGGTCGATGATGTGCTGCGGGCCCAACTCATGGCCGAGATGGCTTCGCTCAACGAAGCCTCAGGCAGCTTTGTGCACAAGCTTGAACGCATCCTCAAGCCACGCCTTGAAAGCGGGCAAGTCAGCTTAGAAGACGTTGCGGCCGAGGCCGGTGTATCGATCCGCACCTTGCAAAACCGGCTGGATGAATCAGGCCTGTCTTACCGCACCCTGCTGGACCGGATGCGCCGAGCCCAAGCCGAGCTTTACCTGGGCAATGCCGACATCGCCTTGATTGAGGTGGCACAGAGACTGGGCTTTGCCACCCAGTCCAGCTTTCACCATGCATTCAAACGCTGGTCCGGCATGCCCCCGGGTGAATACCGGCGCCAAAAACTGCGCCCAACATCCAGCTAGAGCGCCCTTCAACCGGCACGTTTTATTTGATCAGCGCCTCTTCGGGCTCACGCCACTTGATGGAGCACCCAATGCTGGCGTGCTGTTCGCCCGGGCCGTAGCCGTAGTGCGCAATCAAGCGCATGGCGTCAAACAACTCACGTGGTGCATCGGCAGGACCGGGCTCACGACCTGAGGCATCGAGCCGACCACGGTAGTGCAGACTGCCGCCGCCATCAAAGCCGTAGTAATCCGGTGTGCACACGGCGCCATAAGCACGCGCGACTTCTTGCGTGTCATCGTGCAGGTAATGGAAGGGGAAGTCCATCTCGCGGGCGATGCGTTGCATGTTGTCAAAGCTGTCCTCGGGGTAGGTCGAGTCATCATTGGCATTGATGGCAATGAAGTTGACGCCCAAGGGCTGCAACTCGCGGGCATCGCGGATGATGCGTGGCAACACCGCCTTGACATACGGGCAGTGGTTGCAGATGAACAGCACGACCGTGCCCTTGCGCCCGGCCAGCTCCTTGAAGGTGTGCGATTGCCCGTCCACGCCCTTGAGCTTGAACGGGACCGCATGCCAGCCCAAATCTACGATGGGGGTACTCACAGCCATGGTCGTCTCCTCAGAGGGTCAAAGGTGCGGGTTGCACAAGGGGTGCAGCGGTGCCGCCGGCCAACACATGGTCGGCAATGCGCGCAATGTCGGCAAACACGCCATCCGGGCGAGACGCCTCAATGGGCTGGCCACCGTTGTAGCCATAAGGCACGGCCCAAGCCGCCACACCTGCCCGCTGCGCGGTTTCCACGTCGATCGATGAATCCCCCACATGCGCTGCCTGTGATTGATCCACATTCAGCGCGCCAAGGCAATACTCGATCACCAGGGGGTGGGGTTTTTTCTGGACCAGGCTGTCGCCGCCAATGACGATGGGGAAGAACTTGTCCAGCCCTGTCACCTCCAGCACGCGCACGGCAAAACGCAGCTCTTTATTGGTCACGCAGGCCAGTTGCACACCGGCCGCACGCAAACGCTGCAGGCCCTCCAGGCAGCCAGGATACAGGCGGCTGTCGGTGCCGGTGGTGTCATGGTAGTGGCGCTCAAAACACTGCATGACCACCTCGGTGTCCAAGGTGTCCACCAGGGCAGAGCCCGCTTCGCGCGCCTGGGTCAGCAAGCCCTTCATCAGCTCACGCGTGCCATGGCCGATCAATTTGGTGACGTCGCCCAGTGGGCGGCGCGCCAGTCCGATCTCGGCCAGGGTGCGGTTGGCGGCCTCGGCGATCTCGGCGGCCGTATCAACCATGGTGCCGTCCAGGTCGAAGGTGATGAGTTGAATGGTCATGCGGGGCTGGGACTGTCAGGGGTTACTGCATTTGCGCGCAGCGGATTTCCATCAAACGCAAAATCATGGGCGTGAGGATCAGCTGCATGGCCAGGTCCATCTTGCCGCCAGGCACCACGATGGTGTTGGCCCGCGACATGAAGGACTCGGGGATCATCGACAGCAGGTACGGAAAGTCGATGCCACGCGGATTCTTGAAACGGATCACGGTCATGCTTTCGCCGGCCGTGGGGATGTCGCGCGCGATGAAGGGGTTGGAGGTGTCCACCACGGGCACGCGCTGAAAGTTGATGTCGGTCTCGCCGAACTGCGGGCAAATGTAGTGCACGTAGTCGGACATGCGGCGCAAGATGGTGTCAGACACCGCTTCTTTGGAATAGCCCCGAAACTTGGTGTCGCGGTGGATCTTCTGGATCCACTCCAGGTTGATGATGGGCACCACACCGATCTTCAAATCGACATGGCGCACCATGTCCACGGCCTCCGTCTTGACGCAGCCATGCAGGCCTTCGTAAAACAGCACATCGGTGTCCACCTTGGTGTCCACCCACGGGGTGAAGGTGCCGGCCTCTTGCCCATAGGGCTCGGCCTCCGTCTCGTTGTGCAGGTAGTAGCGGGTCTTGCAGCGGCCGGTTTCACCATAGGTGCGGTACTGCTGGGCCAGCTCCTCCCACTCATTGGCTTCGGGGCCGAAGTGGCTCAGGGCATAGCCTTTTTTCTCGGCCTCGGCCACCTTGACTTTCATTTCCAGGCGGCTGAAGCGGTGAAAGGCGTCGCCCTCGATGACCGCCGCCGTGATGCCTTCGCGACGAAAGATGGTGTCAAAGGTGCTTTTGACCGTGCTGGTGCCGGCGCCACTGGAGCCGGTCACGACGATGATGGGGTGTTTTCTGGACATGGGAAGGCTCCGCCGGATCAGGCCTGGGGTTGCACGAACAAGGAACGCGTCTTGAACAACTGCCAAGAGACGTTCTCGTGCGGGTCGGCGTGGTAACTGACGATGCGATCGATCTCATCGCGAGAGCCCAGGATGACGGGCACGCGCTGGTGCAAGGTGTCGGGCACGATGTTCATCAGATCGCTGGTGCCGTTGACCGAGCGGCCACCGGCCTGCTCCACCAACAAGGACATCGGCGAGGCTTCGTACATGTAGCGGAGGCGACCGGGCTTGCGCGGCTCGCGCTCATCGCGGGGGTACATGAACACGCCACCCCGGGTCATGATGCGGTGCACTTCAGCCACCATGCTGGCCACCCAGCGCATGTTGAAATCCTGGTGACGCGGACCGGACTCGCCGGCGATGCACTCGGCCACATAGCGCTGCACGGGCTTCTCCCAGAAGCGCTGGTTCGACGCATTGATGGCGAACTCGCGGGTGGACGTCGGGATGCGCACCTGATCTTGCGTCAGCATCCAGCGAGCGGGCGCGTCACCGTTCAGACTGGTGCGGTCTAGCGTGAACATCTGAACGCCCTGACGACAGGTCAACACCATCACCGTACAGGGTCCGTAGAGCACATAACCTGCGGCCACCTGTTGGTGTCCTGGCTGCAAAAAGCCCATCTCGCCTGGGGTGGTGCCACGGTACGGGTGGGACAGCACCGAAAAAATGGTGCCCACCGAAATGTTCGCCTCGATGTTGGACGAGCCATCGAGTGGGTCAAACACCACCAGGTAGCGGCCTTGGTTGCCATGGTCTTGCGACACGAAGGGCAACTCGTGCTCCTCACTGGCCCAGCCCGCCACATGCGGACAGGCGGACAAGGCATGGGTCAGCAGGTCATCGGCCAGCACGTCAAGCTTCTTTTGGTCTTCGCCCTGCGAGTTGTTGGACGCGGCCAGGCCATGCGCGCCCGCCAGCGCCCCTTGCGCCGCGACTTCGCTGATGTGGGCGCAGGCCTGGGCGATGGCCAGCAAGGTTTGCTGCAGCGCGGCCCCCGAGTCACGGGGCAGATCCGAGAGGCTTTGGGCCAGGACTTGGGCCAACTCCAGCGATGCAAGGGGCTGCTGGATGGGCATGGCTATTGAAGCGTTCATGGTGGCGGTTCCTGGATAAATTATTGTTGAAACAGACGGCTGGCGCGGATGTCGGCCACTTCGATGGTGGTCAGGTCATCACGGGTCAAGACCCGGTCGCGGTCGGCAAACAGGCGGCTGGCCTGGCGCAGGCGTGCGCGCTCAAGGGCATTGCGCACGCTGCGGGCGTTGGCAAAATGCGGCTGCTGCAGGCGGCGTTGCAGGTAATCATCAAACACCTCGCGGGCGCCGTCGCCAAAGCGGTAGTGCTGCTGGTCCAGCATCCTGTCGCTGATGCTGAGCAACTCAGGCACGGCGTAATCAGGAAAGTCGAGGTGGTGCGCAATGCGCGACGACATGCCGGGGTTGCTCTGAAAAAAGGTGTCCATG
>JAZJZP010000377.1:0-6610 GCA_040389805.1 Pseudomonadota bacterium
AGGCCTTTGCTAAACCGGGGCGGTATCCCTTGACGGTGTCGGTGCAGACGGCAGACGGGGCGGACCTGATGGATGCCACCTTGCAGATTGAGGCCCCAGTGGCCAGTGAGGTTGCTGCTGCGCCCACCCCATGGCGCGGACGCTGGGCCTGGGGCCTGGGTCTGATCCTGGTGCTCGCCATGGCCGCAGTCGCCCTGGCAAAACGCCGCGGCCGAACGAACCTTGTGAAGGTAGAGGGCGCATGAAGTCCACGAAGGTGATCCCCCTGTTGCTGGCCTGTTGGGCCGCGTTGGTCATGGTGGCTCCGGCGGCCCATGCCCATGGCGGCGAAGACCATGGCGACCTCAAGCCGGTGCCGGTGGCGGCGGGCCCCAAGGGGGCGTCCGGTGTGCCCACCCATGACGCCAGCGCACCCCGGCGCCTGCCCAATGGCAGCGTCTGGCTGCCTAAGTCCGTGCAGCATCGGCTGGGCGTGTTGACGCTGTTGGCCAAGGCGCAAACCCACGCGGTGGCGGTCGAGTTCAACGGTCGGGTCTTGCCTGACCCCAATGCCGGTGGGCGCGTGCAGGCAACCCAGGCCGGGCGCATTGAGCCAGGCCCCCAAGGCTTGCCGGTGTTGGGTCAGAACGTGAGCAAGGGCCAGGTCTTGGCCTACCTTCGCCCGGCGACGTCCAGCCTGGATCGGGGCAATCAGCAGGCGGCATTGGCCGATCTGGAGGCGCAATACGCGGTGGCCGACCGCAAGCTGGCCCGCTACGAACAGTTGGAAGGGGCCGTGCCTCACAAGGACATTGAAGCCGCCCGTTTTGAACGCGATGCCTTGAAAAAACGCCGCGCGGCCATCGGCGCCAGCGTGGCTGCACCGGAGGCCTTGATGGTCCCTGTCTCAGGCGTGTTGGTGGCGTCTCACGTGGTCATCGGCCAGGTGGTGGACGCCAAGGATTTGCTGTTCGAAGTGGTCAACCCCGCGCATCTGGTGGTGGAGGCCTTGGCCTATGACCCTGCGCAAACGCGGGGCCTCAGTCAGGCCAGTGCCGCGCTGCCCGAGGGGGCCGTGTCCTTGCAGTTCATGGGGGGCGGGCGTCAACTGCGTGACCAGGCCATGCCGCTGCTGTTCAAGGTCACCCAGGCCGATGCGCCCTTGGCCATTGGACAAACGCTCAAAGTGACGGCCCAAACCGCACTCACCCGGCAGGGCGTGGCCATCCCTTTGTCGGCCTTGATCCGCAATGCGTCGGGCGAGACCGTGGTGTGGCTGCACCAGGCCCCCGAGTTGTTTGCGCCACACGCGGTGCAGACCCAGCCCTTGGACGCGCGCACGGTGGTGGTCACCTCCGGCTTGCATGACGGTGATCGCGTGGTCACCACAGGGGTCAGCTTGCTGGCCCAGGTTCGTTGAGCGAGGGGCGGCGCGGTGTTTGATTGGCTCATTCATACCAGCCTGAGGCAGCGCCTGATGGTGCTGATCGTCTCGCTGCTGCTGGTCGTCTATGGGGTGCTGACGGTGCGTCAGATGCCGGTGGACGTGTTCCCCGACCTCAATAAACCCACGGTCACCTTGATGACCGAAGCCGGTGGCATGGCCCCCGAAGAGGTCGAACAGTCGGTGACGCTGCCCATCGAGTCCAGCATGAACGGGATGCCCGGCGTGACCCGGGTGCGCTCGGTGTCCGGCATTGGCCTGTCGGTGATCAATGTGGAGTTCGATTGGGGCACCGACATCTACCGCAATCGCCAGCAAGTCAGCGAGCGGCTGAACCTGGTGCGCGAGCAGTTGCCCCCTGGCATCGTGCCGCAACTGGGGCCGATCTCCTCCATCATGGGCGAGATCATGCTGATCGCGCTGCCCGCTGATCCTGCACAAGCGAGCGCGATGCAGGTGCGTGAGTACGCCGACTGGGTCATGCGCCCGCGCTTGCTCACCATCCCTGGCGTCGCGCAGGTCATCCCGATGGGCGGCGAGGTTCGGCAGTACCGCGTCGAGATCAACACCGCGCAGTTGCAGGCTTTGGGGGTGGAGCGAGACCAACTGGCCGCGGCCCTTCAGGGCTTTGGCGCCAACACCAGCGGCGGCTTTTTGGAGGCCAATGGACGCGAAGTCCTGATCCGCCAGATTGGGCGCACCAGCCGCATCGACGACCTGAAAAATCTGGTGGTCAGTGTGCGCAATGGTCAACCCATCTTGCTCAGGCAGGTGGCTGAGGTCAAGCTGGCACCGGCGACCAAACGCGGCGATGCAAGCTACAACGGCAAACCCGCCGTCATCTTGTCGGTGCAAAAGCAACCCAGCGCCGACAGCGTGGTGGTGACGCGGGCCGTCGAGCAGGCCATGAAGGACCTGGCCAAGTCACGGCCCCAAGGCGTTGCCGAGCCTCAGTTCTTGTTCAGGCAGGCCGATTTCATCGAGCATTCGGTGCGCAATGTCGAGGACGCCTTGCGCGATGGTGCCGTGCTGGTCGCCGTGGTGCTGTTCCTGTTCTTGCTGAACGTGCGTACCACGGTCATTTCCTTGATGGCGATCCCGCTGTCGCTGTTGGTGACGGCGCTGGTGTTCCATTTCATGGGCTTGTCGATCAACACCATGACCCTTGGCGGCCTGGCCATTGCCATTGGCGAGCTGGTGGACGATGCCGTGGTCGGGGTCGAGAACGTGCAGCGGCGCTTGCAACTCAACCGAGCCCTGCGCGAGCCGCGCCCGGTGGCCGAAGTAATTGCGCAAGCCACGCTGGAAGTGCGCTCGGCCATCGTCTACGCCACCTTGATCATCGTGTTGGTCTTTGTGCCGCTGTTTGTGCTGCCAGGGATTGAGGGGCGGCTGTTCACACCCTTGGGCATTGCTTACATCGTGTCCATTCTGGCCAGCATGGTGGTGTCGGTGACGCTGACCCCTGTGATGGCGTACTACCTGCTGCCCAAGCTCAAGCAAAAGGAGCACAACGACAGCCCCCTGGTGCGCTGGCTCAAGCGCGGTGACACCCGTTTGCTGAACTGGTCTTTTGGGCACAGCAGTGTCCTGCTGGGGATTGCTGCTCTGGCAGTGGTGCTGGCCGCAACGTCGATGGCCTGGTTGCCACGCGCCTTCTTGCCGCCATTCAACGAGGGAACGCTCACGGTCAGCCTCTTGCTCAACCCCGGCACCGCTTTGTCGGAGTCCAGCCGCATCGGCACCTTGGCCGAGCAGCTCATGGCGAGCGTTCCGGAAGTGATCAAGGTCGGGCGCCGCACGGGTCGCGCCGAGCTGGACGAACACGCTGAAGGGGTGCATTACTCAGAAATGGACGTGGACCTCAAGCCATCGACCCGCTCTCGTGAGGAGATCATCGCCGACCTGCGCACACGCCTGGCCGTGCTGCCTGCGGTCAGCAGCATTGGCCAACCCATCTCGCACCGACTCGATCACCTCTTGTCCGGCGTGCGGGCGCAAATTGCCCTGAAGGTCTATGGCGATGACCTGGACACCTTGCGAGGCTTGGCGGGCGACTTGCAAACCCGCTTGAGCCGCATCCCCGGCATCACCGATCTGCAAATCGAAAAGCAGGTGTTGATCCCGCAGATCAAGATCCGCATCGACTATGAACAGGCTGCGCGTTTGGGTGTGGCCCCCGGGCACTTACTGCGGTCACTGCAGGAGATGATTGAAGGCGAGCACATCACGCAGGTGGTAGAGGGCAACCGGCGCTTTGATCTGGTGGTGCGCTTGCCTGACAGCCAACGCGGTCCAACGGACTTGGCCAATCTGTTGATCGAGACTCCGAGCGGACGCGTTCCCCTGTCGCAATTGGCCAAGATTGAAGAGAGCGATGGCCCCAACCAGATCAGCCGCGAGAACGCCAGGCGGCGCATGGTCATCTCGGCCAACACCGATGGCCGGGACTTGGCTGAAGTGGTGCAAGCCATCCGGGCCGAAGTGGCCCAGCAAGCCTTGCCCGAGGGCTACTTCACCGCGCTAGAGGGGCAGTTCCAGGCGCAGGAGCAGGCGGCGCAACTCATGGCGCTGCTGGCCGTGATCTCTCTGGTGCTGATCTTCATGGTGCTCTACAGCCGCTACCAGTCCGTGGTGTTGGCGGCCATCATCATGGGCAACATCCCGCTGGCCCTGGTGGGCAGTGTGGTTGCGCTGTGGCTCTCGGGTCAGCCACTGTCGGTGGCGGCACTGGTGGGCTTGATCACGCTCACGGGCATTGCCACGCGCAATGGCATCCTCAAGATCAGTCACTACATCAACCTGTGCGCCCTGGAAGGCGAACCCTTTGGTCAAGCCATGATCGTTCGCGGCTCCTTGGAGCGGCTCACCCCGGTGCTGATGACGGCCCTGGTGGCAGCCTGTGCCTTGGTGCCGCTGCTGTTGTCGCCCAACGCGCCGGGCAAAGAGGTGTTGCACCCCGTGGCGGTGGTGATCTTTGGGGGCTTGATCAGCTCGACCTTGCTGGACACGGTGTTGACGCCATTGATGTTCTGGCGCTGGGGCCGCCCATCGCTGGAGCGGTTGTTGAAGTCTCACTTGGGTGAGAGCTACTGATTTTTCAAAGGAGATTCATGATGAAACGACTTGAATTTTTATCGTGGGCCACGGGCCTGGTGCTGTGTCTTGCCATGGCGCCAGCCGCGCAGGCGCACGACGATGCCTACCTGGACACGCTGACGGCGCCCCATGGCGGCCAGTTGCGCATGGCAGGTTCTAGCCACTACGAGCTGGTGGTCGTCAAAGACAGCAAAGCTGCCAAAGACAACGCCATCGTGGTCTATGTGACCGACCATGCCGGGACCAAAATTTCGACCGCTGGGGCGTCTGGCTCGGTCACTCTGCTGTCAGGCAAAACCAAGGTCCGTGCTGTGCTGGCGCCCGATGGCGACAACAAGCTCACGGGCCATGCGGTATATGCCTCGCAGCCAGACTTGAAGGCTGTGGTCAAGATCAAGCTGGCCGGGCAAGACGAGCAGCAGGCGCGCTTCACGCCCTTGACCCCCCGCGCTGCCGATCACGAAAATCAACAGCATTGATGTAGAACAATTCTCGAACATCAGGTTTGCCCGGGTTCTGCATTGACCCCGATCCTCATTTTTTGCAAGCTGACGAACAAGGAGCATGACATGCACACCCCCACCAAACTCATCTCTACCCTGATGCTGGCTTTGGCTGCCGTTGGCAATGCAACAGCCCAAACCAAAGAAGAGGACCACAAGGCCCACCATCCCCAGGCTGCGGCCTCAGCAGCTGCACCGGCGCCAGCCGCCGACATGGCCTCCAAGCCTGCTGGCATGGGTGGCATGCACGATATGCACGAAAAGCATCAAAAGGAGATGAAGAAGATCCATGGCACCAAGGACCCCGCCAAGCGCCAAAAGCTCATGGACAAGCACATGAAAGAGATGCATGAGCACATGGACAAGAACGGCAATATGGGAATGATGGGTGGCCAAGGCATGGGCGCTTCTGCGCCTGGTGGCGACATGAAGCCTGGCATGGGCATGGGCTCCAAGATGGGTGCCAAGCCGATGCAGGACGCTGCGAGCAAGTAAGGCCGACGCGGCGTTGTGGTGGAGTTCCCGCGGCAACGCCTTCGCTTGTGGGCCCGTCAACCATCTGAACATCAGGAGTCGATATGGACCATCAGCATGAACACGGCAAGGGGCCTGAAGGCTCGTCTTCATCGTTCTTCAAGAGCACCATGGGTATCGCCGTGGCGATGCTGGCCTTGATCGCCGCTTTCTATGTGCTGCGTGAACACTGGCAACACGTGGTCGGTAGTTGGCCCTATTTGTTGCTGTTGGCATGCCCATTGATGCACGTCTTCCATGGTCATGGCGGGCATGGTGGGCACCACCACCACCACGAGACTGGCAACGCTCAGTCTGATCCAAACAAGAAAAGTTGGTGAGCCCCATGGGCCACAGGCACGACTGCGAGCCAGCCTCCTTCTGGCGTTCACGTTATGGCGTGGGCTTGATCGTTCTGGGTAGCGTGGCGGGCCACTTTTCCTGCCCAGCCTGCGCGGCCGCCCTGCGATCTGATCAACAACCAGAAGAACTGGAGTCACGATGACGTCCGAGCAACCCGCCAGCAAAGCGCCCTCAGATCCCCATGCACACCATCAGCACGGATCGGCGCACGAAGGGTGCGATCACGATCACACCGCTGTGGCACCAGGCACGGTCTACACCTGCCCGATGCATCCCCAGATCCGCCGGGACCATCCCGGCAATTGCCCGATCTGCGGCATGAACCTGGAGCCATTGCTCCCGAGCGTGGGCGAAGAAGATAACCCCGAATTGCGCTCAATGACGCAGCGCTTCTGTTTCTCGATGGTGTTGACCGTGCCTTTGCTGATGATGGCGATGCACGAGTTCTTCCCCTTTAACCTGGCTGCCTGGGTTGACGAGGTGGTCGATGGCCTGGCAACGCAGTTGGGCTGGCCGCATTTACTCAAGGTCAGTTGGTCGCAATGTGCGCAAGCCTTGCTGGCCACGCCTGTGGTGCTGTGGGCCGGTTGGCCCTTCTTTGCACGTGGGTGGCGTTCGTTCGTGACCTGGCAGCTCAATATGTTCAGCCTGATTGCGATCGGCATCGGAGCGGCCTACCTGTTCAGCGTCTACGCAATCTTGCTGCCTG
>JAZJZP010000378.1:0-15492 GCA_040389805.1 Pseudomonadota bacterium
AAGCTCAAGGTGCCACCGTTGACATTGACCGTCGCCGCATCCACGGTGTCGTTCAACGTGGTGGTGTTGCTTGCCTGCGTGAGCACACCCGCGCCCAGTTTGGAATTGACCGTGCCGCCATTGAGCCCATACGTGGCCGCCGTGAGCTTGTGCCCCGAGCCATTGATCGTGCCATTGTTGAGGGTGACACTGGCTGCCGTGTTGTTGCCCGCCAGCGTCAACACGCCGTCGCTATTGACGGTCACCGCGCTATTGACCGACAGGTTGCCTGCACCGGCCGTGGTCAGCACCCCATGGTTGACCGTGGTCGCGCCGCTGTAAGCATTGGTGCCCGCCAAGGTGGTGGTGCCGGTGCCCTCTTGCGTCAAGCCCCCCGTACCGTCCATGGTCGACACGGTGACCGCATCACTGCGATTGATCACCAAGGTGCCCGCATTCGTCACGGCGCCGGCCCCCAGCGTGCCACTCGTGCCGCCGTCGCCGACCTGCAAAGCGCCTGCGCTGATCAAGGTGGTGCCATGACTGTTGTTGCCCGACAGGATCACCGTGCCAGCACCCGTCTTGGTCAAAGCGCCACCGCCCACCAGGCTCGCGCCAATGGTGCCGGCCTGCACGGCATAGCTGTCCCCGGTCAAACTACCGTTGTTGATGGCGCCCGATTGCAAGCTCACGGCACCCACCGTGTCGGCAAACCCGCCCATGTCCACGGTGCCGCCGTTGACCGTGAGCGCGACATCATTGGCAAAACGGTTGGCCGATCCCAAGGCCAGCAAGCCCGCGTTCACGTTGACCACGTCATTGCTGATCGTGCCATTGACCGTGACCGTCCCGCCAGTGGTTTTGGTGACGTGGGCGGCGCCCGCCACATTGGCGTTCAACGTGCCCGACTGCAGGCTCACCGCATTGCTGACCGACATGGTCTGACCCACGCCATCGAGCGTGCCGCCCGTGAGGTTCAAGGTGTTGACCGACTCTGCACCGGCCAGACCCAAGGTGCCCGTGAGGTTCACCGTGGCGCCACTGGCCAAGCGACCAGCAGAACCCAAGGTCAGCGTGCCCTCATCCACATTCACGGTGGTGGCGGCCAAGGTGCCATTCAATGTCGCCGTGCCTGCGGTGGCTTTGGTGAAAGTGCCAACGCCCAGCTTGGCGTCCAGCGTGCCTTGATTGATGGTGTACGTGGTTGCGGTGAGCGTGGACGACCCCGTTCCGGTGATCGCGCCATCGCTGCTCAGACTGGCCACGGTGTCGCTGTGGTTATGACCCATGGCCAGCGTGGCTCCGCTGGAAATCGACACATTGGCAGCATTGCTCAGCCGGTTATCCCCGCCCAAGGCCAAGGTGCCCCCCGTCACATTGACCGTGGCCGCCGCCGAGGTGCCATCCAGCGTGGTGGTGTTGCCGGTATGGGTCAACGTACCGGCGCCCAAGTTGGCGCCAACGCTCCCACCGTTCAAGGTGTAGGACGCGGCCGTGAGGGTGTTCCCCGTGCCGCTGATGGTGCCGCCATTCAGCGTGACCGCGGCAACGCTGTTGGCATCACTCACATCCAGCGTCCCCGCCGCAGCGATGGTCACCGCACTGCTCGAAGACAGCGCCCCATCGCTGGCCGACAAGGTACCGGCCGATACCGTCGTGGCGCCCGAGTAGGTGTTGCTCCCATTGGGGCCCAACAGCGCCAACTCACCACCCCCGGTTTTTGTCAAGGCCCCTGTCCCGGTGATCGCTCCGCCGTACAACAAGGCTTTGGTCGTGAGCACATCAATCGTGCTGGCCGCCGCCAGGCTGATGCCACGCTTGGTGTTCAGCGTGACGTTGCCCGTGACATTCAAGGCCCCGCCATTGAGCACAATCTTGGCAGGCGTTGCCACGCCAGGCACCGCACCCAGCTGGTTATCGTTGCTGATCGACACGGCGCCCGCATTGATCGTCGTCGTGCCACCGTAGGCATTGGCATTGCTCAAGGTCAAGGTGCCCGCGCCGCTCTTGACCACATGGCCGCTAGAGATGGTGCCGGTCGCCGTTACCGAACCTGTTCCGCCGGACATGCCGGTTACCGGCGCTCATCGAGCCCACCACCAAGTCATTCGCGCCCAGCACGCTGATGGCCGAGGCCGTGCCATTGGTCGTCGTGACCGAGCCATTGAGCGCCACATCGTGGCCATTGGCATTGATCGACACGGTCGAGTTGCCCACGTCAATGGTGGTCAGCGCCGCCTGTGTGATCCCGCCGGTGCCCGAGGTCAACACCACCGCACCATTCTTGGTCTTGATCGAATGCTGCAGGTCAATGGCATTGCCCGCCGTCAGTGTCAGCCCATGGCTGTTGGCATTGGCGCTGGCATCCACCACGGCCTTGACCGTGATGTCATTGGTCGCGGCCAAGGACACATCCTGCGTGTTCATCAACAACACCAACTTGGCAGCGGTGATCTTGCTGGTGCCTGCGCCAGGCGCATCGGCAGCCAAGATATTGGCCGTGATGTCATCGCCCGCAGTCGCGTCGCCATTGAGGTCATCCACCAGGCCGATTTCGAGGTTCAAGGGATCCAGCAACAAATGTCCGCGCAGACCATTGTGCGCCGACAAGTTCACCATGCCATCAAAGTCCAGACGGCCCTTGCCCGACACCTCAGCCACGCCGCCATTGCCTGACAACGCACCGCCCAAGGCCAAAATACTGCCCTTGAATGCGGTCATGCCATCAGACCACACCACCACCTGGCCGCCGTCGCCCGAGCGCGTCGCGCTGGCGTCGATCACCACGTCCTTGGCCACATAGCTCAGGCTGGATCGGCGTGCCGTGCCTTCGCCCTTGAAGTCACCCCCCACCATCACCGAGCCGCCGCCCGAATCACCCCGGGCATCAATGCGTGCGCCATTCAACAAGGCCACGCGCTCGCCCAACACGGCCACGCTGCCGCCCTGCTTGCCTGCGTCAAGACCGCTGACATCGAGCCTGCCCGACACCTGAGTGATGCCACTGCCGCCACCATTGATCACGATGCGGCCTTGCTTGTTGCCCAAGCCACGCGACTGCACCACGCCCGACATGTTCAACACCGTGTCAGAGAACTTGGCGCGTGCCGCCGCCATCAGCTCGACCGATCCACCCACCGCTTTGACTTCGCCCAAATGATCGAGTCGTGCGTCCGCGTCTTTGCCTTCCACCTCAAAGAACAGCAGGCCATCGCCCTCCACGTCCACCAGCACCTTGCTGGCCGCGATCAGGCCCACTCGTCCCTGTTCAGCAATGATTTGCCCCGAGTTCACCACCTGCCGCCCGGCCAGCACCACATCGCCATCGCGGGCAATGATGCGACCTTGGTTGATCACCTTGCCGGCCAAAGCACCACGACCTTCATCGTCGGCACCGAACCGCACCCCAGCACTGAGCAAATACCGCCCCGCCAAGAAGTCCTGATCTTCCATGGCCATCGTCGAGGCCACGAGGCTCCCCACGTCCACCCGCGCCGTCGTCCCAAACACAATGCCATGGGGGTTGAGCAAAAACACGCGTCCATTGCTCTGCATATTCCCCAAGATCAGGCTGGGGTCAAACCCCGTCACCCGGTTGAGGATGGCCGACTGGCTGGTCGGCTGCTCAAAGCGCACGGTTTCGTTCACGCCAATCGAGAACCCACGCCAGTCCACGATGGCCTTGTCGGTCGACTGATTCACCACCAGCGTACCCACCGTGGGCTGCTGGATGGTCGCCTGACCGGACTTGACCACGCCATCCGTGGGCAAGGCCCAGGCCACGGTCACATCCAGCGTCAACAGCACGGCCATCGACAAGGGACGCAAGGCAAAACGCCGAAAACGAATAAGACTGGAGCGAGCGTTCATGGGGGCACCGATCACGGACAAGGTCAGAAGTACTTGGTCAGGGTCGCGAAGGTTCGCGGCACCCGTTTGACCTGGTCGTTTTTGGCTTCACCGCTGACGGGCCAAGCCACGTTCACGCGAAAACCAAACGATTTGGGGCGATCCCACACCGCCCCCAGTCCCACGCTGCTGAGGCTGAGCGTGTTGACAAAATCCACGGCCTCCGCCGACGGATCGTTGCGCAACTTGACGCGGCCCCAGTCATAAAAGGCGCTGAACGCCATCTCGTGCGAGGCCCGACCGAACCAACTCTCGTAGGGCAAAAACCGCAACTCGGCCGTGAGCAGATGCCCCGAGTCGGCCGTGGCCTCACCAGGCGCAAAACCGCGCACGCCTTGCGGTCCGCCCAGACTGAAGCGCTCGGTGGTGTCCAGGTTCTCGCGGCCCAACTGGCCTTTGTAGCGCAGGTACATCAGCAGCCGATTGCTCACCAGATTTTGCAAACGCGAGTAGCCCAGGGTGAGCTTGCCAAAGTGGGGTGGGGTCGAGGTCGTGCCGCTCACCGAGCTCGCGCCCAGCCGCCCCTGCAACCAGTTCAGCTCATAGGTGTTGACGCCCCCGCTGAGCTGGTTGTCCCGAAAGTCGCCCACCACGCCGACCTGCACGTCGTCGCTGGACTTTTGATCCGACACCTCAAAGCGCCGGTCATCAAAGGTCTTGCGCTCCACGGTCAACAAGCCAAACACATTGAGGTTGCGCGAACGAATGAAGGGATACAGGCCAAAGGCATTCACCGCCAATGCATTGCCATTGAGGTCCATCGGGAACTCGGCCTTGTCCAACTGGTAATGCACCTTGGACACCGACATGCCCAACTTCAGCCCATCCGAGCCCAGCGGCATCACATAGCTGAGCAAGCCAAACGTCAGCCCGCCATTGAGCGCCGCCAGGCCATTGACCACCAAACCGTCGCCACGCCCCAGTGGGCTGGCCACCGTGCCCAGCGCGCCCAATCGATAGACCCCGGAGTAGCGCGAGCCATTGGCATCGAACTCGGTGCGCCCGCCATAGCGAGCCTCACGCTGCGGCAACACCACCAGCGAGGCCGTCCCCGGCACGCGTCCCGCCTTGACCTCAAAGCGCGCCCGAATCCCCTGCAAGTCATTGACCAGAAACACCACGCGCTCGACATCGCGCACCCGCAAGATCTCGCCCTGGCGCAGACGTGCCAGGTACCGCTCCACCACCTCGCGCTGCACCAACATGTCCGGGGGCCAGTTCAGGATCACCTCATCCAGGCGCCCTTCCATCACCGCAATGCGGATGACCCCGTCCTTGGGCTCTTGCTCGGGCAGGTAGGCATAGCCCAGGTAATAGCCCAGCTCTCGCTGCATGTATTTGGACACCGCCGCGGCCGCATCCACCAACTGCTCATAACTGCGCGCCTTGCCCACATAAGGGGCCGTGAGCTGGTCCAGCACCTCACGCGGGACACCGCTCAAACCCTCAATCTGATAGGCACTGACGTCCAAGGTGATGTCATCCGACGGCTTGCCCAGTTCGCGCGGCGCGGCCGGCACGGTGGGCACCTCAACCTGGCTGGACGACGGACGCACGGTGGCATCACGCGCCTGCTCAAGCTGCTGCGCCGAGGGGATCACGCCGGGGGCTGGCGCCACGGAGGCTTGAGACCAAGCCACCAGGGGCGACACCAGGCCGACCACGGCCAAACACTGATGAACAATACGTGGCAGACGCACAGTAGAACCTCTTGTCGATGTCAGGGGCACGCTGTCCGCTCCGTATTAACCAGCCGGCATCACCCAAGCGGCGGTTATAACCGTTACACCCCATTTACACACTCCCCAAGCCCCGGGGGTACGAGTCGTCACCGTGAACCCTGCCACTGACCTGAACTTCGCCGCCAACCTGTCCTGGCTCTACCAGGAACTGCCGTTTCTGGACCGCTTCGAGGCCGCCGCCCACGACGGGTTTCGTGGCGTGGAATGTCTGTTTCCGCACGAGCACCCCACCCGTGAGATTCAATCCCGACTGCGCGACCTGGGCCTGCAACTGGTGCTGTTCAACGCCGCCCCCGGCGACTGGGCCGCTGGCGAGCGCGGCTTGGCCAGCCTGAAGGGCCGCGAGGCCGACTTTCGCCGCAGCGTCGACGCGGCACTGAACCTGGCCCAGATGCTGGACTGCCCTCGCGTGCACCTCATGGCAGGGCTGTGCCACGAGGCAGCCCCTGCCGCGCAAGCCAACGCCCTGGCACGCTACGAAGCCAATCTGCACTGGGCCGCACAACAAGCCGCGCAGGCCGGCCGCGTCGTGCTGATCGAGCCCATCAACCCGCGCGACATGCCCGGCTACCTGCTCACCCACCAAAGCACCGCCCACGACATCGTCCAGCGCATCGGCTCACCCCACCTGCAAGTGCAGATGGACCTCTACCACTGCCAGATCGTCGAGGGCGACATCAGCACCCGCCTGCACACGTGGCTGCCCACCGGCCAGGTCGGCCACCTGCAAATCGCCGCCGTGCCCGACCGGGGGGAGCCCGATGCGGGCGAATTGAACTACGCTCACGTCTTTGCCGAACTGCGTGCCCTGCACTGGAGCGGCTGGATCGGCTGCGAATACCGCCCCCGCCAAACGGGCCCCGGCGGCACCTCGGCCGGTTTGGCGTGGCTGCACACGGCCAACGCCCACCACCCCCACCCTGATTCGCCATGAACACGCCCCACCCCATCCCCGCCACCCTCACCGCCCGTGATGGCACCGTGCTGGCCCTGCGCCACTGGCCCCTGCCCGATGGCGTCACGCCTCGCGGCGTGGCCTGCCTGGTGCATGGCCTGGGTGAATACATCGAGCGCTACGCCCACGTCGCAGCCCAACTCAATCAATGGGGCTGGGCGGTCGTGGGCCACGACCACCGCGGCCACGGACACTCGCAAGGCCCTCACGGCGTCCTGCAACAAGAAGACGACCTGCTGGTGGACTTGGCCCAGGTACTCGACACCATCCGCCACGCCTACCCCGACCAACGCCTGCTGATGATCGGACACAGCCTGGGCGGACTCGTCGCCTCGCGCTTTGTGGCCGCCTTGGCACAGCCCCCAGAGGCCGCGGCTTGGTCACGCCCGATCGATGCCCTGGTGCTGTCCTCCCCCGCCCTGGCGTTCGACATGAGCGCCGTGCAAAAGGTATTGATCCACACCGTGGGCCGTCTCACCCCCAAGTTGCCCGTGTCCAACGGACTCAACGCCGACTGGGTGTGCAGCGATCCCGCCGTGGTCAAGGCCTATGCCAATGACCCGATGATCCATGACCGCATCACCCCCCGCCTGACCCGATTTCTGCTGCACAGCGGGACCGTGGTGCAGCAACGTGCCGCCACCTGGGCCACGCCCACCTTGCTGATCTATGCAGGCGCTGACCGCTGCGTCAACCCCGCCGGCAGCGCGCGCTTCTCGGCCAACGCCCCCACCAGTCAGGTCACCACACACCGCTACGCGCACATGGCACACGAGCTCTTCAACGAGCCCGACCAGTCGCTGGTGTTCGCCGACCTGGGTCGCTGGCTTGACATGCTGGACACGCCACCTCAGGCTTGACCAGACGTCACCTATCATCAGCCCCTCCCCCTGCCCACCCAAGGACCCGCGCTCATGGCGATCAAAGCCACCATCTACAAGGCCCAATTGCAACTGGCCAACATGGATCGCAACATCTATTGCGACCCCGCCCTGACCATTGCGCGCCACCCCTCCGAGGCGGACGAACGCATGATGATCCGCGTACTGGCCCTGGCCATGGGTTGGCCCAGCGACACCTTGCAAGGCACGATCGAGCTGGCCAAGGACATGTGGGACGTGGACGAGCCTGCGCTCTGGCAGAAGAACTACTCCGGCGAAATCCTGCACTGGGTCGACGTGGGCCAACCCGACGACAAACGCCTCATGAAGGCCAGCGGCCGCGCCCACCACGTCACCCTGTGGGCCTTTCAAAACAGCACCCCCGTGTGGTGGGCCGCCATCGCCAACAAACTCACCCGCGCCCGCAACTTAACCGTCTGGCAAGTGCCCAGCGATCAAAGCCAGGCACTGGCCAAGCTGGCGCAACGCACCATGCAACTGCAAATCAGCGTGCAAGACGGCACCGTGTGGGTCAACGACGGCAACGAAACGGTCGAGATCACGCCGGTCAAGTTGATGGGGCCGGATTAAGCGACTACCCCGGGTTTCGGGGGATGTGCGCCGCCAGCCATTCCACTAAAAATAGCTGAATCTGCACCAGCCATGGGCAGACACTTGATTGCGGCACGCGTACAAAGCAGCGTCGCTCGCAACTTGCTTGATCCAACAATCCAAACAGGGAAACCCCATGACTTTGAAGTTTGCATTAACCGCATTGACGTTGGCCGCATCCGCCATGGCGAACGCCTCCGTCGTCACCATCAACGACGCCAGCTACGCACTGTCCACCTACGCCAATCCAACGCCCACAACGATTGAAACGCACGTCATTGGCGTGTAGAAACACGAAGCGATCATGGCGGCGGCATCCATCCTGAGGGCCTCGCTTATGTGAACGTGACAGGCTCGGCTACCGGCCCGGTTAATTTGGTCCTGTCTTCGTATGAGCCCACAAACTGGATCCTTGGCGGCGATGGCCTGAGCTTTATTGACTCCATCACCATCAATGGATATCACGCCAGTCGTGTTTCGGGATTCGATGCATCTGGCGTCATAGACCGGACCGGCCTGGGCCACTATATTTCCGCATGCGCAATAGCATGGCCAAACAGTACAGGCGGTTGCGATACCCCCACCTTGATTGCAGGGATTGAAAGCCATTACGGAGAGGCCGTAACCTCCTTTAGCGGCGCCTATCGAGCCACCTCCTTTTCGGTTGCCCTTTCAGCCGTGCCAGAGCCCAGCGCGGTATGTTTGCTTGGTTTTGGGCTGCTCGGCGCAATGTTCCAGGTGCGCCGCAACGGCTCTAAGGCCATCAGCAAAACCTAAGGCTTGGCACGAGCCGCGTACAGCAAGGCCCGCCGCCAAATCTTCACCAACCTACCGGCCAAGTACCAGACGGCGCTCAATGGGGTGATTGCGGCCAACTGGGTGTAAAGCAAAGGGGCCGTGGCACCCAACACCACGGCCCTGTATCAACCAGGCAGGCTTGCGAGATTGCATTCAATTCCATACAATGACATCATTGAATGCAATCAAACGGAGTGCCGCTATGGCAATGCTGACTGTACGCAATCTACCCGACGAGGTACACCGCGCATTGCGGGTCCGCGCCGCTCAACATGGGCACAGCACCGAGGCTGAAGTCCGCGAAATTCTTGCATTCGCAGTCAAGCCAGAGGCGCGCCTTCGCATGGGTGATGCGCTCGCGGAGCTGGGCCACAAGATTGGCCTGACGAACGATGATTTCGACGTTTTCAACCAAGTGAGCGACAAAACCCCTGCAGAGCCGCTGAGGTTTGAATGATCGTTCTCGATACCAACGTTGTTTCCGAAGCTATGAAGCCCGAGCCGCACCCCGCTGTGCGCGCCTGGCTGAACGATCAGGCCGCCGAAACGCTGTACCTGTCCAGCGTGACGTTGGCCGAGCTGCTGTTTGGCATCGGGGCACTCCCGGACTGCAAGCGCAAGGACCTGTTGGCACAGGCTCTGGACGGCCTGATGGGTCTGTTCAGGGATCGGGTGCTTCCATTCGACACCGATGCAGCACGACACTATGCCAAGCTGGCCGTCACGGCCAAGGCCGCCGGGCGAGGATTCCCAACACCAGATGGCTACATTGCCGCGATCGCAAGCTCGCGGGGGTTCGTCGTGGCATCCCGCGATACGGCGCCCTATGAGGCCGCCAATGTCACCGTCATTAATCCGTGGGCCCCATCGCGCGCTCAATCGCAGCCATCAGCGCCCCGGCCGTTTGCGGGATGAGTCCATTTTTTGTAATCGCCTCTGTTTTTTTGTAAAGCAGGCGAATTTTGCAATTTTTCTCGTAATTCATCAAGCCGCTTCGCGCAAGGCCCGCCGCAACACCTTCCCCACCGGGGTCTTGGGCAACTCGGTGCGGAAGTCCACCACCCGAGGTCGCTTGTAGCCCGTCAGGTGCTGGGCGCAGTACTCGCGCACCTGCTGCTCGGTCACGGCAGCGCCTGGACTCATTTCATCGCGCACGATGACCAGCTTGACGGCCTCGCCTGAGTACGCGTCCGGCACGCCCACGGCGGCGCACTCCAGGATGCCCGGCATCTGCGTGACCACGTCTTCCACCTCGTTAGGATAGACATTGAAGCCCGACACCAGGATCATGTCCTTCTTGCGGTCCACGATCTTGACGTAGCCGCGCTCGTCCATGGTCGCAATGTCGCCGGTGCGAAAAAACCCATCGGCCGTCATGACCTGCGCGGTTTCGTCCGGGCGCTGCCAGTACCCCGCCATCACTTGCGGCCCCCGCACGGCCAGCTCACCCGGCATGCCCAGCGGCACCTCACCGCCATCCTCGTCCAGCAGACACACTTCGGTGGAGGGCAAGGGCATGCCAATCGTGCCGCTGAAGGCCGTGTTGCTCACCGGGTTGCACGTCACCGAGGGCGAGGTCTCGGACAATCCATAGCCCTCAAACACCGTGCAGCCCGTCTTGTCCTTCCACAGCTTGGCCGTGGCCTGCTGCACGGCCATGCCGCCGCCCACGGACAAACGCAGCGAGCTCCAGTCGACCTTGTTGAAATCGGGGTGGTGGGCCATGGCATTGAACAAGGTATTGACCGCCGGAAAGCTGTGAAACCGGTGCTTGGCCAGCTCTTGGAGCATGCCGCTCAGGTCGCGCGGATTGGCGATCAGGATGTTGCAGATCCCCTTGCGCAGCCCATACATCATGCTCACCGTGAAGCCGAAGATGTGATAAAGCGGCAGCGCGCACACCGAGGTGGGCTGCTCGCCGGCCGGCACTTGGTTCCAGACGGGCGCATTCCAGGCTTCGGACTGCAACAGGTTGGCAATGATGTTTCGGTGCAGCAGCACCGCCCCTTTGCTCACCCCGGTGGTGCCGCCGGTGTACTGCAACACGGCGATGTCATCGGGGCCCGGGTCGGCGGCCACAAAGTGATGCCGACGCCCTTGGGCCAGCGCCGCTTTGAAACGAGTCGCCTGGGGCAGGACAAACGCCGTGACCAGTTTGCGTACCTTGCGCACCACGTGGTTGACCAAGGCCCCTTTCAGCGTGCCCAGCATGTCACCCACACTGGCCAGCACGACGTGTTGCACGGGGGTTTGGGCCATCACCGACTGCAAGGTCGCCGCAAAGTTTTCAAGCACGATGATGGCGCGGCTGCCCGAGTCGCGCAGCTGGTGCTCCAGCTCGCGCGGGGTGTAGAGCGGATTGACATTGACCACCACCAGCCCCGCCCGCAAGATGGCGGTGACCACCACCGGGTACTGCGGCACGTTGGGCATCATGACCGCCACACGGTCGCCACGTTGCAGGCCCAGGCCCTGCAGATAGCCCGCAAAGGCCTGTGACGCCTGATCTATCTGCGCAAACGTCCAGGCCTTGCCCATGAACTTGTAGGCGTGCTTGTCACGGTGGGTCGCAAAACCTTCATCCATCAACTGGACCAGCGAGCGGTAGATCGACGGGTCGATCTCCGCGGGCACATCACGAGGGTAGTGCTTGAGCCAGATCTTGTCCATGAGCGGGTCCTTCTTTGACGATCGTCAGCGCAGACCTTCATTGTTGACCGGAAGACCCACCCTTCATGCGGGGGATGGCCCCAATACCCCCGACCCACGAATTCAGCACTAAGCCAGCACCGCCGCCATCGCCTCGGCCACCCGATCGACGTTGCCGGCATTCAGACCGGCCACGCACATGCGCCCGGAACGCAGCACATACACCCCGTGCACCTCACGCAGGGTGTCCACCTGCTGCGGGCTCAGGCCCGTGTAGCTGAACATGCCCTGCTGGCTGAGAAAGTAGCCAAAGTCTCGTCCCGGCAAGGTGGCCACCAGTCCCGCGTGCAATTGCCGACGCATGGCCTGAATGCGCGTGCGCATGCCGCCCAACTCATCGGCCCACACCTGGCGCAGGCTCGGCGTTTGCAACACACGCGCCACGATCTGGCCGCCATGGGTCGGCGGGCTTGAATAGTTGCGGCGCACCGCTGACATCAACTGCCCGAACACCCGATCGGCCTGGGCTTTATCAGGACAGCACACACTCAAACCACCCACGCGCTCGCCATACAGCGAGAAGCTCTTGGAGAAGGAATTGGCCACGAAAAAGCTCACCCCCGCATCGGCCAGCGAGCGAATGGCATGGGCATCTTCTTCAATGCCGTCGCCAAAGCCCTGATAGGCGATGTCCAGGTAGGGCAGCAAGCGGCGCTCACGCAGGACCGGGATCAGCTCGGCCCACTGCGCGGCGTTCAAGTCCACCCCGGTGGGGTTGTGACAGCAGGCGTGCAGCAACACGATGCTGTGCGCCGGCAGGTCCTGGATCGTCGCCATCATGGCGTCGAACTTCAAGCCGCCCGTGGCCGCGTCGTAATACGGGTAGGTGTTGACCTGAAAGCCCGCGCCTTCAAACATGGCGCGGTGGTTGTCCCAGGTCGGATCGCTCACCCACACCTGCGAGTTGGGGAAGTAGCGCTTGAGAAAATCGCCGCCCACCTTCAAACCGCCCGAACCGCCCAAGGTCTGCAAGGTGGCAATGCGCCCGCTCTTGACGGCCTCGTGCTCAGCCCCGAACAGCAGGTGCTGCACGGCCTCGCGGTAGTTGGCGGCCCCCGCCATCGGCTGGTAGGGCTTGGGGCCAATGTGGCTCAGCATGGCGGATTCCGCCTCGCGCACGGCGGCCATCACAGGCAGGCGCCCGGCATCGTCAAAGTAGATGCCGATGCTCAGATTGATCTTGCCCCCGCGCGGGTCCTTTTGAAAGTCCTCGTTGAGGGTGAGGATGGGATCGCCGGGGTAGGCGTCAACGTGATTGAACATATCAGCCCAATGCCTTTTCAATATCGGCACACAATGCCTTGGGTGCATCGGTGGGCGCATAACGACCCAGTACGCGGCCATCACGGCCCACCAAAAACTTGGTGAAGTTCCATTTGATGGACTTGGTGCCCAAAATGCCGGGGGCCTGCGCACTCAGCCACTGGTACAGCGGCAGGGCCTGATCGCCGTTCACGTCGACCTTGCCCATCATCGGAAAGGTGACGCCAAAATTGAGTTGGCAAAAAGACGCAATGTCGCTGTTGGTGCCGGGGTCTTGTCCCGCGAACTGGTTGCAGGGAAAACCCAACACCACCAAACCTTGAGCACCGTAGTCTTTCCACAACTTTTCCAGGCCTTCAAACTGGGGCGTGAACCCACACTTGCTGGCAGTATTCACAATCAGCAGGACTCGATCGCGGTATTGGTCCAATTTGACGGGCTTGCCATCAATGGACTGCGCTTCAAAGTCATAAATTGTTCGATCCATGGTCAAGAACCCTCAAAGTGCCTACACTTGAAAACCCGATTCTGACATTTCGGACCAGTTCTTGCCCGCCTTGCTCACCAGGCCCCGGTGAGTGACCGTCTTGGTCCACCCCGACAGCCTTGGCGGTGCCGGAAGGAGAAATGCAATGCCCAACGTGTCCCAGGAAGTCAATCCCAACGTCACCACCGAGGCCGGTCCATCCTTGAAGCACATCCAAGCCGCTCTGCAAAACGCGCAGGCCACCAACCAAGAACTGGCCTTGTTGGCCGACCGTGTCAGCGATGCCGTGATGATTTGCGACGCGCAACGCTGCATCCGCTGGGTCAACCCCAGCTTCACGCGCCTGACGGGCTTCTCGCTGGCCGAGAGCTTGGACCAGCAACCCGAAGAGCTGCTCAGCGGTCCGCACACCGAAGCGGCCTTGATCACGCGCATCAACCAGACCTTGGCCCAAGGCCTGGCCATTGAAGGCCTGGAGATTTGCCAGCACCGCAAGGACGGCGAGCCTTTTTGGGTGGCGCGCACCGTCTACCCCTTGACAGACCCCGAGGGTCAGGTCACGCGCTACATCGAATTGATGCGCGACATCAGTGCGCCGCGCCGCGCCGAGGCCGAGCACACGCGCCGCCTGCAAGCCGAGCTGACCTTGGTGGCCAAGGCTGATTTTCTGGCGCGCATGGGCCACAGCATGCGCTCACCATTAAACGCCATCATGGGTTTTTCGCAACTGCTGGACATGCAAGGCACCACCGACCTGCCCGAGAATTTGCAGCGTCAACTGGGACACATTCGCACGGCGGGCCAACAACTGCTGACCTTGCTGGACCAGGCCCTGGACTACGCCCGACTGGACGAGCCCTCTGTGAGCATGCGACCCCAACGCGTGGGCCTGACCGGCCTGTTGCGCGAGGTCTGCGCCGCCCAAGAGACGCTGGCCCGTGCCCACAATGTCACCGTGGTGGTGGACTGCGCCCCGCACACCGCCTGGGCCGACCCTCACCCCGCCCGCGAGATCCTGGTGCAGTTGCTGAACAACGCCATCCGCGTCAGCCCCGCAGGCTCCACCGTCTGGCTGCGAGCCCGCGAGGCCACCGACGAGCGCATGAGCATCGTCGAAGTGCGCGACCAAGGCGCTGGCATTGACCAAAGCGATCTGCCCAAACTGTTTCAGCCGTTCACGCAGCTGGACCGTGGCCCGGACCAATCGGTCAACGATGGTCACGGCCTGGGCTTGGCCGTGGCGCAACGCATGGCGGCGCTCATGCACGGCCGCATCGTCGTCCACAGCACCCTCGGCGAGGGCAGCGTGTTCGCCCTGAAACTGCCACTGGCCGAACGCTCGTCCTCGTCCAACCCGGCCAACAGCTCCCGCGCAGCAGCCGAGCCACTGATCATGTTGCCACCGTTGCGCGTGGTGCACATTGAAGACAATCCGCTCAACCGCAGCTTGGTTGAGGCCTTGTTCGCCACCTACCCCCAAGTGCGACTGTTGTCAGCGGCCACGGCGGCCGAAGGCATGGCCTGCATCGAGTCCATGCAACCCGATGTGGCCTTGGTCGACATCAATTTGCCCGATGGCAGCGGGCTGGATCTGTGCCGCCAATTGCGCGCCCTCCCGGCCTTCAAGAAACTGCCCTTGATTGCGCTGAGTGGCGATGCCTTGCCCGACCACATTGCGCGCGCACTCCAGGCCGGCTTCAACCAATACCTGGTCAAGCCCTTGCAGATCAACCGCCTGCTGACCATTTTGGCCGCCTTGCCCAGCACCAAGGCAGCACCACCGCTGCTATGAACCGCGCCCCTCAAGCCAAGTGAGCACTCACTTGGCACCGAGGCGCTCGGCGGTCCAGCGCAACAGGTCGAGCCACATCTGGCGAATCTCCGCCTCTTGTGGGGTGCGCAAGGCACTGGGCAACTCGATGGTCACCACCGGCACATTCTTGTGCACGCCGCCATAGTTGCCCAGGCTGCCGGGGAAGATCCCCACCTGATCGAGGTACAGCCGCCCCAGGCGCTGCGGCGGCGAGGTCGGCCCATCAAAGTCGAGTACCCCGTACGGGGCATGCACGGACACGATCAGGTTGGGCTTCCAGCGCTCCATTTCATTGAACAGCCAGCGGCTCTCCGGCTCGGACAAGGGCTTGACGCCAGGGAAGC
>JAZJZP010000379.1:0-8868 GCA_040389805.1 Pseudomonadota bacterium
TTCAACCCATCATGGGTCGGCGCGCCAGTCACTTGGCTTTTGTAGGACCAGTAACGGCTGGTGAACTCGGCCATGCGGTAGAGCACCGCCCCCATCGGCCCCAAGCCCAGGGTCGACAAGGCCACAAACCAGAAGAACACGCCAAAGACATGGCGATGCGCCGCCAGCAGTGAATACTCGATCACATGGCGCAGCAACTCCGTGCGGGGCAACTCGCTGGCATCGACATGCCGCCACTCCGCCAGCAGCTCACGCGCACGGTCTTCGCGGCCATTGTCCAGCGCATCTCGAATGTCGGTGAAATGGTGACTGAACTGCCGAAAACCCAGCGTGGTGTAGAGCACCAGCACGTCCCAAGCCAGGGCGAGGACCGTGCTGTAGCGATTGAGCAGCACATAGACCAGGCCCAACAGGGCGGCAGGCCCCAGCACCGTGATGGCCCACACCACACGCGAATGCACCGGCGCACCAGCGTCAAAATTGCGTCCAGCCCAATTCACCCAGCGCGAAAGGCCATGGTGCACAGGGTTGCGATTGGGCAGAGGCTTGAGCTGTTCGATCAAAAAGGCGAACAGCACGGCGAAGAAACTCATGGGGTGATCATAGCGGTGCCGAGATCCCGTTATTCAAGCCGAGAGGAATCGGTACAAATTTCGCAACATCGCGGCCGTGGCGCCCCAAATGAAGTAGGGCGCTTGCGCCGCCCCCGGCGTCCATGGCATCGAGAAAAACTCGACCGGCCCGATGGGCGAGCTCACCAGCCGACGCTGATGGTGGGCCGGGTTCATCAAAAAGTGCAGCGGCACCTCAAAAATCTCGTCGACCTCACCCGGGTCCCGGCGCAGGTGCATGAGCAAGTCGTCTTGGTCCCAGGGTTGAATCAAGCCCACGACCGGCGTGACGATGTAGCCCGTGCCGGTGGTGTAGGTGGGCAAACTTCCCAGCACCTCCACGCGGTCAGGATGCAACCCGACCTCCTCTTGGGCCTCGCGCAGCGCGGTGGCCACCGGATCGGCATCGTGCGGCTCTTGCCGCCCGCCAGGAAAGCTGATTTGCCCTCCATGAGACTTGAGGTGGGCGGTGCGCTGCGTCAACAACACCGTGGGCTCGTCCCGCATCACCAAAGGCACCAGGACCGATGCCTCTTTAGGATGGTGCGCCTGGAACCAGCGTTCACGCTCAATCTCGGGGGTCCAGATGGGGGGATGCTCAAACCGATGCCGCAATGCGTGCGCACGCAGACACTCAAAGGCCACCATCGGCAAATGGTGGTCATGTCCCAGCACCTCTGCGGTTTGAGGATCAAATGGCAAGACCATGTCCGGCAACACCCCACACAACATCCAAAACGAAAAAACCGCCTGAGCGTGAGCTGCAGGCGGCTTGAGGAGCAACTACCCTGGGGTAGCGCGTCCGGTGCGAGAAGCCTCGCTCAGGAGAGCTTTTCTTTGATCCGAGCCGACTTGCCGCTGCGTTGACGCAGGTAGTACAACTTGGCACGACGCACATCACCACGACGCTTGACGTCAATGGTAGCAATCAGGGGGCTGTACAGCTGGAACGTACGCTCCACGCCTTCGCCATTCGAGATCTTGCGCACGATGAAGCTGCTGTTCAGGCCACGATTGCGACGAGCAATCACGACGCCTTCAAAAGCCTGCACGCGCTTGCGGGTGCCTTCAACGACGTTCACGCTGACCACCACGGTATCGCCAGGGGCGAACACGGGGATAGTCTTGTTCAGGCGAGCAATTTCTTCTTGCTCCAACTGAAGGATCAAATTCATGGATAACTCCTGGTTGATCATGTCTGCGCATACAAGCCCAAGTGGCCTGGCCAAACAGAGGATCTGGAAAACCAAAGATTATAGCAGCATAGAACGCAAAAATCGTTCATCTTCTTTGCTCAGGGCGCCAGATTGACGGGCAACTTCAATCAATTCAGGCCGGCGACGGGCCGTCAGCGCCAACTGTTGCTCGCGCCGCCAGCGCGCAATGTGGGCATGGTGCCCTGACATCAGCACCGGCGGCACCGTGGCCTCACCTTCTGGCAGGACCAGCACTTCGGGGCGGCTGTAGTGTGGACAGTCCAGCAACCCATCCGAAAAACTATCCTGCTGGTGCGAGGCCGCATCGTTCAACACCCCGGGCTGCAAACGGGCCACCGCGTCAATCAAGGTCAGCGCAGGCAATTCACCGCCCGATAACACGTAGTCGCCCAGGCTGATTTCTTCATCCACAAATGCATCAATGAAGCGCTGATCAATGCCCTCATACCGACCGCACAACAGAACGGCACCGGGACTTTGCGCGAGGGATTGCACCCGCGCCTGCGTCAGCGGACGCCCTGCGGGGCTGAACAAGATCACGGGCAGGCGCTCGCACTGAGCGGCCGCCTGGTCGGCACGGATGACCAACAGGGCTTTGACCAGAGGCTCGACCAGCATGACCATGCCGGGGCCGCCACCGTAACAACGGTCGTCAACGCGGCGGTAGGTGTCTTCGGCAAAATCACGCAAAGGCCACAAGCGCAGATCGACCGCACCGGACTCGAATGCGCGGCGAGTCACGCCGACCGATTGGAACGGCGCAAATAACTCAGGAAACAGGGTGATGACGTCAAAGCGCACGGGCTTTAAGTCTCAGTAGTCCAGACCCCAGTCGGCCACGATGCGCCGATCTTGAAGACTGACGCTGTCGATGTAGGCGGACACAAAGGGGATCAAGCGTTCGACTTTGGCCTCGTCCACGCAATGCAGCACGCAGTGCGGGCCGGTGTCGATCAGGTCATCCACGACGCCCAAGGTCTCGCCAGCGCGGTTGACCACGGTCAACCCCATCAGATCGATCCAATAGAACTCGTCGTCAGACGTGGGCGCAGGAAAGGCCGAACGCGAAATAAAGACGCGGGCACCGCGCAAAGACTCGGCGGTGTTTCGGTCAACCACGCCTTCAGCGGTGGCAACGACGCTACCGCTTTGCTCACGGGTCGTCTTGATGCTGAGCGTGCGAGGCGCGCTCAGCCTGGCGGGCGCATTGGCCGCAGCCTTGAGCGCAGGCGCGCCCGGACGAACCACAGCGCCCGGCTGAATTTCAGCAGGACGCAAAAACCATTGTTTGGACTGGAACAAGGCCTGGGGGTCACTTGAGAAGGGCTGGACTCTGAATCCGCCCTGGATGCCCCAGGCCTCACCGATACGTGCCACCTCTATTGCGTCGTCAGGCCAGGCGAGTTCGTCGCCGGAGGCCACCGAGGAAGAGGCTGCGCGCTCAGTCATGCACTCAGACTCAGGCCGCGACGGCCTTGGTCTTGGCTTCGCGGAACAAACGCTCCACCGTAGGCGACACTTGAGCGCCGTGGCTCACCCAGTGCTCAACGCGGTCAAAGGCGACGCGCAGGGCTTCAGCTTGACCAGAGGCCACGGGGTTGTAGAAACCCACGCGTTCCAGGAAGCGGCCGTCACGGCGGTTGCGCGAATCAGCAGCAACGATGTTGAAAAAAGGGCGCTTCTTAGAGCCACCGCGAGCAAGCCGAATCACGACCATGATGTGTCTTTCAAATTAGGTTGGGCGGCCAACATTCCCGGGAGACACTCGGGGTCTGTCAGCCAAGTCGGCCGGCGTGCAAATCAAGGCTCACCGTTGAAGGTTGACCTCTCATCACATGGCGCCGACGCCTCTCAATCCCAGCACATTTAGATACGCGCATCACCAAAACTGCACCTAAGCGGCACAACCCTGACAAAACTCGTGCTGGAAAACCCAGGATTATAGTCTGGACAATCCATTTTGTGCGCACTTCGTATCGCCAACCTCATGACCACACCTTCCGCCGCCCCTGTTTCCACCAAATCCAAGACCCTCGCCACCTGGATCACGCTGCTGGGTGGCCCCATGGGCATGCACCGCTTTTACCTCTACGGGTTCAGTGACTGGCTCGGGTGGTTGCACCCCATCCCCACCCTGCTCGGGGCGTGGGGAATCAGCCGGGTGAACGATCTGGGTCAAGACGACCAACTCGCCTGGCTGCTGCTCCCCCTGCTCGGCTTCATGGTGGCCAGCACGATGCTGCAAGCGATTGTTTATGGGCTGATGTCCGACGACAAATGGCACGCCAAGTTCAACCCGACCCTGCAGGACAACGCGCAAGCCCCCAGCAGTGGCTGGACTGCGATCATCGGCGTGGTGCTGGCGCTGTTGATTGGCGCGACCGTCCTGATGGCGACCATTGCGTTTTCTGGACAGCGTTATTTTGAGTACCAGATCGACGAAGCCCGCAAGATGAGCCAGTAAGCCCCCTCACTCAGGCCCGGAACATGAAATAGGCCGCGCCGACCAAGCACAGTGCGGCCCAGACATAGTCCAGCTTGAAGGGCTCTCCCAGGTAGAACACTGCAAAGGGCACGAACACGCTCAAGCTGATGACCTCTTGCATCACCTTGAGTTGCCCCACGCCCAGTTGCTGCGCGCCGATGCGGTTGGCGGGCACTTGCAGCAGGTACTCGAACAAGGCGATGCCCCAACTGACCATGGCGGCAAACAACCAGGGCTTGCTGGCCATGTTCTTGAGGTGGCCGTACCAGGCAAAGGTCATGAACACATTGGAGGCGACCAGCAGCAAGGCGGCCTGCAATGGGACGGGTAAATTGGTCAAGAACGCATTCATGCCCGCAAGTGTAGGCAAGTACCGGATAATTGCGGTTTTGCCAAACTCGCCGCGCCATGACTTCTGCCACCCCGACCACTCCTTTGACCTACGACCAGGCTGGCGTCAACTACGACCTGATCGACCCCTTGAAGGTGGCAGCACAACGCGCTGCCGCTCAGACGGGTGCGCACCTGGCCAGCCACGGGTTCAGTGAAGTGGGCGCCTCGCGGGGCGAGTCGGCCTATGTGGTCGACATCGGCCCCATGTACCTGGCCAGCATCGTCGAGTGCCTGGGCACCAAGACTCTGGTGGCCGACGACATGGCCAAGCTGACCGGCAAAAGCTATTACGACGGCATTGCCCAAGACACCATCGCCATGGCGGTGAACGATTTGATCACCGTGGGCGCCACGCCCTTGGTGGTGCAGGCCTACTGGGCCGCCGGTGGCTCGGACTGGTTTGGCGATGCCCAGCGCTCGCAAGCCCTGGTGGCCGGCTGGAAACGCGCCTGCGACGTGTGCAATGTCGCCTGGGGCGGCGGTGAAACCCCTGCCCTGGCAGGCATCGTGGCCGATGGCCGGGTGGACTTGGCCGCATCGTGCACCGGCATCATCAGTCCCAAAGCGCGCCTGTCGGTGGGCGACAAGATGGGCGCCGGCGATGCCATCGTGCTGCTGGCCTCCAGTGGCATCCACGCCAATGGCCTGTCGCTGGCGCGCAAGTTGGCCGAGCGACTGCCGCGGGGCTACCTGACCGACATCGGCAACGGCGAAAGCTATGGCGAGGCCTTGCTGGCCCCCACAGCGCTGTACTCACCCGTGACCGAGGCCCTGGCCGCCGCGGGCATCTACCCCCATTACTGCGCCAACGTGACCGGCCATGGCTGGCGCAAACTGTTGCGTCACCCCAAACAACTGACCTACCGTATCACGCAGGTGCCCCCTGTCAGCCCCGTGCTGGCCTTCATGCAGCGGGAATGCCAACTCGACGACCAGGAAGCCTATGGCACGCTCAACATGGGCGCCGGGTTTGCGTTGTATGTGGCCGCCGGCGATGCACAGCGCGTGGTCGAGATATCCCAAGGCCTGGGCATCCCGGCCATCATTGCCGGGCGTGTTGAAGACGGGCCCAAGCAGGTCGTGATTGAGCCCTTGAACGTGGTCTACGGTGCCGACGAATTGCAGTTGCGCTGATGGGGTGACGCGCCTATAGGCGCTACCCAATGACGGTTCGATTTCTGCCGTTTTTCTTGGCGGTGTACAAGGCTTGATCAGCTCGCTCAATGGCGCTATCAAGCGTATCGCCTGACAAGAACTGAACAAACCCCGCTGAGAAGGTAATGCGCAACTGAGGCGCCTCAGTGGTCATTTGCACTTGACTCAGGTTTTCGCGTATCCGGTCGATCGCCTTGGCCGCATGCGGCGCACAGCTGTCTGCCATCAACAGCAGAAATTCCTCGCCGCCCCATCGAGCCAGCAGATCAGTCTCGCGCAATGCGACTGCCGACTGTTGGGCAAACGTTTTCAACACCTCGTCACCGACTTGATGACCATGGACATCATTGACCTGTTTGAAATGGTCAAGGTCCAAAATCGCGAGGCAAAAGGATTGTCCAGAGCGCTCAAACAGACTGATGCGACTGTGAAGCACATCGAGCATGTAACGCCGATTGGGCAGACCTGTCAATTCATCGCGATTGGCAAGGTCCTGGATGCGCGCCAGCGCACCCTCAAGTGCAATTTTCTGCTTCCGAAGCTTGTCCTGCATGCTTGATATCTGCCCTCCCAGCATCGCCACCGATGGAAGCGTTGTCGCCAAAATCACGAAGTGCACCCACTCGATGTCCGGCGCAAACGTGGCCGGAGAAGCCACTGACAGGCCCCACATGGACAAGCCCATCAAAACCAGGGGATAGACCGTCACCAACAACTGACCACGTGGCTTGAGCGTGAACAAGGCAAAGAAAATAATGATGATTTGAAGGAGCATGAGCGCTCCTCGCACCGGACTGAAAATAGCGTAGCACCAGACCGCCAGCGTCTGGGCCACAACAATTTGCAAAACAGTCAGTGACGGATCCGCTAGCCGCTCGCTCCAGCCGCCTCGAATCAAGGCATAGACCAGCACCGAGAACAAGCCACTGATAATTTGGTAAGCCCGAACATCGGCAACATCAACGCTCCAATGGCTGATGGCATATTGGCCTATCCAGTCTCCAGCCAGGTAAATTTGAAACGCCAACATCGAGCGCGCTATCCGCAGACGGCGTTTTGCGTTGGTACTGAGCAGTGTGTCGCCAAGCAACGTCATCATGTGACGCCACTTTTGAACTTGCCCCAATTGCACAGGTTTCAAGCCCATGGGTTCGGGTAAAGGTGAAAGGCTTCTCACTGTACGGATTGCTCGGGAGTTGGCCGGTAGTCTTCTATCGGCATGGCCTGCCCATTCTTTAGGCGGGCCCCATCATTGCTGGGCCAAGGCAGCACGAATGCGCAGGATGGTCTGATCCATAGGGGCTTTGGTCGAGACTTCCAACCCCAGCTTGCGCGCGATGTCGTTGACCCGCGCAGGATTGAGGGGCATCCCCCCCGCATCGATGGCAGAGATCAAATCCTGCGCTCGCTGTAACTCGGGGGACAGCGTCTTGCGCGGGGCCAGCCAATGCTTCAGCCAAACCCATGGGCGCAGGTGACGGTAAGTGAGTATGGGCATGCTTTGGCACTGAGTGGTCTGTCTTTGACAAGACTACCAGTTGCGCTGGCGTTTGATGCCGTCATAAGCCGATCCCTACAACGCCAGGCAGATCCCTCAACTTTTTTCAGATACCGCCGATACCACCACCAGGAGGGGATCAGGCGACCCATCCAGGCATCACCACCAAATTGGCAGCCTTCGCCTGGCAAAAAATAAATGGGGAATAGCGATGGTTCAGGCACGGATATTGATCGCCGACGATGACGAGGTGACGCTAGAAATGCTGGAGGCAGTGCTCCAGAGTCAACACCAGGTCACCAAGGCAAACAATGGTGAGCAAACTCTGAAGCTGACGCAAACGCAGGCTTTTGACTTGGTCCTGCTGGATGTGGACATGCCCGGCCTGGATGGGTATGCAACCTGCCAAGCACTCAAGGCCAATCCGCAAACGGCCGAAGTGCCGGTGATCTTTTTGTCGGCCAAGGTCAACATTGAAGAACGTCTGCGTGGCTACCGCGTGGGTGCTCATGACTATCTGACAAAACCCTTCGAGGTGGCTGAACTCACCGCCAAGATCGGTTTGGCGATTGAGCAGCGCGAACGCAATCAGCAACTCAATGGCCAGATCGAAGAGGCCATGAACACCGCACTGAGCGAGTGCGGAAACTACAACCAGATCGCGGTTGCTTTTTTCACCGCACTGGCTCAGGTCGGATTTGACGGCTGCCTGCGGCTGTCAGGCCGACTGGGCGTGATGGCCCGCACCGCCCGCGCTCAATGCAGTGCCCTTGAAAACTCCATCCTGGATCACATTGAGCGCGTCAAAGGCCCGTCAATCCAGGCGGTCGGAGACAACACCTGCTTTCGATATGGCAGCGTTTTGATGCTGATACAGAACCTGCCTCAGAGTCCGCAGAGCTCGGTGTATTCAGCCGACGACATCGATCGGTTCGCTCGAGCCCGAGACAACGTGGCCTTGATGGCCGAGGGCATCGTGGCACGCATGCGTTCTCTGGACATGGAAACGGAGAACACGCACCTCGAACAGAACAAACTTGGTGCAACTGACCCGAGACACCCTGGTCGACATCTCTGCACAGCAGCATGCCAACCGGATGCACATGGGCAAAGTATTCCAGGAGATGAACTACGAGATCGAGCAGTCCTTTGTTCACTTGGGCCTGACAGAGCAACAAGAGGATTTGCTGTCTAGCACATTGCAACGGCATATCAAGGAAGCGCTGTCCATTTTCGATCAAAGCAATGAGATCGAAAAACTGATGCATGGCTTGATCAATCGGCTCCATGCGAAGCGCTGATCCCATTGAGGACAACTCCACAGCGGGGCAACTTGCCACGCTGCAGCAGGTCCTGCAGCGGATTGAGGGGCGGCTGCATAACAGCGCGAATGCAATATTCATGGCCACGGCAGCCGTCACGTTGACAGGCATCGTGGCGGCCATGGTGATTCTGGGGCTGCCGTTGAATCAGAGCCCATCCTGGCACCAGCATCCCCGCATGGTCGGG
>JAZJZP010000380.1:0-1551 GCA_040389805.1 Pseudomonadota bacterium
ATCCGTTGGTCGACAGTTCGAATCTGTCGGGGCCCACCAAAATTTAGAGGGGATCAGTTCAAGCGGACTGATCCCCTTTTGTTTTGCGTAGCCATTTCGTCGCTACCAAACACATCCCATCGATTCGCTGCACCTTGCAATGCCTCTGCGGCCACGTCCGATAGAGGGCGGTGAGGGCGATAGTGATGGCTGAGCACCCAGCCAGAAGCCGATCAGGCCTTACTTCGTTGCGTTGATTGCTTGAATCTAGGCACCATGCTGGCTCACCAGCAGTGCGAGGCTAAGGCCTGCGGCGAGCACGGCCACGGCAGTCGCTGCGGCCAGCCAGAAGACGCGAACTCGATTCGATTCAATGCGCTCGATGAGTTGAGCGTTCTGTTCGGCGAGTGACTTGATGAGTTCGGTCGATGCCAGCATCTGGCTGTGCAGATCCGACATCGTCTCTTCTGCTAAAGCGACACGTGTTTCCAGCTGACCAAGGGCCTGTGCCTCGACTGACACCATTGGCGTCATGTCCGTTGCGGGCGGCTCTGGCGGCGGTGGATTCTTCGCGACGGTGTTCCACAGTTTCTTTGCGCCCTCCGCAAGCTTTGGCGCGTTGCTGATGACTTCGGACCACGGAACGCTTTGCAGAACTGCGAGCCAACCGATTGCCATGACGGAGCCTTTCGAGCGGGTTGATCCAAGTAGGGTGACGCTGTGTACATTACCGCATGGCATGGCGGATGTCATGTACATGAGCGCAGGTCAACCTGGTAACTGGAGTCTCTTGATGTCGGCATCTAATCTGGCGAAACGTGCGGTGGGCTGGATCTCTCGCAAGATGCGCGAGCGCGTTCCTTACGATCCTGCCAACCTGTACCTGGAGGGGCCGTTTGCGCCTGTGGCCGAAGAGCTCACCGACACCCAACTGGTGGTGGAGGGCCAACTGCCGCCACAGCTCAATGGGATGTACCTGCGCATTGGCCCCAACCCTGTCAAAGTCGACAACCCTGCCACCTATCACTGGTTTGTGGGCGATGGCATGGTGCACGGCTTGCGCCTGCAGGATGGACAGGCGCTGTGGTATCGCAACCGCTGGGTGGGCTCTGACAAGATCCGTGCAGCCAAGCAACAGCCACGCACCCCCGGTCCTCGTCGTGGCATCTCGGATGTGGTCAACACCAATGTGTTTGGCCATGCGGGCAGCATTTGGGCGGCCACCGAGGCGGGGGTTTATCCGGTCGAGTTGACCCCCGAGCTGGCGACCATTCGCTACGGCTATTTCAACGCCACCGCCTCCTTGCCTTTCACAGCGCACCCGCATACCGACCCCGATACCGGTGAATTGCATGCCATTTGCTACGACGCGACCAATCCGCGCGCGGTGCAGTACGTGGTCATTGATCCGGCCGGGGCGCTGGCGCACAAGACGAGCATCCCGGTGCAGCACGGGCCCATGATCCATGACTGCGCCATCACCAAATCCCAAGTGGTGGTGTTGGATCTGCCGGTGACCTTGTCATGGAAGGCCCTGTTCTCGGGGGCGACGTTTCCTTATCGCTGGAACCC
>JAZJZP010000380.1:1561-2076 GCA_040389805.1 Pseudomonadota bacterium
GGGTTGGCCTGATCCCTAAGCGCGGTCAGGGCACTGAAGTGCAATGGTGGCAGGTCGAGGCCTGTGCGGTGTTCCACAGCTGCAATGCCTATGACCTGGACGATGGTGGCATGGTGATGGACGTGGTGGTGCACCCCCGCATGTTTGCGAAGTCCACCATCGGTCCAGAGATCGAGGCTTCGGGCATCACCTTTGAGCGCTGGACCCTGCTGCCCGGCAACCCCAAGGTCGAGCGCAAGGTGTGGTCGCGTCAGATGCAGGAGTTCCCGCGGTGCGACGAGCGGCTCATCGGGCGACCTTACCGCTATGCCTATACCGTTGGTTTCGGGGCGGACACGACATTGTCTTATCCTCTCATCCGTCATGATTTGCAGACGGGCCAGTTTGACTTTCACGACTTTGGCGCGCAGAGCATTCCGGGCGAGTTTGTGTTTGTGCCGCGCCCGGGTGGTCAGGCCGAAGACGATGGTTGGCTGATGGGTTTTGTCTACCGCAGCGAGCACGACAAGAGTGAT
>JAZJZP010000380.1:2086-7068 GCA_040389805.1 Pseudomonadota bacterium
TTTTGTGGTGATCGATGCGCAGCGCTTTTCTGCGTCTCCAGTGGCCGTGGTGCACCTGCCGGGGCGCGTGCCCATGGGCTTTCATGGCAACTGGGTGCCCGTGGATTGACGGGGGATGCCCGGGCTTATCTGACCATGGGTGGGGCTCCTTCGCTGTAAAGTGTTCTCACCACTGCTGTTTCCGGCGGGTCCCCCCATGCAAGCCACTCCCCTGTTGAGTCGTCACCTTGATGCCATGCTGGCTGGCGTGCCAGATCTGGCGCGGCGGGTCATGGACTCGACCTTGCAGCGTTTGCGTGAGCCGGGGGCGACCATCGCCATGGCACCAGATCGGCAGCAAGTGTTTGAACTGCTGGAGGCGCTGCTGGTATTTCTGCCGCACCTCACCCATGCTTTCGCCGAGGCCATTCAAACTGAAATGGCGGCAGCGCGGCTTCCTGTGGTGCCAATGCGCAGCGCCGGGCCGATCCGGATTGAAGACCTGACCTTGGTGGACGAGGATCAGGCCGAGAGAGACATCGAAATCTCTCGCACCATTCAGCTCATTGACCTCAAGGCCGAGTGGGAGCTGCGAGAGCTTCAAGCCTTGACCGCCACGCTGGTGGGCGAGACCAAGCTGCGTCTAGAAGCCAACCCATGCCGCCCTGCGATTTATGCCAAGGCGCTGGCGCAGGCGGCGCATGGTCTGGAGGTGTCCAACGCCAGTGTTGGTTTGTTGCTGCGCATGGCAGGCTTTGCGTTGGCCGACGAGTTGCGCGAGGTCTACGCGCAGGCCTGTGGGCGTCTCAAGGCCTGGGGCGTGAAGCCGCTGGACTACCGCACCGTGGTCCATCCGCGGCCAGCGCCCTTGGTGGATGTCACGCAACCAGGCGCTTGGTCGGATCTGCGGCGGCGCATGCCTGATCGGGCGGCCGAGCCACCTCAGGCGCAATCGGCAGAGCTGCTGTCGCGGCTGTTCACCCAGATCGTGGCCGATCCGCGCCTGGAGGAGTCGGTCAAGCACGCCCTTGGGCGCTTGCAGGCCTCGGTCATGCAACTGGAGCTTCAAGACCCCAGTCTGCTGAGTTCCGGCCAGCATCCCACCTGGTCATTGCTCAATCAAATCGCGGCGCATGCCGGAGACCACCCCACCAGCACTGATCCCCGTGGCACAGACTTCATGGCCTTCGTGCAGCCACTGATCGATCGGCTGGCCTCCTTGCAGCCACCCAGCACGGCCTCGTATGAGGGCGCGTTGTCGGACATCCAGGCCTTCATCGAGCACGAACAAGAGGCACAGTTGGCGCAATCGGAGCCGGCCGTCAGGGCTATGGCCCAGGCGGAGCAACGGCAGGCCTTGATGCCTTTGCTGCGTCAGCAGGTGGCGCAGCAGCTCAACACCGCCGACAACTTGAGTCTCACCTTGAGGGCGTTTCTGAGTGGTCCCTGGACAGAGGTGCTGGTGCGCACCATGGTGTCGCAGGAGGGGGCTGATGATCACGCGACCCAAGCACTGGTGGGCACGGTTGACGAGTTGCTGTGGAGCCTGCAGCGCCCACCAACCGAAGCGGATCGAAGCCAGTTGCGTGAACGCTTGCCGGGCTTGATTGATCGATTGCAACGCGGCATGGCGCTCATCGAGTTGCCGCAGGGCGAGCGCGACCAAGTCCTTGATGAGCTGATGCAGATCCACAGTCGCCATCTGCGGGCGACACCGAAAGCGCTCACACCCGCCGCCAGCGCCACACCGGAGCCTCCTCGTCCCCAGGCGCCTTCATCAACAGCGCCGGCGCCCGACTCACCGCAAGCGCTGGTGCAGAAAATGCGCGACGAGGTGCTGCTCACGGAGAGTGAGGACGATGTCTGGTCGATTGACACCAGTGTCGGCGCCTTGGCGACCGTGCCCATGGGCTTGGACGATGGCGGGGCCGAGCCAGGGGCGGGCGCAGATGCCGTCACGACATGGCTGGCGTCCCTGCACAAAGGCGCGCGTTGCAAGCTGTTTTTGCAAGGCCAGTGGATCACCGCCAAATTGCTGTGGCGCAGTGACAGCGGGCAGTTTTTCATGTTCACCAGCCCGTTGGCCGGCGGCATGCACTCGATGACCCGCCGCGCGTTGGAGCGACTGCGGGCCGAAGGCCTGGCCACCCAAGTGGCCGAGCCCAGCCTGATGCAACGCGCCGTCAACAGCGTGCTGCAAGACCTCAATGGCTTGAACCCCTAGTGCTGGCGCTTTGGAGGGCCACGCTCAATTGGTGAGTGCCAGCCACTGGTGCGCCAGCTGGACCCACAGCGTGGCGCCCAGCGGCGTCAACTGGTCATTGAAGTCGTAGCTGGGGTTGTGCAGCATGCACGGGCCCAGTCCATGCCCACCTTGCCGGTGCGTGCCGTCGCCGTTGCCGATCAAGAAGTAGGCCCCTGGCTTGGCTTGCAGGTAGTAGCTGAAGTCCTCGGCCCCCATGGTGGGCTCGAACTCGGACACTTTGTCTGCGCCCACCAAATCCATCATCACGGAGCGCACAAAGGCGGTCTCATCGGGGTGGTTGATGGTGGGGGGGTAGTTGCGGTTGAACTCGAACTCGCAGGTGGCACCGAAGGCGGCGCAAGTGTGCTCGGCCACCGTGCGCATGCGCGCCTCGATCAAGTCCAGCACCTCGGTGGTGAAGGTGCGTACCGTGCCTTGCACCGTCACGAAATCGGGCACCACGTTGGTGGCTTCACCGGCCTGGATCATGGTGACCGAGATGACGCCGGTATCGATGGGGCGCACATTGCGCGTCAGGATGGTCTGGAACGCCTGCACCATTTGACAGGCCACAGGCACCGGATCAATGCCCAGGTTGGGCATGGCCGCATGCGATCCCTTGCCCCGGATGGTGATATGAAACTCATTGCTGGAGGCAAAGCACGGCCCGGACTTGATCGAGAACTCGCCGGCGGCGATGCCGGGCCAGTTGTGCATTCCAAAGATGGCCTCCATCGGGAAGCGCTCGAACAAGCCGTCGCGCATCATCGCCGCGGCGCCACCGCCACCTTCTTCAGCCGGCTGAAACACCACATAGACGGTGCCTGAAAAATCGCGGTGGTTGGCCAGATGTTGCGCGGCGGCCAGCAGCATGGCGGTGTGGCCGTCGTGTCCACATGCATGCATCTTGCCGGGATGGCGGCTGGCGTGTGCAAAGTGATTGTGTTCGGTCATGGGCAGCGCATCCATGTCGGCGCGCAGCCCCAGCGAACGGGGGCCAGGCCGGCCTTGGATCACGCCAACCAGGCCTGTCTTGCCCAGGCCACGGTGCACTTCAATGCCCCAGGCCTGCAGCGCTTTGGCGACCAGGTCGGAGGTACGTACCTCTTCAAAGCACAATTCGGGATGCGCATGGATGTCGCGGCGGATGACCTGAATGGCCTCGGCATGTTTGAGCAAGTCTGGCAGGACCAATGCAGACAGATCAAGGTCGGTGGCGTGCAGCGCGGCGGACATGACAGTTCGGACCCTCGGAAAGGAGAGTCTGATCTTACCCGCGCAGGCTCATCCCTGGCCAGCGCAGGGGGTTCAAATCGTGATGGCGCTAAACTCATCGGCGAGTTCACCTACCGAGGACGATCAACATGGCCGACATCAAAATTCAACGCACCCACGCCCTGGGCTTGGACAAGGCCCGTGTACTGGCTCAAGAGTGGATGGACGATGCCGCCCAAAAATTGGGGCTGACCTGCAAGCTGGTGCCCGGCACCACCGAAGACGTCATCAGTTTCGAGCGCATGGGCGTGAGCGGCAAAATGACGGTTCGCCCCGATGCGTTTGAACTGGACGCCAAGCTGGGCATCATGATGGCGGCCTTCAAGCCCATGGTGGAGGCTGAAATCGAGAAAAATCTCAGCCGCATTTTGGCCAAGGCCGAAGGCGGCAATCCATCGGCCTGAGATCTGCTGGGCTGTTCATGAACCTGGGACTCGATGAGCTTCCTGAGTCCTGTGACGTGCTGGTCGTTGGGGCGGGACCAGCAGGCAGTGCCGCGGCCTTGATGTTGGCTCGGGCAGGGCTGTCCGTGGTGCTGGTAGATCAGCACGCCTTCCCGCGCGACAAGGTTTGTGGCGATGGACTGATTCCTGATGCGCACCAGGCCCTGCGCGCACTCGGTGTGCTGGATGAGGTGATGAGCCAGGCGCTGGCCGTGGGCCAGGTGACCTGTGTCGGTCCCCGTGGGGGGCGTCTGGCTGTGCCGGGCGAACTGGCGGTGCTGCCCCGTCAGCAACTCGATGACATTGTGTGCCGCGCTGCGGTGGCGGCGGGTGCCCGGATGCATGCGCCGGTTCGCTTCATGGCGCCCCTTGAAGCCGATGGTCTCGTGGTGGGCGCACGTCTCCAGCACGCCAGTGTCCAGCGCGATGTTCGTGCCACATGGGTGCTGCTGGCCAGTGGGGCCGTTCCCCAGGCCTTGCTGGCCGCTGGCATGGCCGAGCGCCACACGCCTAGCGGGGTGGGCCTGCGTGGCTATATCAAGAACGAGGCCATGGCCGGGCGCATCGACGGGCTTGAAATCGTGTGGCACCGGGCGCTGAGCCCTGGCTATGGCTGGATCTTCCCGTGCGGTGGCGGGGTGTTCAATGTCGGCGTGGGCATCTCCGACGGGCCTGATGGTCGACGCGTCAAAGGGGACCAAAATCTGCGCCAGATTTACGAGCGCTTCATTCGGGTCCATGCCCCCGCGCGTGAACTGGTAGCCGGTGGGCAACTGATGGGCGACCTTAAAGGCGCGCCTTTGCGCTTCAGCCTTGAAGGCGCCCGGTTCTCACGGCCTGGCTTGCTGGTGTGCGGTGAAGCTGCGGGCAGCACCTACTCCTTCACCGGAGAGGGCATCGGCAAGGCCTTGCAGACCGGTATGCTGGCCGCTGAGGCGGTCATCAGGGGACGAAAACAAGGTTGGAGTGATGCTCAGGTGCGTACCGACTTCGACGCCCAATTGCAGGCGTTCAAGCCGCGCTTCAAGATGTACCAGCGC
>JAZJZP010000380.1:7078-9854 GCA_040389805.1 Pseudomonadota bacterium
CGTGGCTGGCGGACCTGGTGATCTGGCGCGCCAATCGCAGTCCCAAAATTCGCCAGCGCATCGCAGGCTTGCTCAATGAAACCAGCAACCCTGGCCATTTGTTGACAGCCAAGGGCTTGCTGAAGCTTTTCACAGAGTGATGAGGCGAGCGCTTATTTTTTCTGCAGCGCGGCGATCAAGTCAATGTAGGCTTGCTTGGCTTGGTCAGTGGTCTTGCCCTTGAGCGCGGCCCAGGCGTCGAACTTGGCGCGGGCCACGAAGTCCATCATGCCGGGGCGATCGCCTTGCACATCACCGGTGGTGGCTTGCTTGAAGAGCGAGTACAGCTTCAACATGCTGTCGTTGTCGGGCTTGGCGGTCAGCAGCTTGGAGTTGGTGACGGCTTGTTCAAAAAGGGTGGTCAGGTCGGACATGGTTGTCTCCAGGTAAATGTGGGATGGATCCGCACTATTTTGTGGATCTGATTTTACGCCCGCCCCCTCGGCTGATCAGCCCCTCAAACACGGTGGCTGTAAGTCCCTGGTGCGGCAGGCCATTGACGCGATCCCTACAATGGCGACCTCCATGAGCGCCGTTTCCTTTCAAAACATCACCAAAACCTATGCCCTGGGCGATCGCAAGGTCGCCGCCTTGCAGGGCGTGAGCTTCGACATCCAAGAAGGCGAGTTCTTCGGTTTGCTTGGCCCCAACGGTGCGGGCAAAACCTCGCTGATCAGCATCCTGGCGGGCCTGAGTCGTGCCACCAGCGGGCAGGTGAGGGTGCATGGGCACTGCGTGGTGGCCGATTACGCGCAAGCGCGGCGCCACCTGGGCGTGGTCCCACAAGAGCTGGTGTTTGATCCCTTCTTCACGGTGCGCGAGGCGCTGCGCATTCAAAGCGGCTACTTTGGACTGGGCCGCAATGACGCCTGGATCGACGAGTTGCTGGCCAATCTGGGCTTGAGCGACAAGGCCGACACCAATATGCGCCAGTTGTCGGGTGGCATGAAGCGGCGGGTGCTGGTGGCCCAGGCCCTGGTGCACCGCCCACCCGTCATCGTGCTGGACGAACCCACCGCGGGGGTGGATGTGGGGTTGCGCCAAACCCTGTGGCACTTCATTGCCCGCCTCAACAAAGAAGGTCACACGGTGCTGTTGACCACGCATTACCTGGAAGAAGCCGAGGCGCTGTGCAGCCGCATCGGCATGCTCAAACAAGGCAAGCTGGTCGCCCTGGAGCGCACCTCGGCCCTGCTGGCTGGCACGGCGCACACCATGCTGCGTTTCAAAACCGACGATGCGTTGCCGGCCGATTTGGCGCCGCACGCCCGCATCACCGGCCGCGTGGTGCAACTGCCCGCGCACGATGCGGCCGAGGTGGAGCAGATCCTCGCCACCTTGCGCCATGGCGGCTGCCGGGTCGAAGACCTTGAAATCGGTCGGGCCGACCTGGAGGACGTGTTCCTCAGCATCATGCAAGGGGCGGCCACATGATCAATGCCCTGGGTCTGACGGGCGTGCGTCCTTTGTTCATCAAAGAGGTGCTGCGGTTCTGGAAAGTGGGTTTCCAGACCGTCGGCGCGCCGATGTTGACGTCGGTGCTTTACCTGCTGATTTTTGGTCACGTGTTGCAAGACAAGGTCGAGGTTTTCAATGGCATTGGCTACACGCGCTTCTTGATCCCCGGTCTGGTGATGATGAGCCTGCTGCAAAACGCGTTTGCCAACAGCTCGTCGTCGCTGATACAGAGCAAGATCACCGGCAATTTGGTGTTCTTGCTGCTGACGCCCTTGTCGCACCGGGCATGGTTTTTGGCCTATGTCGGCGCCTCGCTGGTGCGGGGCCTGACCGTGGGCCTGGGGGTGTTTCTGATCACCGGCTGGTTTGCGCCGCCGGGGTTGGCCGAGCCCTGGTGGGCGCTGATCTTCGCCATGCTGGGCGGCACCTTGCTGGGCTCCCTCGGGCTGATCGCGGGGTTGTGGGCTGAAAAATTCGACCAGATGGCGACCTTTCAGAACTTCATCATCGTCCCGATGACCTTCCTGTCGGGCGTGTTCTACTCGGTGCATTCTTTGCCGCCCTTCTGGCAGCGCTTGTCGCACCTCAATCCGTTTTTCTATTTGGTCGATGGGTTTCGGCGCGGGTTTTTTGGCGCCAGCGATGTCAGCCCGTGGCTCAGCCTCGGGGTGGTGGTCCTCAGCACCCTGGGTGTTTCGGCGCTGGCCCTGCATTTACTCAAGACCGGGTACAAAATCCGGCATTGATCCTTTCCTTTTGATCCAAACGAGTCTCACCATGGCCGATCCCACCGCCGCTGACGTACAAAGCTTCATTGCCCAAGGCTTGCCTTGTGACCACTTGGAGGTGGAGGGCGATGGACAGCATTTTTTCGCCACCATCGTGTCCAATGAATTTGAAGGCAAAACCCGAGTGGCGCGCCATCAGCGCGTTTACCAGGCCCTGGGCGATAGAATGCGTCAGCAGATTCATGCCCTGTCGATGAAGACCCTGACGCCCACCGAATGGGCGAAAGACGCTGCCAAGTCCTGAGTCCTGAGCGCTGCTTCGGCGGTGCTCGGATTTTTTCATTTTTGCTGATTCACCCCAGGCGCGAACCCCGGACATCTCATCCGGCCCCCTCGTGCCCTTTGTGCTTTTCATGGACAAACTCCTGATCCGTGGCGGTCGTCGCCTTCAAGGCGAAGTGACCATTGCTGGCGCCAAGAATGCCGCGCTGCCCGAACTGTGCGCTGCCTTGCTCAGCGCCGAGCCCGTCACCCTGGCCAACGTGCCGCAG
>JAZJZP010000381.1:0-6048 GCA_040389805.1 Pseudomonadota bacterium
AAACAAGTCAAGCAGGGACGTGCGTCTCAATGGATGCACCAGCACCTGCGCGCCGGCATGAACCTCAGGCTGAGCCAGGCACAAGGCCGGTTCTGCCATCAAGGACAGGTCAAGCTGCTGTACCTGTCAGCAGGCTCAGGCATCACACCGTGTCATTCCATGGTGACTTCGCTGCTGAGCGATCCTTCGGTTGAACAACCTGACATCCAGGTCATTGCCCAATTTCGGCAAGCCTCCGACGTGATCTTTAAATCAGATCTCCAGCGTTGGGCCCAAGCTGGCGTGAAGGTCACCACGGCACTGAGCAGCCTCGCAACGACTGACGATTGCCCTCCCGGTCAATCTCCGCGAATTGATGCCACGCAGCTTGCGCACCTGTGCCCCGACCTGCTGGAGCGTGACATCTACCTGTGCGGCCCCAGCGGCTTCATGACGCAGATGATCGAGCACCTGCAAACGTTGAAGGTCGACTTGGCACGCGTGCATACCGAGCGCTTCACGGTGGCAGCGCCCACCGCGCCTGCCACCGACGAGTTTCAGGCCGAGGGTGCCGAAGTTTACTTTCAGCACCTCAATGCCCGCATCACCTTGACCGCTGAGGATCAAGGCAAGACGCTGCTGCAACTGGCGCAGGCGCATGGCCTGCCGGTCGAGTCGGGATGCTGCCAAGGCATGTGCGGCACCTGCAAACTGGTGGTGCGCGACGGACAAGCCAGTGGCAACGTTCTGGGCCAGGCGGTGTATCTCTGCACCGCCTATCCGGCATCGCGCAACCTGGTGCTGGACGCCTGAGAATTTGGCTGACGACAATTGCTGGTGATAATGAGAGCCCGCCTCCTTTAAGCCGCGATGAGTCCTTTGCCTGAAGACGACGACCGCACCGTCATCCGACCCGTCACCCGGGCCGCCGTGACGGCACCTGCTCACACCGTCAGTGAGCCGGTGGACGAGTCGGCGACGGTTGAAGGCGACGAGGACACCAATGCCCTGCCCCCCGGCACCATGCTGGGCGAGTTCGAGATCACCAAAAAGATCGGTGAAGGCGGCTTCAGCATCGTCTACATCGCCTGGGATCAGTCGCTCGACCGCCGGGTGGCGCTGAAGGAGTACATGCCCGCGTCCATCTCGGCGCGCAAACGGCACACGATGGTCAGCCCCCGGTCCGAGCGGCATCGCGACACCTATGATGCTGGGCTCAAGAGCTTCATCAACGAAGGCAAGCTGCTCGCGCAGTTTGAACATCGCTCCCTGGTCAAGGTCTACCGCTTTTGGGAGGCCAATGGCACCGCCTACATGATCATGCCCTTCTATGAAGGCGTGACCCTCAAGGACACGGTGCTCGCCCTCAATCAGCCGCCTGATGAGGCCTGGCTGCGCCAACTGCTGGAGCCGCTGACCGAGGCCTTGCGTGTGATTCACGCCGAGCAGTGCTATCACCGGGACATTGCGCCCGACAACGTCATGCTACTGCAAGAGGATGGCAAGCCTTTGCTGCTGGACTTCGGTGCGGCACGCAAGGTCATTGGGGACATGACCCAGGCGCTGACCGTCATCCTCAAACCTGGTTACGCCCCGGTGGAGCAATACGCCGAAATTCCCGGCATGAAGCAGGGACCCTGGACTGACGTGTACGCGTTGGCCGCCACGGTCTACTGGGCGATCACGGGCAAGACGCCGCCCCCCGCCGTGAGCCGAATGATCAGCGATCACTACAAACCGCTGGTGGAATGTGCCACGGGGCGATACAGCGAGCCATTCTTGCAAGCCATCGACCGGGCGTTGATCGTTCGGCCTGAGCAGCGAACACCCAACATTGATGCCTTTCGAAAGGATCTGGGCTTTGATGCCCGAGGCAATACCGGCAACAACGCATCCCCTCAGAACCCAAATTCTGAGAAAACGATCATTCGGCCCGCGCCACCTGCCCGCGTCAAAACCGCGACGGCCGACAAGGCTGTACTGCCGAGGTCGGGGTCGGGTCAAACCGTGTGGTGGGTATCGGGCTTGGCCATCTCGGCACTGATCGGAGGCGGCGTGTGGTGGGGCAGTCAAGCCAACTCGCCGAAATTGACACCCGCGGCTCTGCCTACCGCTGCGCTCACACCAAAACCTGCCCAAGCGCTTGTTCCTCCGGCTCCGGCGGCCCTCCCCAGTCCCGTCGCAACGGTACAGCCATCACCGGCGCCTGTATCGGCACCGACACAGGCATCGCCAGACATCAAAGTCGAGCCTCCGCCGCGGCCGCACCCGGAGCCAACAAACACGGCAATCGCCCACGCGGCACCCGTCAAGCAACCCAAAAAGATCGTCGCGGCCACCGCCAAGTCTGAAAACAATGGTGCGGAATGTGCAAGCATCGTGCAGCGCATGTCACTGGGCGATGCGTCACCCGAACTGATCAGTCGACTCAAGACCCTTCACTGTCGATAGACCTCCCCCCCTAATACGAAGTCCCGAAAAATTGTTTTGCATCAAATAACGACGCGATAATCGCGGCGCGGTTTTGAATGTGTCTGAACTCGCCCGTGGTTAGAGGCAGTCAGTCAGCGGCCTCCACCAAAAACAAATTTGATCATGGGGGCAGTATGTCTCAGGTATTTTCTCGGGGCATTGCGCGTGTAGCGTCTTTGATCACCCCTTTCATGGTGGCGGCCTCTCTTGTGGGCTGTGGTGGTGGCACCGGTTCGAAAAATGACAGCGGTCCTGGCAAAACCTACCTGCGGGTAGAAGCCTCAGACGATGCTGGGGACACCCTGAGTTATCAGTGGCGCACCAACGCCGGCACCATCGAAAACCGAAACAATAAAGAGACCGTCTGGACGATGCCCGATGGGCCTGGCCTGCACTTCGCCTATGTCACGGTGTCGGATGGCAAAGGGGGCTACGTTGAGCAACAGTACGCCGTCGCCACTGATTCGCTGGACGTGCCCGCGCCCAGTCGTGTTGCAGTCAACAACACGCTGCCCGTCGTCACCTCGGGTGACGAATTTGCGGGCGGCACCGTGCGCTTGCGCATCTATGCGGCAGACACACTGCCCGGCGGGACAGGGAAACTCACCCAGCGACATGTTTACCTGCCAGACATCCAGGTTCAAGTCCTGAAGTCAGGCACCTCCGAGCAGGTTTTTGCAGGCGCCACCGACCTCGGCGGCGAAATAACGCTGCCCAAACTTGCGGCCAGCCAAGCCTATGACATCAGGTGCACGACGCCCCAGGGTGTCTTGCTGAGCGGTTGCACCTTGTCCAGCAGCACGCAGGCTCAGGCCATCAATGCCGCCGTGACCCCTCCAATCGCGCGCAATTTATGGCTGTACGGTCATGTCAGTTTGGCCGATGGAACCATTTGCGGCATGCAAAGTGAGTTCTTCTCCATGCAGTCGTCTGCGACCGTGCAACTGCAAGAGGCAAACGGTACCGTTTTGACAGCACCCATCAAAGTCAACAAGTTTGGCGATTACGCGCTCGATGCGGCGGTCGTGGTTGATGCGTCCCTCAAACTCAAGGTTCAGTGTGAAGGCCACTCCGCAACCCTGGATGTCCCTGCAGCAGCCCCAGCCTATGTGCTCGCGGCGCCCGTGGAGATGCCTGCCTACACCGTACCCAATAGCCGCCCACGCTTGGTCAAAATGGTCGCGAGCGGGCCTGATGGCAATGTTCGCGGCAAAATGGTCCAACCCGAAGCCGGCGACTTCTCCAACACACTGCCCGGCCCGGATCACTTCCTGACCTACAAGGGCCGCGACACGAAGTTGAGCGCGTGCAAATACTATCGATCCTTCGGTGCGGTGCAGGACTGTGATGCCCAAGGCAATATGGTCAGCCCCATCACACTGGACGACTGGAAGCGACAACACCAGTTCACACCCTACCGAGGTACCAACACCGAAGTCGCTGCGACCTACATCAACCAGCGCGACCTCAACCTCGTGAGGCGCATGGTGGCAACCCAGTCGGCATCCAACGATGTGGCCTTCGTGGTGTGCAACCACCCCGGCCCTGTCGGGCAAACCCAGACTGAAGCCGACCAAACCATTGACACGGCGATGGCTGACAAGAAGATGGTGGCGTGTGTCGCCATGGAGCATTCAGTGACGACCGGGCGCAACGGCGGCCAACCGTTCACCAAGTTCCTGACGTTCGCCCCCGATGGCTCGTTAAGGGCATCGGTCAACCTCGATGGTCGTGGCGAGAAGTACATGCCTGGAGCTTGTGTGGCTTGTCATGGCGGCGTCCAGTACAGTGGGCGCTTTCAAGACCGCGGCAATCCATCGCCTGATCTGAAAGCCACCTTCTTACCGTTCGACACGGGCAACTACGTCTTCTCCACGCAGTCCAATTTGACCGAGGCGGCGCAATCGGCCTCATTGCGTCAACTCAATGACCTCGTGCTGGCAACCAGTCCTAGCGCATCGACCACCAGCCTGATTCAAGGTTGGTATGCAGGCAGTTCCACGACGCTCAACAAGGCCTATGTGCCCCCGGCATGGGCCACATTTGACCCCAGCACGAGAGGCATTGTCGCGACGACTGCCGACGCCAGCCGTTTCTACCGTGAAGTGGTGGGCACCTCGTGCCGTACCTGCCATACCGCCATGCGCGACAGCCTTGACTGGGACGCAGGCAACGGGACATTCCCGCACCTGATGACCTATCGAAATGCAGCGCACATCTGCGGTGGCGGCTCTGACGTCCATGTCAATGCCTCCATGCCGAACGCCTTGATCGCTCGTGATCGACTTCAAGATCGAATCCGAGCAGATTCGACCCTGGCAAGTCTTGTCCAGAAGTTCTTGGGGTGCACAGAACCTGCAGCCGACCCTCTTTACCCGAAGCGTTGAAAACAGCCTTTGCCTTGGAGTCACCAAAATGAACAAACCCATGATGTTTTTCAGAACCAGTGCGTTGGTCTTGTCTTCAGTTGCTGCGTTGGGCATGCAAGTAGCTTGCAGCAACATCAACAGCCCCGCCAGCACTGCGAGCGCTCCCACGGAGCGAGCCTCGGTCTCATCTACAGCGGCACCTGCCCTCACATCGGCGGACCCTGTTGTGTCCGCTAAAAGCGCAAACACAACCAAGCCCACCAGTGCCAAATCGATCGTCGCCCCGGCACCCATCAAGTTTGACGATGCCGTAGCACGTGCTGGCGCACAGTTGTTCGAGGATGCCAAGGCTGAATTGGGGGGCGAGGCCCGCCTTCTCGTCGTAGACCCGCTGATTGATGCCAACACGGGAGGGCAGACGGTGAGCACCGCCCAGATGGGGTTGAATCTGGAGTCGCTACTCAAACGTGGCCATTCGGCCTGGTCGGTCAAGCCGCTGACAAGGCAAGCGCTCGCAGCCCAACCCCTGCTGCTGATCGGCACCTTGACTCCTGTGAACATCGAACGATCTATCGACAAACAGCCCGACGCGTATCGCATCTGGTTGACCCTGATCGATCTGCGCACCATGCGGGTTGTCGCCAAGCAGTTGGACAGAGCCACGGTCAACTCGGTGAACGCCGAACCCCTGCCCTACTTCCGCGACAGCCCCAGCTGGCACAAAGACAAGACCGTGCAGGGCTACATCAACTCATGCCAGGTCAACACCAACATTGGCGATGCGCCTAACTCGGAGTACATCGCCCACTTGCCCGCCGCGGCCGTGATCAATGAAGCCATGATGGCCTACAACGATGGCAAGGTGCCCGCGGCCAACCGCCTCTACAAAGAGGCCAGCGAACTGGCCGATTCTGGCGACCTGCGCGTGCTCAATGGCCTGTACCTGACCAGTTGGCAGTTGGGGCAACGCGATGAGGCCAAGGAGGCCTTCGGCAAGATCGTCGCCTCAGGCCTGGAAGCCAAGCGCCTGCCCATCAAGATGCTGTTCCAACCCGGTGGCACGAACTTCAATCAGGTGGGTGATTTGTCGGCCCAGTACCAGATGTGGCTGAATGCCCTGGCCCAAGAGGCCGGCAACTTCCCCGCTTGCGTGCGGGTCGTCGGCCACACCAGCCGCACGGGCAGCGCCAGTGTCAACGAGAAGTTGTCGCTGCGTCGCGCCGAAGCC
>JAZJZP010000381.1:6058-7739 GCA_040389805.1 Pseudomonadota bacterium
AGCCGCAACCGATCACTGGGGACGAAGTTGACCGTTGGCGGAGCAGGCTCTCGCGAAGCACTCGTGGGCTTGGGCACCGATGACCTGCGTGATGCATTGGATCGCCGCGTGGAGTTCCGCGTGGTGGACTGCATCTAAGCAGTCGCAGATTTAAAAATAGTAAACGATGGTGGTGGTCACGGTGAAGATATTCCAGCTTGTACTTTCTAGCTCGCTCGTCAAGCGACTACGTCTGCCGGTGGCCCTGTTGTTTGCGGCCTGTGCTTCGTCAAGTGGCTTCGCTGCGACTGCCCCCGCGTATTGGACGACCAATTGCACCAGTTGCCACAGTGAAACAAAAGCGCTCAGTGAGGCTCATCAACTGTCCGCGAACATGGGCACGGCCAACAGCCTCAGTAGCTATATTTCTGGCTTGGGGGCCGCCTCCGCCATGAATAACTTCAGTGCAGCACCCAGTGGTGACATCACCGCGGTATGGACTTATTTCAAAGAGCTGCGCGGTGGCGTCAGCACCCAATCCATTGACTTTGGATCCACCCTTGTTTCGACCCCGACGCAGACAAACTTCACCATCACCAACCTGAGAAGCGTTGCCGCTGGCTACACCCTGGGTTCAATCACAGGGTCGAACTCAGCCAACTTCACGGTCACCAGCAACCCCTGCGTGAACAGCATCACGGCTGGGGCGACCTGCACCATTGAAGTCACTTTCACGCCCAGTGCTGCCGGATCGAAAAGTGCTTCACTGGCTTTAACCTTCGATGCCAGCAGCACCCCCATTGCATTGTCTGGTGTCGGTAGTGCGCCTACGTTCAGCATTGCCTCAAGCACCTTGTCGCCAACGGCTACGGCAGGGACCACGTCAACCGCGTCAACCACCCTATCCAATACCGGCACCGCCAATCTGGTGCTGGGCACGTTGACCTTCTCGGGCAGTGAATCCGGCGACTACTCACTGGCCTCTGGCAACACCTGCACTGCCAGCTTGACTTTGCCTGCCGCAAGCTCCTGCACGCTGGTCGTCCAGTTCGCACCTGCAATCGCCGTCTCAGGCGCGCGTAATGCAACCCTGACGATCACGCACAACGCCACGGGCAGCCCACAAAGCGTCACGATCAATGGAACGGCCAACGCAGCACCTCGGCCCGCCATCACGCTGAGCAACAACACCCTTGCCTACCCTGACACCCAGTTGGGCAGCAACAGTTCACTGACCCTGACGGTTGGCAACAATGGACAAGCAGCATTGGTCTTCTCGGGGATTAGCGTGGGCGGTATCGCCGCAGCAGACTATTCAAAGGCCGGTACGTGCTCATCCAGTGGGACTTTGGCTATCAATGCAACCTGCACGGTGGTACTCACATTCACGCCCTCGGCCCTGGGGGCCCGCACTGCGGCATTGACCATCACCTCCGATTCGAGCACGGGCGCCTCCACCGTGATCGCGCTCAGTGGCTCGGGCATTCCGGTACCCGTGCCGCTGGTGACGCTGTCCGCCACTGAAATCTTGTTTGGAAATCAAACCTTGAACGGTTTGTATCAAGCACGGACGATCAACCTGACCAACAGTGGCACGGCAACACTTAACCTGTCGTCATTAACACTCACCGGTGCTGCATTCTCTTTTGTGACGAGCCCACCCTGCGCCAATACGCTCGCCGCAGGTGCCACATGCCCTATC
>JAZJZP010000381.1:7749-12375 GCA_040389805.1 Pseudomonadota bacterium
GTCCCGAATTGATTGGCCTGCTTATCTATTGCGGCAAAGGCTACCGGACCCTGCCCTCTGAATAAATCATCCAATTGCCCCCTGACCCTTGCGGCACTTTCCTCAAGCTTTGCAAAGGCAACAGTTGCAACACCGACTACAGCGGCACCATCAACATCGTAAGCAACGCTGCAGGGTCACCGCATTCCGTCACGTTGAGCGGTCATGGTACGGCCGGTGCAGCACCCAGTTTGGTATGGTCGCCATCGCTTGGCTCGTTTGACTTTGGCACGGTGTCGGTGGGTGCCGTGTCCTCCACGCATACGTTCACCGTTGCCAACCCAGGCCCTGGTGGTGCCACGCTTGCCTTGGCCAATGCCGTCGGCGCAGACGCCGCCAATTTCACCGTGACGCTGTCAGGCTGCGCCATTGGCGACGTTCTGTATGAGAACGGTACCTGCAACGTGATTGTGCAGTTTGCCCCAGGCACTGCTGGTGCCAAAACCGCCTCCGTCCAAATAGCGTCGAGTGGCAGCCCACCATCCCCATTGGTGGTAAACGGCACTGGCATGGGTGGACCAACGGCAGGCTTGGCCTTCTCCGCCAATGCTTTGGCCTTTGGCGAGGTGCGTGTCAATGCCCAATCAGCACCACAAGAGATCAAACTGACCAGCGACGGCTCAGGCACTCTGCGTGTCACAGACCTCACCGTGACGGGCCCTTACACCTTGCAGAGCAGAACCTGTCCAGCCGCCCCTTTCGACCTGCCTCCGGGTTCAGACTGCACGGTGACCGTCAACTTTGATCCGTCATCCACCGGGTCTCGTGCTGGCGTCATGAGCGTGACCTCGAACGCATCGGGATCTCCCATGACGGTCACTCTGGATGGCCAAGGCCAGTCGGCGCCTGACGTGTCCAGTGGCGGTTGCTCACTGGTCGACGGCAACTCACCTGTCGACCCAACGCTCTGGGCACTGGTGGTGACATCCGTGGCCGTGCTGGCCCGCAGGCACCGAGCCCGCCGGGTGAAGCCCTCAGAGGCACAGACCGAGCGCCACGACGCATGATGCCGTCACACGCTTTGCGCCAACTGGGTCGCCATGCGTTGGTGTGGCCCTTCGTTGTGCTCACAACGATCCTGCTCCTTGCCCTGTTTGCCGTCGGCTTTGTGGGCAGCGATCTGTTACGGGTCTTGGGCCTGCTCATCATTGCGCCGGTGACTGAAGAAATCATCTTTCGCGGCGGACTGCAAGAATCGCTGCTGACCCGTCTGAAATCACGGCACACCACCAATGTTTTGACCGCCGTGGCCTTCGCGCTCGCGCATGTGTTGGTTCGACATGACTGGGCTGCTCTGATCGTGGTGTTTCCAGCCCTGCTGTTGGGCGAACTCTATGGTCGTGGTCGGCGACTAATTCCCTGCATCTTGCTGCATTCAGGCATGAACGCCTGCTGGGTGCTCTGGGCCCATTGGGGCCATCGCGAACTCGTCGGATCCTGATCAGGGTTCACAAATATTCAGTGGATTAACAAGATGAACAACATGCGATGGTCAGTCAAAGCTTTGTCGTGGCTGCTCTTGAGTGGGCTGGCTGGCGGCGTGCATGCACAGACCGAAGTCACCGCGACCGGGGTGCTCGACTTCTCCTACGGTCGTTTTGAGCCCAGTGGCCTCTACCGAGAATTCCGTTTCAACCACAACTCACTGTCGGCCACGTTTGTCGGGCTGACCGCCAAGCATGGCTTGGACGACGGCTGGACACCCGGTATCACCCTTGAAACCTTCATCCGGCCGCAAGAGTTCAAGACCGGACGTCGTGACAACGATCCACTGCTGTCGCGCAATGCCTTTGCGTTTCTGAACAGCAACTACGGCACGCTCAGGATCGGGCGCCTGCAGACCACACTTTTTGACACCACCACGCGCTTCAACGCCTTGGGCAATTCGGCGGCGTTCTCACCGGCCATTCGGCACGTCTTTACCAGCGGCAATATTGAAAGCGTCCAAGGCGACTTTTACTGGAACCGTGGGGTGAGTTACACGTCCCCCAGCCTGGAAGGCGTGACCACCAACCTGATGTATGCCAAGGGCCGTCACGAACAACGCGGTGATTACAGCGGCGCCAGCGTCGTGCTGTCTCGTGGTTTGTTTGCCGCCGCCGTGTCTGCGCAAAACGTTTATGTCTACGACGGCATCAACGACCCGACCCGCGAAGCAACGTGGCAACTGGGGGCCACCTACAACTTCGGCATCGCGCGGGTCTTCGGCCTGCACACCCGGATTCGCGACACCGGTTTGGACGTGAACAGCAAGCTCAGCTCTGCTGGGGTGTCCATTCCGGTGGGACCAGGTTCGCTCTTGATGCAAATGGGCGTGGCACATGCCATCGGCCCCGCTGTGGACCGCAAACACACCTCGTCGGCCGCTGCCTACCTGTACCCCTACACCAGTCAGACCGACCTGTACGTGATCGCCATGGACGACCGGGTCCGCGGGCAGACCCGAGGGCTTTCACAGGCCTTGGGTCTGCGCATGAAGTTTTAAGTCGCAGTGGTTAGCGACGTGGCGGCATCAAGTCCGTACACGTCCCATGCGCCGCTTCGGCGGCCAACCCAACGCTCTCGCCCAAGGTTGGGTGAGGGTGAATGGTCTTGCCGATGTCAACCTCGTCGGCACCCATCTCGATGGCCAGGGCCACTTCACCAATCAGATCCCCGGCGTTCGTGCCCACGATCCCGCCACCCACAATCTGGTGCGTTTCGGTGTCGAACAGCAGCTTGGTAAACCCCTCTGAGCGGCCATTGGCCAAGGCCCGGCCCGAGGCGGCCCACGGAAACAGCCCTTTCTTGACCGCCTTGCCTTGTGCTTTGGCTTGGTCTTCGGTCAAGCCCACCCAAGCAATTTCAGGGTCGGTGTAGGCCACGCTGGGGATGACTCGCGCGTCAAATGCAGCACGCGCCAAGGCGGTGTCGTTGAGCAACTCGCCCGCGACGACTTCGGCGGCCACATGGCCTTCGTGCACGGCTTTGTGCGCCAGCATGGGCTGCCCTACGATGTCGCCAATGGCAAAAATGTGGGCCACGTTCGTGCGCTGTTGATTATCGACAGGGATGAACCCGCGCTCGTTGACGGCAATGCCCGCGGCCTCGGCACCGATCTTGCGCCCCTTGGGGCTGCGGCCCACGGCTTGCAATACCAGGTCATAGGTCTCGGGCGCCGGTGATTCACCACCGGGTTTGGCCGACTCGAAACTGACGCGGATGCCCTCAGGCAAGGCCTGTGCTGCAACCGTTTTGGTGCCCAGCATGATGCGGTCAAAACGCTTGGCATTGTGCTTGTCCCAGACCTTGACCAGGTCACGGTCCGCGCCTGGCATCAAGGTATCGCTCATCTCGACCACGTCGATGCGGCTGCCCAGCGTGGAATAGACGGTGCCCATTTCCAAGCCAATGATGCCGCCACCGATCACCAGCATTTTTTTCGGGATGCTGGGCAAGGCCAGCGCGCCGGTCGAGTCGACCACCCGCTCGTCGTCAGGCATGAAGGGCAATCGGACCACTTGAGAGCCTGCAGCCACGATGCAGCACTTGAAGCTCAGTGTTTTTGTCTCGCCCGACTTGTCCTGGCTCTCACCCATGGTCATCTCCACCAGCACATGGTGTGCATCGACAAAAGTGCCATAGCCACGCACCACGGTGACCTTGCGCGACTTGGCCATGCTGGTCAGACCCGTGGTCAGCTTGCTGGTCACGCCCGATTTGTGCGCACGCAGTTTGGCCAGATCGACCTGCGGTTCGCCAAAACTCACGCCCAGGGCACCGAAGTGCTTGACCTCCTCCATCACCGCGGCCACATGCAGCAAAGCCTTGGACGGGATGCATCCCACATTCAGGCAGACACCGCCCAATTGAGCGTAGCGCTCCACCAGGATCACCTTGAGCCCCAGGTCGGCAGCACGAAAGGCCGCGCTGTAGCCCCCAGGGCCACCGCCCAGCACCAGCACATCACAATCGGAACTGTCATCAAGCACGGGGCTCACCGTCGCTGCGGGGGCAGGCAATGAACTTGCAGGCGCCGACTCAGCGACTTTCGGCGAAGGAGATACCGCTGCGCCCTGCTCGACCTCCATCGTGAGGATGACGCTACCTGCACTGACGCGATCGCCCAGCTTGAGCTTGACCTCGCCCACCACGCCCGCTTGAGGCGAAGGCACCTCCATCGAAGCTTTGTCAGACTCCAACGTGATCAGGCTTTGCTCAACCGCCACACGCTGGCCGGGTTTGACCAGAATTTCAATGACCGCCGCATCGGCGATGTCGCCCAGGTCGGGGATGGGAATGTTGATCAGAGCCATGGTGTTAGATCAGTGCGCGGCGAAAGTCGGCCAGCAAAGCGGCCAGGAAGGCGTTGAATTTGGCCGCCGAAGCGCCATCAATCACGCGGTGGTCGTAGCTCAAACTCAAAGGCAGGATCAGGCGAGGATCGAAGGACGAGCCATTCCAGACCGGCTTCATGGCCGAGCGACACACCCCCAAGATGGCCACCTCTGGCGCATTGATGATGGGGGTGAAGGTGGTGCCGCCAAATCCCCCCAGGGACGAGATCGAGAACGTGCCGCCCTGCATCTCGCCGGGCAACAGCTTGCC
>JAZJZP010000381.1:12385-14300 GCA_040389805.1 Pseudomonadota bacterium
GCTTGCCTTCACGGGCTTTGGCCGCCAAGGCCGCCGTCTCCGTGGCCAGTTGAGCCAAGCCCTTGGTGTCGACATCACGGATCACCGGCACGACCAAGCCGTTGGGCGTGTCCGCAGCAAAGCCGATGTGCACATACTGCTTGAGCACGAGGTCATCGCCGTCGAGCGAGGCGTTGAACTGCGGAAAGCGCTTGAGCGCTGCAGCGCAAGCCTTGAGCAAAAACGCCAGCAGCGTGAACTTGGGGCCCGCCTTGGCGTACTCTTCATTGAGCTTGACTCGAAAGGCTTCCAGCTCGGTGATGTCGGCGTCTTCGTTGTTGGTGACGTGCGGGATGCGAACCCAGTTGCGGTGCAGGTTCGCCCCCGACAGCTTCTGGATGCGCGACAAGGGGCGACGCTCAATGGGCCCGTACTTGGCAAAATCCACCTTGGGCCAGGGCAGCAAATCAAGCCCAGCGCCTGACGACGCAGTGGTTGCGCCAGCAGCAGGACCGACTGGGCCACCACGGCTCAATGCCGCCTTCACAAAGGTTTGTACATCCATCGCCGTGATGCGGCCCTTGGGACCAGAGCCCGACACTTGCTCAAGCGGCACGCCCAGCTCGCGGGCAAAACTGCGCACCGAGGGGGACGCATGCGGCAACGCAGGCACGGCTGCGGGCGCCTCCACCGGTGGCAACGTGGCCGTGGGAGGGGGCCGACTGACCACCTCGCTGGACAAGACCGGCGCAACAGCGGGTGCCGAGACGGGTACCTGCGGCGCCACGGTTACTTCCGGCGCTAAGGGCACGACGGCAGCCGCCGCCCCCCCGTCCACCTCCATCAAACCAATCAGCGCACCCGCACTGACCTTGTCGCCCAGCTTGAGCTTGATCTCCTTGAGCACGCCGCCTTGCGACGCCGGCACCTCCATGGAGGCCTTGTCCGACTCGATGGTGATGAGGCTTTGCTCTGCCTTGATCGTGTCGCCTGGCTTGACCAGGATCTCGATGACGGCGGCCTCGGAGACGTCGCCAATGTCAGGGATTTTGAGTTCTATCAGTGCCATGGATGTGCTGCCTCAGGCGCTCAATCACGCAAAGAGCGGGTTGATCTTGTCGACATTGATGTTGTAGCGGGCGATGGCCTCGGCCACCTTGGCCAGCGGCACCGTGCCTTCTTCGGCCAAGGCCTTGAGGGCCGCCACCACGATGTAATGCCGGTTGATCTCGAAGTGCTCACGCAAGCGGTAGCGGAAATCACTGCGGCCAAACCCGTCGGTGCCCAGCACCTTGTAGGTCCGACCCTTGGGGATGTAGGCCCGAATCTGGTCGGCAAAGGTTTTGACATAGTCCGTCGAGGCCACCACCGGGCCAGCATGCGGTCCCAGTTGCTGCGTCACGAAAGGCACGCGAGGGGCCTCCAGCGGGTGCAGCAGGTTCCAGCGCTCGGCATCCTGCCCATCTCTGGCCAGCTCATTAAAGCTGGGGCAGCTCCACACATTGGCGGCCACACCCCAGTCGGCTTCCAGCAACTCACGCGCGGCCACCGACTCGCGCAGGATCGAACCCGATCCCAGCAGGTTCACGCGCGGCGTCTTCTTGGCGCCCTCTTGCAACAAGTACATGCCCTTGATGATTTCAGCCTCGGTGCCCTGGCGCAAACCGGGCTGGGCGTAGTTCTCATTGAGCAAGGTCAGGTAATAGAAGACGTTTTCCTGGCGCTCAACCATGCGCTTGAGGCCGTGCTGCACGATCACCGCCACCTCGTGCGCAAAGCTGGGGTCATAGCTCAGGCAGTTGGGAATGGTCGAGGCCCACAACTGGCTGTGGCCGTCTTCGTGTTGCAGCCCCTCGCCGTTCAACGTGGTGCGCCCCGAAGTGCCGCCCAGCAAGAAGCCACGCGCCTGCATGTCACCTGCCGCCCAGGCCAGATC
>JAZJZP010000382.1:0-13221 GCA_040389805.1 Pseudomonadota bacterium
GCAGGAGATCCTGCGCGAGAAATTGGGCTTCACAGGGGCTGTTTTCAGCGATGACCTCAGCATGGAGGGCGCCAGCGTCGCCGGCACCCCTACGCAGGGCGCTGTGGCGGCGCTCAATGCCGGGTGTGACATGGTGTTGTTGTGCAACCAGTCACTCAAAGGTGGGAGGGTGTTGGACGACCTGCTGGACGGTTTGTTGGCCGCGCAAGGACGTGGCCTGTGGCAGCCGTGCCCGGACAGCGAAGCTCGCCGGGTGGACTTGCTGCCCCAGACAGCACCATTGACCTGGGACGAGTTGATGCATCACGCGCAGTATCACCAGGCACTGAGCCGTTTGCCTCGCTAGTCAACGTTTCGTCGAGCCATGAAAAAAGGCGCTACCCCTTGTCGGGGAGCGCCTTTTTCAATGGGCGTCTGAAATTAGATCAGGCGGCTGTTTCGAAGGGGAGTTTGATCTGGTTGAGATCCTTGCGGGTCTCGACCAACACCAAGGGGCCCTCGTCGCCCAGTACCGTCGGCTTGCGTTCACGAGGAACATGCGCAGGCTTGGGTTCGTTGGCGATGGCATCCCGGATGGCTTGCACTTTGGCCGCATCAGAGTTGACCCATTCCAGTCCGGCCTGTTGGGCGACGGCCTGGAGTTCGGTCATTGCCAGCACAAAAGGTTCGGCAGTGACCACCGGTTGAACCGGTGCTGCTGCTGGCGCCTCCGATTTCGCCACAGCGACTGGTGCCGCCACAGGGGCAACCACCGCCACAGCGGGGGGAGCTTCAGTCACCGCAACCACGGCAACTTCAGCCGCAGGTGCGACTGGCGTTGGCAGGCTTTCGGCCACGGTGGCTGGTTCGACAGCTTCCGCTTTGGGGCTGACGGCGGGTGCCAGGCTGAAGGGGCCGACATCGGCCGATGGCGCAGGCAAGCTGAACGTCAGGTCAGGTTGTGGCGCTGGCGAAATACTGGCCAGGCTTTCGCCTTCAGACGCGCGCTCACTACGCTCACCTCGACGACCACGGTCACGTCCGCGACCGCGTTGTCCACGGCCTTCAGTGCCTTCACCAGCGGCTTCAGGTCGTGCTTCAGCGCGAGGCGCTGCAGCGGTGTCCTGTTGCGCCACTGCAGTGGCTTCGGTGGTTTGTGCTGTCTGTTGACCGCTCTCGACCGACTGGCCTGCTTCGTCACGTTCAGCACGACCTCGGCCGCCACGGCGACGGCGACGACCGTTTTCACGTTCAGCGGAGCCCTCACCCGACACAGGCGCCTCAGCGGCTTCCATGCCACCGGGGACGGTGTCCACGAATGCGTTTTCAGAGACCTCGACCGACGATTCGCGGGCAGGGCGCTCTTGACGATCGCCACGACCACGGCCGCGACGAGCACCCTCTGGGCGGCCACTGGGCTCTTCAGCCTGGCGTGGTGCCTCAGGGCGCGTGCTCAACTCGCTGGTGGTCTCGGCGGGGCGTTCTTCACGCGCAGGGCGACGACCATTGCGGCCTTCACGCTCACCACGGCCTTCGCCGGCTGGACGGTCACCACGCTCGGTGCGTTCGCCGCGGCCTTGGGCATTGCGTTCGCCACCGCGCTCGGTGCGCTCACCACGCTCGGCGCGGTCGCCTCCGCGGCCTTGACCGTCACGACGGCCACGACCACCCTTGCCACGGCCACCCTTGCCCTCTTCAGTGCCTGAAGGGGTCTTGGGCGCTTCGACGATAGGCTGAGCCGCTGGAGCAGGTGCGGACTCGGCTGGCCCCCCCAGCAGTCGCTTGAGCCATCCGAAGAAACCACCGGACGACGGAGCGGAGAATGCAGGCTCGGGCTTGCGGGCCACGGGGGCGGCAGGCGCCGAAGCAGCTTCCAGCACAGGCTCATTCTTGGGTGGTGCCACGGGTGCGGGCTGATCGGGCAAGACGCCCTTGATGATCGGCTCTTGCTTGGGCTTGGTCTTTTCGCGGCGCGTGATGCCCACGTCCTCTTGAGGCTCCTCGATCATCGAGTAGCTGGTCTGGATGTTTTCCAGGCGAGGATCGTCGTGGCGCAGGCGCTCAAGCTTGTAGTTCGGTGTTTCGATGTGCTTGTTGGGGATCAACAGCACGGTGACACGTTGCTTGAGCTCGATCTTGGTGATCTCGGTGCGCTTTTCGTTCAACAGGAAGGAGGTCACTTCCACGGGCACTTGCACGTGCACCGCCGAGGTTCCGTCCTTCATGGACTCTTCCTGGATGATGCGCAGGATCTGCAATGCCGACGATTCGGTGTCCCGGATGTGGCCGGTGCCGTTGCAGCGTGGGCAGGTGATGTGGCTGCCTTCGGACAGCGCTGGGCGCAGCCGCTGACGCGACATTTCCAGCAGGCCGAACTTGCTGATGGCGGCCAGCTGCACGCGGGCACGGTCAAAACGAAGGGCATCGCGCAGTCGGGTTTCGACTTCGCGGCGGTTCTTCGACTCTTCCATGTCGATGAAGTCGACCACGATCAGGCCGCCCAAGTCGCGCAAGCGCATCTGGCGGGCGATCTCGTCAGCCGCTTCCAAGTTGGTGCGGGTGGCGGTTTCTTCGATGTCGCTGCCACGGGTGGCGCGCGCCGAGTTGACGTCCACCGAGACCAGGGCTTCGGTGTGGTCGATCACGATGGCGCCGCCTGAGGGCAGGTTCACCGTGCGCGAGAACGCCGTTTCAATCTGGTGTTCGATCTGGAAACGCGAGAACAGTGGCGCATCGTCGCGGTAACGTTTGACGCGGTTGGCCGTGTCGGGCATGACATGCAGCATGAACTGCTTGGCCTGCTCGTACATGTCATCGGTGTCGATCAGGATCTCGCCGATGTCCGAAGTGAAGTAATCGCGGATGGCGCGAATCACCAGTGACGATTCCTGATAAATCAGGAAGGCGCCCTTGCCGCCGGAGGCCTCGTCGATAGCCGTCCACAGCTTGAGCATGTAGTTCAAGTCCCACTGCAGCTCTGCAGCGGTGCGGCCAATACCGGCCGTGCGGGCGATCAGGCTCATACCCTTGGGGTATTCGAGCTGATCCATGGCTTCTTTGAGCTCTTCGCGGTCGTCACCCTCAATGCGACGGCTCACGCCACCGCCCCGGGGGTTGTTTGGCATCAGGACCAGATAGCGGCCTGCCAGCGAGACGAAGGTGGTGAGGGCTGCGCCCTTGTTGCCACGTTCTTCTTTTTCGACTTGGACGAGCAGTTCCTGGCCTTCTTTAAGCGCATCTTGAATGCGGGCCGAGCGAACGTCGACCCCTTCACGGAAGTACTGACGCGAGACTTCCTTGAACGGCAGGAAGCCGTGGCGCTCTTCGCCGTAGTCGACAAAGCAGGCCTCAAGAGAGGGCTCAACGCGGGTAATGACCGCCTTGTAGATATTGCCCTTGCGTTGCTCGCGTCCTTCGATTTCAGTTTCGAAGTCGAGGAGCTTTTGTCCTTCAACGATGGCCAGGCGCCGTTCTTCCGGCTGCGTGGCATTGATCAGCATGCGTTTCATGTGAACTCCAGTCCATGCGAGGCCAGCCCTGGATGGCACCAGGCAGACCCCAAAGCGCTACCAGCCAAAGCCAGCAGCAGCGTTCATGCACGAGTCAACGCAGAAGAACCGAGAAGGAATTGCCGTGGCTGGAATGACCCTAGAGAGGTCAATGCAGCAGGGGCGCGTGCGCGAAAGCCAATACACGAGCCCCCTCCCACCGGCGCTGGAAGAGTCGACCGCTGTACAGCAAGTCGTCAACCAGTGGAGCCGGGCAGGGGGCATTAGGCGAATCGGGCCGTATTGTCCATTCGCGCGCGCGAACTTCGGCTCCACACACCGTTGTGCGGTGTGCGGCGAAGCTTGGGGCAGGACTGGAAACGTGCAGGATGGGCCGGGACATTCGTGCGGATCAATCAACGCGGACACCAGCGAGGGGCAAGAAAAAACTGATTCATGCTTCTCTCTGGTGCCAAAAAACCTTGAGTCGTGGTTCGTTCGACATTGGCTCTGACACACGCGGCGACCTGGCAAGACCACACCTTGGGTGGTTTTCTCCGGGGCGCAGCACGTGTTGCATCACCATCAATTTGGCGGGACTCCCCGCCGGGCCACGTCTAGGGCGATGCAAAGCGGTCTCAAAAGGTAAACTCTCGCTTGGCTTCGCCAAAGATTGCAATTGCAATACAACAATCACAACACTTACATCACGTGGCTCAGCCGATTATAGGTGCGAAAACAGCATCTCACAGTTTGAAAAAGGCTGTGAATTCAACCCCCGCGGCCCCTGCGGCCGTGCAGCGAGTGATCGTTGATGAGGGGGGGGCGGGTCAGCGCCTGGACAACTTTCTGATCAAGGTGCTTAAAGGGGCGCCCAAAACGTTGGTCTATCGCATCATTCGCAGTGGCGAGGTGCGTGTGAACAAGGGGCGGGCCTCGGCGGATACGCGGTTGGTGCTGGGGGACGAGGTGCGTGTGCCGCCCTTGCGCTTGAGCGAGCGCCCCTCAGAAGCCGACAGCACGGTGCCGGCTCGTGAATTTCCGATTTTGTTTGAAGATGACTACATGTTGGTCATCAACAAACCTGCCGGCGTCGCCGTGCATGGCGGCAGCGGGGTGAGCTTTGGGGTCATTGAGCAATTGCGTCGCGCGCGTCCGCAGGCCAAATTTTTAGAATTGGTCCACAGGCTGGACAAGGAAACCTCCGGCATCTTGCTGGTGGCTAAAAAGCGCAGTGCGCTGGTGGCCCTGCAGGACCATTTCCGCGAGCGACGTGCCCATAAAACCTATGCCGCGCTGGTGATCGGTACGTGGCCAGCCCACAAAAAAGTGATTGATGTGGCGCTGCATAAATTCCTGACGCCCGAGGGTGAGCGGCGTGTCAAGGCTGTGGCTGATGACAACGACGATGGGCGCCGGTCGATTTCGCTGGTGCAGATCGTGCATTGTTACGCCGCCTTCAGCCTCTTGGACGTGACGATCAAAACAGGTCGCACCCACCAGATCCGGGTTCACCTGTCCAGCGAAGGGCACCAAATCGTTGGCGACGACAAGTACGGTGACTTTGCGCTGAACAAGGCGCTGGCCCGAGGCGCCGGCCTAGAGGGCGTTCGTGCCAAGTCCCTGCCGGGTGGCCGGTTCGAGCGCATGTTTTTGCATGCGAAATACTTACGTTTGCCCCACCCTGCGACCGGTGAAGATGTGGTCTTTCAAGCACCCTTGCCGCCCGAATGTGAATCCCTGTTGGAGGCGTTGGTTGATGCAACTCAGTAAAGTTGATCTCATGGATTCATCTTCTTCCCTCCGTCCCCAGCAGTTCGATCTGGTCGTTTTCGACTGGGACGGTACTCTGTACGACTCTACGGCGCTGATCGTGCGCTGCATTCAAGCCGCATGTGCCGATTTGCAAGTGCCTGTGCCCTCTCGGCTTGATGCCGCCTACGTGATCGGGCTGGGCCTGCACGATGCGTTGCAACATGTGGCCCCAAGCTTGCCAAAAGAGCGTGTGCCTGAGTTGGGGTTGCGTTATCGCCACCACTACTTTCAACGTCAACACGAACTCAGCTTGTTCGACGGCTCAATCGAATTATTGCTCGCACTGAAGGCTCGACATCACTGGTTGGCCGTGGCCACGGGTAAGACCCGAGTAGGTTTGAACGAGGCGCTTGAAAATGTGGCTTTGCGCGGCATTTTTGATGCGACCCGCACCGCCGATGAAACCATCTCCAAGCCGCACCCGCTGATGCTGCAAGAATTGATGGCTGAGTTTGGTGTTGATCCGGATCGCACCTTGATGATTGGCGACACCACCCATGACCTTCAATTGGCACTCAATGCGGGCGCCCACTCGGTGGCCGTGAGCTACGGTGCCCATGAGCCGGCGGCGTTTGCAGACTACCCGACCCGACACGTGGCCCATTCGGTGGCTGACTTACAGAAGTGGTTATTGCAGCATGCCTGAATTGAACAAGGAGGCACAGCTGTTGTGTGACTCCACTGCACTGAACGAGTGCGGAGATGCCGTGACCTTTGAGGTACTGGAGTGGGGGCGCAACGCCACGGCGTTTGCGTTGCGCTATGACGGGGAGGCGGTGGCCTACCTGAACCAATGCGCCCATGTGCCTGTCGAAATGGACTGGCAGCCGGGGCAGTTTTGGGACCAGGACCGGCGGTTCATCATTTGTTCCGTGCATGGTGCCTTGTATGACCCGCCCAACGGTCAATGTGTGGGCGGACCCTGTGTCGGGAAGCAATTGATCAAGGTGCCGTTGCAAGAGCGCGGTGGCCAAGTCTATTGGTATCCTTGCGATCGAATTCAACCCATTTTTTGAGTACCACGAGCATCCTTCATGAGCGCAGCTGATTCGTCTTCATCTTCTGTCCCGGCAGCCCAGCAGGGGTTGTTGGAAGAGTTCGCACGGGCCTATTTGGTCCAGCAGCGCCGCGAAAACCGCTGGCGCTGGGTCTGGCGAATCATGTGGATGCTGGTGGCGGCCAGCATGGTGTGGGCGGCCTTCGAAAGCTTGCCTGCCTCCAAAGCCCAGTCTTCGCCTCACACTGCATTGGTGGAAGTGCGTGGTGAGATCGCCATGGACACCGCAGCCAATGCCGATAACCTGACAACGGCGTTGCGAAGCGCATTTGAAGATGATGGCGCCAAGGCGGTGGTGATCCGGTTGAATTCGCCGGGTGGTAGCCCTGTACAAGCAGGGTTGGTCAATGACGAAATTCGTCGTCTCAAGGCCCTCCACCACAAAAAGGTTTACGCGGTTTGTGAAGAAATGTGCGCCTCGGCGGCTTACTACATTGCAGTGGCGGCCGATCAGATCTACGTGGACAAGGCCTCCATGGTGGGTTCTATTGGCGTGCTGATGGATGGGTTTGGTTTTGTCGGCATCATGGAGAAGGTTGGAGTCGAGCGCAGGTTGATGACGGCGGGTGCCAACAAGGGCATGTTGGATCCGTTCTCTGCGCGCAATCCTCAGCATGAAATATTTGCTCAAGCCATGCTGGATCAGATCCACAAGCAATTCATCTCGGTAGTGCGTCAGGGACGAGGCACGCGGCTCAAGGAAACCCCCGAGACTTTCTCTGGTCTATTTTGGAATGGACAGCAAGCGATGGACTTGGGGCTGGCTGATCACCTGGGTAGTTTGGACAGCCTGGCGCGCGATGTCGTCAAGGCGGAGGACATTGTTGACTACACCCTCAAAGAGAACCTGGCTGAGCGGTTGGCCAAACGTTTTGGTGCCGCTTTTGGTGGCGGGGTGGTGCACGCCGTGCGGTCTTCCGTCAGCATTCGCTGATCAGCTGTCGATTTCCATCATTTTGCGAAGGGCCGACTCGTTGGAAATGTTCAGCAACTGAGCAACCTCCGTGATGTCGTCCGGCAATGCGGCCTGGGCGTGGGGGTCGTCCCACCCGTACTGCGTATGGCGGGCAATGCGTACCGCCAGCATGACCGTGCGTACCCTTGGGTGTTCTGCATGGCGGTCGTCGGTGTTTTTGACCAACAATTCGGGTAAATGCCAAGCCAGCATCAATGCATGGGCCAAATCACCCAGTTCGATGCCGAGAACTTCTCGCTGAATGTCTGCTGAGCGCACCGTGTGGTCGGTCTTTTGCCGTTGCGCAATCTCGATCGCCAGTGTCGGTGCGTGACACAAGAGCAGCATTTCGGCAAAGTCGTGCAGCAAGGCGGCCTCTTGCATCATCTCTGCATCTTCGTCTTGGCGGTGGCTGGCAAAGTTGATGGCAAAACTGGCGGCCCTGCGTGCTCGCTTGATGACTTTGAGCAAACCACTCATGGCTTCGGGGTAGTCATGAAGCCATTCAATGATGGTTTTGACCTCGCGCATGCTGTGGAAAAAAGGGCTCATGCCCTGCATCAGCAGGGCGGCCGTCAAGGTTTCAGGGGGGCTGACCTGGCGGCGAGTGCAGTCGTGCGATACCCGCATCAGCACTTTGAGGGTCATGAGGGGGTCGCCACCGATGTTTTGGGAAACCAGATGTGCATCGACGTTGCCATGGGCGTCTTCGATGGCTCGCAACTCAGCCAACTCCTGGGCGGAGGAGGGCAGTACCGGAATGGTGGCGTTGGTGAACGCCGTGATCCAGGCCTGCAGGTTGGGGAGCGGTTTCTCAATCATGGTCAAGCAGGGTGATCAGGGATCAATGTAGATGGTTCTTTTATCGGCAATCTTCAGGCACGATTAAAGCTGTGTCGACCCCAGTATGTGGTTTGCTGGCTTGATTCCATGAAAAAAGCCCTCGTAGTGCGAGGGCTCCGGTTTTGAAAAAGATAAACCGTTGCTTACTTGGCACCCAGCATGGCGTGCTTGAGGTCGGAGTCGACGGGTTTTTGACCCAACCAGATGCGCAGCAAGGCTTGGTTGAAATCGTCGCCAACAATTTCTGGTCCCTTTGGCTTGCCATCCATGAGGACGCGTGTACCCGCCCCAGGCGTAAAGTCGATGTGAATGCTGGTGCCTTTTTTGACAGTACCGAGCCCGACCATCAGTGTGCGGATTTCTTCCAACTTGGCTTGGTGTCTGGCCACGTCGGTCTCGGCGTTATTGGCTTTGAATCCTTTGATCATGGCCGTTGCAAACTCTTCTCCAGTGAGTTCGCGTAGCAAGACGATTTGAACGCTTTTGGCGCCCGATTGGCTCACCGCTCCCGTGTCTGTCGTGTCCTTCTTGGGGAGGTAGAGGCCTGCTGCGTACACATCCACAATGATCTTGACCCGTACTCCTGCACCATTGAGCATCAGGGGTTGGCTACCGACTTGATAGGTGTCTGCAAACTTGACGCCGTTGACTTCGATGGCTGCCCACGTGGGCATTGATGCCAAGGTGGTCGATAAGAGCAGGGCGCGTGCAAGGTACTTCATGAGTTGTTCCAAGGTTTTGTCATAACGGTACGCCAGCGGTTCGTTGAACGTTTCGCGTGACGAAAACCGCACTATGCCCAGTAAAAACCCGCATGTCACGCAGAGTGTGACGTAATGCTGCATTGCAGCAACGATTGTTACGTGGTCTTGCAGGCAAAATTGCAGCTTCACCACATCGTGCGGGCCTCGAGAGAAATGCATGTCATTTTTGGTCATTGATATCGGTAACACCCGCCTCAAGTGGGGTTTGTATGTGCATGGCCAGCCCGGAGCTCAGTTGCTGGCCCATGGCGCGGTTGTGCTGGAAGACATTGATCACCTGTGGGAGCTGGAATGGCAGGGTTTGCCCCGTCCGACGGCCATGCTTGGGTGTGTGGTAGCGGGCGATGCCATCAAACGTCGCGTCGAGGAGCAACTCGCGCATTGGCACTTCAAGCCGCGTTGGCTGGTCTCAACGGCGGCGGCCGCGGGTGTGATCAACGGCTATGAGCATCCCGCCCGTTTGGGCGCGGATCGCTGGGCGGCCATCATTGGGGCTCGGCAACGCGCGTTGCAGGAGTCTCCCGATGCCCCACCGCCGGTCTTGGCGGTGATGGTCGGTACGGCCGTCACGGTGGATGCCATTGATGTCGAAGGCCGGTTCTTGGGCGGCTTGATCTTGCCTGGTTTTGGTTTGATGTACCGCGCACTTGAGAGCGGTACGGCTGGACTCAAGGTGCCTACGGGTGAGGTTCGTGACTTTCCGACCAACACCAGTGATGCGTTGATGAGTGGCGGCACCGATGCCATTGCTGGCGCCATTGAGCGCAGCCTGCGCCGTCTGCAGCAACATGCGGGCCGAGAGCCTCTGCTGCTCATGTCCGGCGGGGCCGTGTCCCGTTTGTCGAACTTCACCGAGTTGCCGGTACGGGTGGTTGAAAATCTGATTTTTGAAGGACTGCTGGCTTTGGCCGCGCAGGCTTGAAACTCAGACCAGCTGCAGTTTGACCTTGGCGTGTTCGTTGATGCCCATGGCACCAAAGAACAGCGCAACCAAACGGTGCGGCTTGACGAAGGTGACCTGTCGGTCTTCGGCCCGGCGGGCAAGCACCCAGTTGAGCAAATCGCCAGCAGCGATGAAGTCCACACGCAAAAGATGTTCACAGTCAATGTCCAGCGTGATGCTGGCGCCCAACTGCCCATCCAGATGGCGCAAGGTGTTGCTGATGTCGCCCACCAGCTGACCGGAGAGGTTCAAGGCCGCCACTTGGACAAACTCGATGTCGTCGTGCAGTTGTGACTCTACAAAACTGGTGACGACGTCGCTAACGTGCGAGAGGTGTTTGCTGTGGGGAGTGACGGAGTCGCGCATTTGTCTGATTTGACAAACCGATGGCTCCCAGGATGGGGGTGATAGCTCGTAGGTGACGCAGTAGTCGATGGCCACTTCGTCAAATTGATCCGGACGATTGCTCAGGCGTAGAGCGTCCAGGTGCAGCATCCAATAGGCCGGGTCGGCGTCACGGACGCCAGCGGGTGCCGCATCTCCTAGCACTGCCAGTAGCTGCTCAACGTCAATCCAGGCAATGTCAAGAGGTTCTTTGGCCCAGTTTTTCATCAACTGACTGAGTTGAGCGGCTCCTTCGGGAGAGACCTTTTTGACGCCACTCCAGTCCATGGTCCACGGGCGTGGCAACTGCAGTATCTCGTAGCGCAACTGGGACACGGCTTCCGTGTCGATCATGGCGGGAGCAATCCAGCCTTCCAGCACCGAAACGCTGGGGACCTCGCCTGACTCACCCGATTCGGTGGCATCGGCCACCTCAGTAGCCACAACGGCAGCTGCCAGCTGTTCTTGGGCGCTGACGAAACTGGTGACCCGCTGTGGCAGTGAGTACCAGTGGGGAGGCGATAAATTGAATTGGTGCGCAAAGGACACCGCAAGTTGGTCGAATTTTTGCGGAAGGTCGAGGGCTCGGTAGAGGTCGAATACGACCATCCAGGTCTCAGAATGCGAGTGTCTTGGGCCTGCTGGGCCCACCAACGTCAGCAAAGCACGTTCGCATTCGTCAAAATCTGCATTGGCGAATGCGATGACCGCTTCGTCGAGTTCGGGGTCATGCTCCATCTCGCAGACTTCGACACCCATGCCGTCGGCAAAACCGGTCGGTGCCAATGGATTCGTCAGCACCGGCGGTGGTGCGGAGCCACTCATCCGAGGTTGGTTGGCTCGGGCAGCATCAAGCACCGCCTGAGAAATCTCAGGGGGGTCGAACTCCAAAGGAGTCATGTCGCGCACGGGTTCTGAGGTCGGCCTGTCTGAGAGGGCGTTCAGTGCATTGGGTGCGGTGGGGACGTAGGCTTCGGTTGGGCTGATCGGTGGCGGCGTTGGGCGTGGTGCGCTCGAGGCAGGATGAACCTGCCTGGCAATGGCATCACCGACCATTTGCTGTTCGATGGCATCAATCTTGGCCTTCACGGCCAAATCTGAGCGAGGACCGCTGTGAGGGCGTGATTCCGAATCGAGGTTGGATGCCCCTGACAACGCCAGTGCGTTGTCCTGGCTTAGTCCTTCTCTGCGAATTTTGCGCAGCATGTCGAGTTCGCGCTTGCGCACGAAATCGTTGCGACGCTTGCGCTCGATCATCGCCTTGATTTCGGTCTTGGCGTATTCGCTTTCAGGCGAGCTGCCTGAAGCGGCGTCGAGTTCGGTCCAATCCGTGGTTGGATTGGCGACGAACCGAGCCACCTTGCGCAGAAATCCGCCAGATTCCTTGCTCATGATCGTGGGCCGAGAAAAGAGGGCATAGAGATGAGAGAGTACTTGATCAGATCAATCACCAAACATTTTTTGTTTGAGTTCGCGACGCTGTTGCGCTTCGAGCGACAGGGTTGCGGTGGAGCGGGCAATCAGGCGTCCCAGGCCGATGGGCTCGCCGGTTTCGTCGCAGTAGCCATACTCACCCGATTCAATGCGAGCCAGGGCTTGCGAAATCTTTTTGAGCAACTTGCGTTCACGGTCCCGGGTGCGCAGCTCCAGCGCGTGTTCTTCTTCGATGGTGGCGCGGTCAGCCGGGTCGGGCACGATGGAGGTGTCCTCGCGCAGGTGTTCGGTGGTTTCGCCAGCATTGGAGAGCAGCTCGTCTTTCAGTACCGTCAAGCGGGCACGGAAATAATCCAATTGCTTTTCGCTCATGTACTCGCTTTCTGGCATGGCCATCAGCTCGGCGTCGGTGAGGTCCCGGCCAGCTTTGGTCTTCCATGCGTTGGCGATTTTGCTGTCAACCTTGGTGGCAGTGGTAAGCATATTGTCTTGGGTACTGATTTTTGACGGCGAGCGTCCTGGAGCCACTGATGGGGCTAATACGACAGCTTCGGCTATTTGAGGCGAAGCTTGAGCGGGGGCTGGTGTGCTCTTTTTGGGAGAGGGCACCGAGCTGGTTTTTTCTGAGGGGGCTGGGTTTTTTTCTTGGCGGTGATCGGGCTGTTTGACGGTGTGTCGGCCTTGGCTTTGGCCGTGGGCTTGCTTGCAGATTTGCTCGCGGCGGTTTTGGCTGAGACCGCCTTGACCGTCGATGATGCGCCGCTCGCCGCTTTCACGGGAGCGGTGCTGCTCGACTTGGTCGAGGGTTTGGCAGTTGCTTTCGTCACAGGATCCTCCTAAGGGGACGCATGGTCAGGGACTGCTCCATCGCCTTGGTTGTGTTTCGCTAGATGAGGGCGCGCGGATTGTAACGACGTCGTGGGCACAACTTCACCAGACTATCCCTCGCTCAAGCTAAACATTGCTCCAAACCCGTCCGAAACAGATCCTGGGGTAGGTCAATGCCGATGAATACCATCTTGCTGGTTTTGTCCTCGCCAGGGGACCACTTGGGGCCCACATCGCTGCCCATCAACTGGTGAACACCCTGGAAAATCACTTTCCGGTCCATGCCCACCACATTGAGGACGCCTTTATAGCGCAACATCCGGGGGCCGTAAATTTGAACCATCGAGCCCAGGAAGTCTTCCAGCTTGGTGGCCAGGAAGGGGCGGGCGGACTTGAAGACGAACGACTTCACATCGTCATCGTGTTTGTGATGGTGTGGGTGGTTGCAGTGCTCGTCATGCACATGGTCATCATGGTGATGGTCATGATTGTGCGCATCGTCGCTCAGAAAGGCCGGATCGATTTCAAGCTTGGCGTTGAGGTTGAAGCCTCGCAGATCGAAGATCTGTCCCAATGGGATTTCACCGAAGTGAACACGTTGCTGGGGGGCCCGAGGATTGATGTGCTTGAGGCGGTGCGCCAGATCGTCGGCTTCAGCTTCGGTGACCAGATCGGTTTTGCTGATGAAAATCTGGTCGGCAAAACCGATCTGGCGGCGCGCTTCCTGGCGG
>JAZJZP010000383.1:0-2817 GCA_040389805.1 Pseudomonadota bacterium
TGGCAATTTGTCGTGGACCTCTTCGGCCTTGACGCAGGCCTTTGGGGCCAACGAGGATGATCGGCTGATCTCCTACCTGCCGTTTGCCCACATTGCCGAGCAGTTGGGCTGCATGCACAACCAGGCGTACGCAGGCTTTGCGGTCTATTTTGCCCGCACGATGGAAGAGCTGGGGGACCACCTCAAGGAGGTGCGCCCCACCATTTTCTTTGGCGTGCCGCGGGTCTGGGAGAAGATGCAGACCGCCATCGAAGGCAAGCTTCAGCAAGCCAGCGGTCCCAAAGCCTGGATGGCCCGCTGGGCGCTGGATGTGGGCCAACGCTGGCATGCGCTTGATCTGGATGGCCATGCACCTGGCGCTTGGCTGACGTGGCAAAAGCGCTTGGCCAATCGGCTGGTCTACCGCAAGGTCAAAGCGGCCTTGGGGTTTGACCAGGCCCGCATGTTGATCTCCGGTGCCGCCCCGATTGCACCGGACAACCTGCGGTTTTTCACGGGCCTGGATCTGGTCGTGCGCGAGCTGTATGGCCAGTCTGAAGCCTGCGGTCCCTCCAGCGTCAGCACGCCGGGGCATACACGCATTGGCTCGGTCGGCAAGCCCCTGCCGGGTACCCAGGTTCGCATTGCCGAGGATGGCGAGATTTTGGTGCGCGGCCCGCACATCTTTCAAGGTTATGCCGGACAGCGTGAGGCCACCGCTGAGGCGATGGCCGGCGACTGGCTGCGCAGTGGCGACCTGGGGCACGTGGATGCGCAAGGCTATGTCTACATCACGGGTCGCAAGAAGGACCTGATCATCACCTCGGGTGGCAAGAACATCTCGCCCGCCAACATCGAGGCCGCGCTGATGGACGTGGCCATGATCGAGCACGCGGTGGTGTGTGGCGATGGCCGCCATTTCCTGACCGCCTTGCTGACGCTTGACCAGCAGGTGCTGGCCGAGTTCGCGGGCATCCATGGCCTGTCAGCGCCAGGTCTGCACGAGCATCCGCAGGTGTTGGCGGCGCTGCAGCAGGCCATTGACGAGGTCAACAGCCATCTTGCGCGGGTGGCCCATATCCGCAAGTTCACGGTGTTGCCTGACACGTTCACGGTAGACGGCGGTGAGTTGACGGCGACCATGAAGGTCAAGCGCAAGGTGGTGATGGACCGCCATCAGCGCGTGATCGATGCCTTGTACCAGGGGTGAGCTGGAAGATGTGTTGCATTGCACCCGCGCCGAAGTGGCTACTAGTGCCGTTTATGGTTTCTGTCTTGGCGCAGTTGCCCGCGACGTGGTAGCGTTAAGTCCTCAGATCTTCTTGGGGATGAATGGCATGCCGAACAACTACAGTCAGAAGAACATTGGCCAGGGCGCAGCCCCCAATGGAGACCATGCCAGCGGACTTCGTCTGGTGGCGCCGATCCACATGCGGACCTCCACGCACAGCTGCTGGAAATGCCATGCCCTGGACCAGGTGCATGCGGTGGTCGCCGCGGATGTGGTGGACGTTGGTGAGTCTGGCAATGCCCGCACTTATGTGCATGGCATCACCAATCCGCCGCTGGCCCTGATGGACGCCTTGAGGTTGTTGGCGCCCAATCTGCGCGTCGAGGTGCCCGGTGATGATGGCGTGGCCCGACTGACCAATCACTGCTCCCATTGCGGGGCCTTGCAGTCCGATGTCTACTTGTTCACCGAGCCGGGTGGTCCGTTTTTTGGCCGCCCGCCCGAGGGGCATTTGGGGGCCATCATTCTGGACCAGGACATCGTGGTCGATGACGCCTCTTATTCGACCTGACACGGGGTTTGCTTTCAGGGTAACCCTGTCTGGTTGCGCCAAGACCGGGGCGATGACCCGGTCCAGCGCTTGAATGCGCGTGTAAAACCGCTCACTTCAGAAAACCCCAGCAAAAACGCCACGTCGCCGATGGCGTAGTCTTTGCTGCCCAGGTAGTCCAGGGCCAGGGTGTGGCGGGTCTGATTGAGCACCTCCCGGTAGCAGGTCTGCTGTTCGGCCAGCCGACGCTGCAGGCCCCTCAGGGTCATGGACAGGCGCTGTGCCACCTCTTGTTGAAGCGGCTCACCACTGGGCAGCAACTCTTTGAACACGTTGGTCAATTGACTGAGCAAGGCCTGGGTTTGCCAGCTGGAGCCATACCGGTCCATCGCTTCTTCACTGGCTTTGACGACCTCCAGGTTGGCGTAGGACAAGGGTTTGTGTAGCGTGGTGTGGTCCACCAGCAGCGCGTTGTCTTCGCAGCCATACAGCGGCGTGCAGCGAAACACCTTTTCAAACTTGACATGATCCCGTGGTTTTTGGCGTTGCAGGCGCACCTCCAGTGGCGTGAAATCGCGCCCAAACAGCATCCGTGATCCCCGCACGATGCTGAGCATGGCGTAGTCGAAGATGCTCCAGCGCGTGCTCGGGTCCACGGTGCCGAGCAAGCCCGGGTCGCCGCTGATGCTCAGGCGTCCTGCGCCCGGCTCTGGCGTGAAGGTGATGGCGCCAGCGTCGGTGACTACATGCACATAGCGGCCCAGGCGCACATACATGTCCGCCAGATTTTCCGAGGCCATCAAGGCGTAGCCGAGCGCATTGAAGTTCAGAGGCACGAACTGGAAGGCCACGTCCAGACCGAGCAGTTCCTCCTGGGTGGTTTGCAGTGCCAATTGCCAGAACGACAAGCCCAGGTGGGCTGGATACCGGGCCATGGGGTCGGTGATGGCGGACAGGTCCATGCCGACCTGTCGCATCAGGGCCTCGGCGTTTACGCCCCGGTTTTCGACCGCGCGCTTGGCCGCCAGCAGCCAGGCAAGCTGGGCCGAGGAGTGGG
>JAZJZP010000384.1:0-3711 GCA_040389805.1 Pseudomonadota bacterium
CCCAGCTCGCATCTCCCCGCGAACAACTTTGCCGTTGCGGTCTTTGCCTTCCCATTCGAAGACAAGTTCTGGCGTTGTTTTCTTGGCAGCTGCTGCGGTGGCCATGTGGGAACTCCGGGGCGCGATGCGCGTATCTGATATTTACTCGTTGGTGACCGAAATCACCTCTTCTAATGACGTCATGCCGGCTTTGACCTTGACCAAGCCTGCTTCGCGCAAGTCTCGCACGCCTTCGCGCTTGGCTTGCTCAGCAATATCCATGGCCGTGCCCAGTCGCAGAATAATGCGTTGTATTTCTTCACTGATGGGCATCACTTGGTAAAGACCGAGCCGTCCTTTGTAACCGTTGTTGCAGCTTGAGCAGCCCACCGCTTTGTAGGGCGTCCAACTGCCATCCAGGTCGTCTTCTTTGAAGCCTGCCCGCATGAGTGCTTCACGAGGGTACTCGGTTGGCGCCTTGCAGACTTCGCATAATTTGCGTGCCAAACGCTGGGCAGTGATCAAAATCACGGCGGAGGCGATGTTGAAGGGCGGGATGCCCATGTTCAACAGCCGCGTCAGCGTGGTGGGCGCGTCGTTGGTGTGCAGGGTGGACATCACCATGTGGCCTGTTTGTGCGGCCTTGATGGCGATGTCGCCGGTTTCCTGATCTCGAATTTCGCCGACCATGATGACGTCGGGATCTTGCCGCAGGAAGGCTTTGAGCGAGGCCGAGAAGGTCAGGCCCGCTCGGTCATTGACGTTGACCTGGTTGATGCCCGGCAGGTTGATTTCAGCCGGGTCTTCGACGGTGCAGATGTTCACGCCGGGCTGGTTCAGGATGTTCAGGCACGAATACAGCGACACCGTTTTGCCCGAGCCTGTAGGGCCCGTCACCAGCACCATCCCGTAGGGGCGGTTGATGGCGTTCATCAGGCGCTCTTTTTCGGCGGTCTCGTAGCCCAGGGCTTCAATGCCCATCTTTGCCGAGGCCGAATCTAAAATCCGGATCACGATCTTTTCGCCAAACAAGGTTGGGAGCGTGCTGACCCGGAAGTCGATGGACTTGTTGCCGAACTTGAGCTTCATGCGCCCGTCTTGCGGTACGCGTTTTTCGGCGATGTCCAGCCGAGAGATGACCTTGATGCGCGAGGCCAGCTTGTCTTTGATCGCAATCGGCGGTTGGGTGATTTCGCGCAACTCGCCGTCGACCCGAAACCGCACCCGGTAGTTGAACTCGTAGGGCTCGAAGTGCAAGTCAGATGCCCGAGCGTTGATCGCGTCGACCAGCATTTTTTGCAGAAACTTGACCACCGGCGCGTCTTCGACGTCGGTGGACATGTCTGCCGCTTCAGGCTGGCTGGGGTTGTTCTGCTCATCGGTGATGTCGAACTCGAAGTCGCCGGAGGTGAGGGCGTTGAGTTGTTCTTCCGCAGAGGCGGTTTGTCCCTCCAGCATTTTCGAGAGTTTGTCGTACTCAACAATGACCCATTCGGGGGTCATCTGGGTGGCAAACTTGATGCGCTCGGTGGCTTCTTGGTCGGTGGGGTCGGCGCCTGCGATGAACAGTCGGTTGCCACGTTTGGCGAGCACCAATACTTGGTATTGCGTAGACAGCTTGTTATCGATCACGCCTTTGGGCAGACGCTGGACGTCCAGGGCGGACAGATCGAGCACCGGCACGGCCAATGCGGTGGACAAGGTTTGTGCCAAATCCGAAGACGAAATCGATCCGCTGGCCATCAGCGCGCTGATAAAGCTGCGCTTTTGCTCTTTGGCAGACCGCGTCAGATCACCCGCCGATTTGACGTTGAGTTTGCCGGCGTTGACCAATACGCGGGCCACGCCAGTCAAGGATCCGGGGGTTTCAGCCAAAGGGGAGTCGATCATTTCAAGAAATTATCACGCTGCGGATTGGATTTTCACCATGCCAGCATACAAGCCTTGTTGGGCCATTAACGCTGAATGACTGCCCTGTTCCACCGCTTTTCCTTCGGACATTACATAAATGGTGTCTGCATTTCTGATGGTACTGAGGCGGTGGGCAATCAAGATCAAGGTTTTGCTGCCACGCAGGTCTTCAATGGAGCGTTGCACGACGGCCTCGGATTCAGAGTCTAGCGCCGAGGTGGCCTCGTCAAAAATCCAGATGGCAGCATCGCGGTACAGCGCCCGGGCAATGGCCAGACGCTGGCGTTGTCCGCCCGATAGTCGGCTGCCATTGGTGCCCACGGCGGCATCCATGCCCTCGGGCAGGGTCTTGACGTGGTTCCAGAGGTTGGCGGCTTTCAAACAATGCTCAACTTTGGCGCGGTCCAGGCCCAAGGGGCTGGCATAGGCCACGTTTTCTGCAATGGAGCCTTCAAACAGCACAATGTCTTGGGACACCACCGCAAAGTGGCGGCGCAGGCTGGACAGCTTGAGGGACTCGATGGGCACATCGTCCAGCAGGATCTCGCCACTGGTGGGGTAGGCAAAGCGCAACAAAGTGTTGACGACGGTGGATTTGCCCGCGCCTGAGGAGCCGACGAGGGCGATGGTTTGGCCCGGTTTCATGCTCAGATTCAGACCTGCAAGTGCCGGTTGAGAGGCGCCTTCGTATTGCAGGTAGACGTTCTTGAAATCGATCTTGCCGGTGCTGGTGGGCATTTCTTGCGTGCCCAGATCGGGCTCTGCCGGGGCGTTGATCAACTCAAACGCGCCACGTGCTGTGATCAAGGCTCCGGTGATGGGTTGGAACACGTCCGTGAGGTGACGCATGGGTGACATGGTCATCAGTAGGGCGGTGATGAACGACACGAATTCGCCCACAGTAGACGAGCCCTTTTGGGCTTGGTACAGCGCGAGGGTCAGGATGATGGACACGCCAATGGCCGCCACGATCTGCGTGATCGGGGTCACCAGGGAGCTGGTGGCGACCTGTTTCATCGTCATGCGGCGGTGGTGAATGGCCTGTTGCTCAAAACGGTTCAATTCGAATTCAGTCGCGTCGAACGTGCGAACGACGCGCCATGCGCGGGCGTTGTCATCCACGGTGGCAACCAGTCGCTGTTGGGCAGCGTATTGGGCTTCGCCCACCTTGGTCAGGCGCTTGCGGACCAGCTTGACGCTGATGCCCAGCAAGGGCATGGAGATGAACGAAATCAAGGTCAGTTGAGGATTCAGATAGATCAGATAGGCGACCAGGAAGAGCAGGGTCGAGGCATCTCTGACGACGGAGATCAAGGCGCCCCCCATGGTGGAAGATGCGTGCTGTGGGTCGTTGATGACCTTGCTGACGGCCAAACCTGGGCTGATGGTGGTGAACAGATGCGCATCGGCTTTGAGTAGTGCCCGCATCAGGTCGCGGCGCAGGTTGAGCACCATGGTGGACGTGGCCGAGTTCATGACGTAGGCGCCCCCAAAATTGAAGAGGCCCCGGACCATGAACAAGCCAATCACGACCACAGGTACCATCCAGATGGGGTAGTCCATGCCCTCCTTGAAGCCCGAGTCGATGAGTTTTTTGAACATCGCCGGCAAGATGGGTTCGACCGCCGAACCGAGGATGAAAAACAAGCGCGCCGTGCCCAGCATGCGCCACTGCGGGCGGGCGTATTCAAGCAGTCGTTTGGAGGTGTCTTTGTAATCCATGATCAGGTAGGAAGCGCGTCTAGCACGGCTTGAAGGGTGGGAACCTGGCCTTTGCCGCCCAGGCTCTGGACGCGGCCTGGGCCCGTGACGCCAGCGAGG
>JAZJZP010000385.1:0-11609 GCA_040389805.1 Pseudomonadota bacterium
AAATTTGGATCGGCATCACGCCAAAAAGTGGCTCAGTTTTCGGTCGGCGTCAACACTTGCTTTAGCCAGCGACGAACCAGGTTGGCATTGATTCCGTGGGCCAACGCGACACCTGCAATCGAGGCACCGGGTTGCTGGCAAGCCGTCACGACCTGGTGCTTGAGTTCAGGGGTGTGAAGCCTTCGTGTTCGCTTCGTTGGAGTGCTTTGCATAGTGTCCACTTATTTCCTTGGTGGACACTATCCTCGGCGCTCAGGCGTGTTCTCTCAAGATGACTTCACCGGACGCTTACGACCCACCCGCGTGCGCAGCGTCTTGATCGCAGCGCGCATGCGCTTGTACTGCTTGGCATGGGCATAGCGCCCCACCTGCGTGGCCAGGCGAGGCGCCTCGCGGTTGTAGTTCTGGCGCAGGCTCAGCCCATGGTCTTGCGCGAACTTGACCATGTGCTGGCGGCTGCGCTCCAGCAAGCGGCGTCCGTGGGGTGGGCAATCGCCTTGGGCATCACCGTCGTGTCCACGATGACCTTGTCCAGGCTGGTGCGCTTGATCAGGCCTGCAGCCCGGGCAGCTTCGATGGTCACCGCCAGCAGCAACTCCACGCCCTCTTCGCCAATGCGTTGGCGCCAGCGCGTCAGGCTGGACGGATCGATGGGCAACTCGGTTTGCAGGTAGGTCTCGCCGGTGAAGAACTGCCAGTAGGGGTTCTCCAGCCAAGTGTTAACCACCATCTCGTCGGACGCATCGTTGGCGTGCTGCAGATACAGCAGACCAGCCACCAGACGGGGCGGTAAAGCGGGCCGACCACGGCCAGAAGTGAAATGATCAGCGAAGCGGTGTCCGATCAATTCCCAGTCCATCAGCTCCGCCAGGCGGATCAGCGGGTGCTTCATGTTGAGCTGCTCGTCCAGGCGAGGACGAAACATCTCAGCGGTCTGGGCGGTGCGGGTGTGGGGCTTCATGGGCAGCAAAATTTGCAAGAAAGCGCGGGGCCGGTGTTTGTTTCCTTGCAAATATCGCACCACACTTCAGCCGAAATCACATCGCAGATCAACAACTTGCGAGTTGTTCAGGGCGGACTAATCAAGTTGGCCCGCAGCCAAGCGGCCTCTGTGGCCGCCATCGCACTGTCGCATGGCATCAATGCTGACGCTGACCTGTCGCCTGACGAGTTGATGCGAACAACGCTAGGTGTCGAGTGTGAAAACCTGAGGGTAGTCAGTGCCTGTGTTTGAGCCGAATGGCCCATAGGTGGCAAAGTGTTTCTACAATCGCGGGCAGTGTTTCAACCCTTTCCATCTCACACACCATGAACATCCTCCGATTTGAAGACCTCGTGACTCAGGGCAAGGTGACGGGCCAACGCGTGTTCATTCGCGCGGACCTCAACGTGCCGCAGGACGATGCGGGCAACATCACCGAGGACACTCGTGTGCGCGCTTCGGTGCCTGCCATTGAACTGGCCTTGAAGGCGGGGGCTGCTGTGATGGTGACGTCGCACCTGGGGCGTCCGACCGAGGGTGAGTTCAAGCCGGCAGACTCCTTGGCTCCGGTGGCCAAGCGTTTGGGCGAGTTGCTGGGCCGTGAGGTCAAACTGGTGGCCAATTGGGTGGATGGCGTGAGCGTCAACCCCGGTGAGGTGGTGCTGCTGGAGAACTGCCGCTTGAACAAGGGTGAGAAGAAAAACAATGAAGAGTTGTCGCGCAAGCTGGCTGCTTTGTGCGATATCTATGTGAACGATGCGTTTGGCACGGCGCACCGCGCCGAAGGCACGACGTATGGCATTGCGCAGTTTGCCAAAGTGGCGTGTGCGGGGCCCTTGCTGTCGGCCGAGATTGATGCCATCAACAAGGCCTTGGCCGCGCCTAAGCGTCCGTTGGTGGCGATTGTGGCGGGCTCCAAGGTGTCCACCAAGCTGACGATCTTGCAGGCGCTGGCCAAGAATGTGGATGGGCTGATCGTCGGCGGGGGCATTGCCAATACCTTCTTGCTGGCCTCTGGTTTGAAGATCGGGAAATCATTGGCCGAGCCTGATTTGGTGGGCGAAGCCAAGGCCGTGATTGAGGCCATGAAGGCGCGTGGCGCCGAGGTTCCGATCCCTGAGGACGTGGTGGTGGCCAAAACGTTTTCCGCCGATGCCGTGGCGACGGTGAAGGCCTCAACTGAGGTGGCCGATGACGACCTGATCTTGGACATTGGCCCGAAGACGGCGGCCAAATTGGCGGCGCAGCTCAAGGCGGCGGGCACCATTGTGTGGAATGGTCCGATGGGGGTGTTTGAGTTCGATGCGTTTTCGCATGGCACGGAAACCGTGGCGCGTGCCATTGCTGAGTCGAGTGCGTTCAGCATCGCGGGCGGTGGCGATACCTTGGCGGCGATTGCCAAATATGGCATTGAGAAGGATGTGGGCTATATCTCGACCGGCGGTGGCGCTTTCTTGGAGATCCTGGAAGGCAAGACCTTGCCCGCGTTTGAGATTTTGCAAAAACGCGCTGCTGGATAAAGAAAAGGCCATGGCGCCTGGGCGTCATGGCCTTTGAACCGCGCGGAGGGCGTGCGAAGTGGCGACCACTTTGTTGGCTCCTCGTGCGGTGGCGTCTTTCAACGCCAGGAAGTGACGGGTGATGCCGTTTGATCAGGCGCCGGCAGCGTGCAGTACTTCGCCCGCCAGGATGGGATCGCCGGTGCGATTGAGGGTGTCCAGCCAGAGCTGGTAGCTGTGCATCTGGCCGGTTTGCCATGGGTGGAAGCCGGGTTTGTAGTACTGGATGTAGTGTCCAAAAATGGACAGGAACAGACCACCCGGCTTGTACAGCCACCACAGGCCCTTGGCCCACATTTTGGTGCGTTCCCAGCGGCTGAACCCATCGACCTTGAGCATGTAGCGGGTGATCAGCAGGGCGTGGATGGTGAAGCCCAGGGTGACTTCCATCATGGCCAGGACGCGGCGCGGGTACCAGACTTTGGCGATCTTTTGCATCACGTCAAAGGCAACGGCTTTGTGTTCGATCTCTTCCATGGCGTGCCAGGCGTACATGGCGCGCATGCGGGGATCGGCACTCTCCAGGACCTCTTTGCGCTCGAAGAAGCTGTGGGCCATGATGGCGGTCATGTGTTCGGCGGCGGCTGTGGTGGCCAGCGTGTGCTTCTTGGGCACGTACTTGCGCACGATGTTGAAGAGCAATTGTTTCTCCATGCGCTCCAGCATGTCGACGTCAATGCCTTGGGCCTTGAGTCGGTTGTTGAACTGGGTATGAACGATGCCGTGTTGCCCTTCTTGGCGGATGAAGTCTTTGATCTCCTGCATGAGCACCGGGTCGGTGACTTGGTCGCGGAAGTCGCGCACGCAGGAAATGAAGAACCGTTCGCCTTCGGGGAACATGGTCGACATGGCGTCGAAAAAACGGGTCTTGAAGGCGTCGCCGCCGAACCAGTATTTGGGGATGTCGCCGTCCAGGCCGAAGTCGAGTTTTTCTCGGGGGACGATGGGGTTGTGTTTTTGCATGACGTGAGGCGTGCTGAAGGGTTAGGCGTGCGCCAGGATTTGCGCGCGATGCAGGCGGTTACCGGCCTCGATCGGGTCGCCGGTTTCGCGCAGCAGTTGTAGCCAGGGCTCGTAGCTGGGGACCGCTGGCGTTTGCCAGGGATGGAATCCGGGTTTGAGGTAGCTGAAATATTTGCCGGCCATGGGCAAGAAGATGCCGCCGGGCTTGTAGAGCCACCACAGGCCCTGGGTCCAGAGTACGAGGCGCTCACGGCGCGAGAATCCATCCACGCGCAGCATGTGCCGCATGATGCGAAAGACGTGGAAAGGGAACAGCAGTGTCACCAGCAGCATGGAGCGGATGCGGTTGCCGTAGCTGCTCTTGGCGATGTCTTTGAGCACGTCAAAGGCCACGCCTTTGTGTTCCATCTCTTCCATGGCGTGCCAGACGTAGAGGGCGCGCAGGCGCTCGTCGGCCCCGTTGAAGATCTCGGGGCGTTCGACAAAGCAGTCGGCCATGATGGCGGTGATGTGCTCGGACGCGGCGGTGATGCCCAGCGTGAATTCGCGTGAGGTGTGCTGGCGGATGATGCCGAACAGACGCCATTCTTGCCCTTTCAGGATGGCGTCCACGTTGATGCCCTGGGCTTTGAGGCGGTCGTTGTAGCGCGTGTGCAGCATGCTGTGCTGGGCTTCCTGGCGCGTGAAGTCTTTGATGTCCTGTTGCATCTGGGGATCGGTGATTTGGTCCTTGTAGTCGCGCACGCAGGTGATGAAAAAGCGCTCGCCCACGGGGAACAGCGTGGACATGGCATCAAAAAAGCGAGTCTTGAAAGCATCGCCATCCAACCAATGGCGGGGAATGTCGCCATCCAACCCGAACTCCAGCTTTTCGCGCGGGATGATCGGCGGTGGGGTGATCTTGGTCTGACTCATGTGGCTTTCCTCGGGGGGCTCAGCGGAACCGCAAAAGTGTGACGATAAGAGCGACTGTAAGGAGTTGTATTGCTGCGGACTAGGCCCCACCACGACAGAAGGGTAATTTTCACGACATTTGCGTCTTAGGGAAAACGCTTAAGCGCTTGGTTGGGGCGCTCATGGTCATCGCTTAGTGGGCGTCTCGCCGGTAGAGGCTGGGCGTGTGCCCGGACCAGCGCGTGAAGGCTTGGGTGAAGCTGCGGCGGTCGGAAAAGCCCAAACGGTCGCTGATGTCTTCAATCGACAGGTGGGCGTCTTGTAGCCATTGCTGCGCCAGCCGGTAGCGGACGCGGGCCAGGACGCTGGAATGGCTTTCGCCGATGTCGTGCAGGCGGCGTTGCAAGGTGCGGGCGTGCACGTGGAGTTCGTCGGCCAGGGCTTGCAGTCCTTGTCCGAGCAGTCGGGGTTTGAGGGCCAGGGCCTGCTCGATTTGCTCGACCAGGTTGCCAGGGGTTGGCGGGATGGCCGGTTCGTGCTGTTGTTCGACGCGTTGGGCCACCCGCTGCACGACGCGTTGCCCGGCCTGCTCGTGGAGGGTGGGGAAGGCGCCGCGCAAGGGTTGATCGAGCAGCGCCCGCTCGAACCACAGGGCGTTGACTGGCTCGTGATAGACGAGAGGCGTCTGGAAGAACGCTTCGCAGGCCGCGTGGTCACGGTGGACGGCGTGGCGAAAGGTGATGCGGCCAAACAGCGGGTGACTGCCCAGCAATAAACGGGTGAATTTGAGGAAGGTGACAAACACCGCTTCGGTGAAGTGCCAGGTGTTGTCCGGGGTGGCGTCTGGGTGGTTGTAGGTCAGGGTCATGCGGGCTTCCTGGCCGTGTTCGGCCAGAGACATCTGCATGAGGGGATTGATCAGGGGAGGGATCCACTCCAGCGCCCGCGCGGCCTCACGCAGGGTGGGGCTGGTGGTGATGAAGGTTTCGATGTCCGACAGGTACTCAAAGGCGAAGGTCTCGCCCAGCACGATGGGGAAGTGCTGCGAGCCGCCGGCGGCTCGGGTGGCGTCCACACAGCGCTCCATGATGCGTTGCATGGTTTCGCGGTGGATGACGGCGGTCTCGGGGTGCAGGTTGCCGGTGTCGATGCCTTCTTCTTGGAAGATGCGGCCGATGTCAATGCCGCACAGCGTGGCCGCACGCACCCAGTTGGTCACCGTGACAAAGGGGAGTGGCGTCTCAGCAGAAGAGGGGGTTGGCATCTCGGATCACATCAGGCAGCGGCCGCGGTATCGAACGACTGCAACCACGCCAGGACTTCCGTGACGGTGGCTTGCGGTTTTTCGAGAGGATACAGGTGTGAGCCCTCAATCCATGACAGGTGCGTGCCCATGAGTCGGCGGATGCCCCCCATGCCTACTTTGCGCACCTCTTTGGATCGGGTGCCGCCGATGAAGGCCATGGGGCAGGTGGGCGGGTGATCTTGAAACTCACGCATCAGCGCGTGCGGCATGCTGCTGTAAATCTGCGACTCGACGTCGCGATTGAAGCTCAAGCGGCGTTCCGACTGGAGGTGGTGTTCGGTGCCGTGTTGTACGTACGCATCGAGTACGCCGGGGTGGAATGCTGCGAATTTGGGCTTGGCCTGGAAGTGCTCGCGTACGGCCGCGAGGTTGGGCCATTCGTGACAGCGCTGCGCCGCCACGCCGGAGGGCACGAGGCGGTCCATGCTGCCCAGGGTCTTGACCAGACCGACCGACCAGGAGCGCCATCCGTACAGCACGGGCGAGTCGAGCACGATCAACCCTTGCGCCAAGTCAGGATAACGACTGGCGACCATCATGCTGAGGTAGCCACCCAAGGAATGTCCGATCAGATAGGCGGGGTGGCCCACCTCCTGCTCAAGAAAATCTTTGAGTTGACGTACCAGGTGGGGCCAGTCGGTGCTGACCGGGTAACGGGGGTCGTGGCCAAATTTTTCGATGGCCCGCACCTCGTAGCCCGCCGCGCGCCAGCCATCAAACAGCGGCTGGTAGGTGCTGGCCGGGAAGCTGTTGGCGTGCGAGAAAACAATGGTGCGGGGTGGGGTGGGTGGGCTCATAGCGCGGAGGCGGCGGACGTGATATCTATCTTGTCGGCTGAAGGGGCTGGACACTGAAGCGTCATTGCCTCAAGTGTAGGTTTGGCGTGAAAGCGATGTCCAGCCCAGGTCTTGTACGGTCATTTTCGGCGTTTCACCTGGCGGGTTTGGTGGGACACTGTAAGCAGTGATGACTACCACTCTGATAGAGCTAAACACCATGCCCCGTGCTACCAAGATCGTTGCCACCCTCGGCCCTGCTTCGTCCTCACCGGAAGTGCTGGAGCGCATGTTGCGCGCAGGCGTGGATGTTGTTCGTCTGAATTTTTCACACGGCAAGGCGCAGGATCACATTGACCGGGCTCAGTTGGTGCGCGACGTGGCCAAACGGATCGGCAAGGTCGTGGCTGTCATGGCCGATTTGCAAGGGCCCAAGATCCGGGTGGGCAAGTTTGTCGATGGCAAGGTGATGCTGGAAAACGGCCAGGCGTTTGTGCTGGACGCCAGCCGCACCGAGTTGGGCGACCACAATGGTGTGGGCCTGGATTACAAGGAGCTGCCGCGCGATGTGCGCCCTGGTGATGTGCTGCTGCTCAACGACGGACTGATTGTGATGACGGTGGCGTCGGTCAAGGGCGAGGCGGTGCACACCGTGGTGAAAATTGGTGGTGAGTTGTCCAACAACAAGGGCATCAACAAGCAGGGTGGCGGACTGACGGCCCCGGCCTTGACGGCCAAGGACATGGAGGACATCAAGACGGCGGCCAGCTTCCAGTGCGACTTCATCGCCGTGTCCTTCCCCAAAAGCGCGACGGACATGGAGATGGCGCGCCAGTTGTGCAATGTGGCGGGCGAGCCCTGGAAGCACCGCCCGGCGTTGATTGCCAAGATCGAGCGCACCGAGGCCATCCCGAATCTGGAGAGCATCCTCAAGGCCTCCGACGGCATCATGGTGGCGCGGGGCGATCTGGCGGTGGAGGTGGGCAATGCCGCGGTGCCTGCGCTGCAAAAGCGCATGATCAAGCTGGCTCGAGAGATGGACAAGGTGGTCATCACTGCCACGCAGATGATGGAGTCCATGATCGTCAACCCGGTGCCCACGCGCGCCGAGGTGTCGGACGTGGCCAATGCGGTGCTCGATGGAACCGATGCCGTGATGCTGAGCGCCGAAACGGCCGCCGGCAAGTACCCGGTCGAAACCATCGAGCAGATGGCGGCGATTGCCATGGCGGCCGAAGGCGCCGAGGATGTGTCGCTGGACGCCGACTTCACGAACAAGAAATTTGGCCGCATTGACCAGTCGATCGCCATGGGCGCGCTGTTCACGGCCTACCACCTGGGGTGCAAGGCCATCATTGCCTTGACCGAGTCGGGCTCGACCGCTTTGTGGATGAGTCGGCACAAGATCCATGTGCCCATCTACGGTCTGACGGCGCAGCCGATCTCGCAACGCAAGATGGCGCTGTACCGCAATGTGCGGCCCTTGCTGATCCCTGTTTATCAGGATCGCGATGAGGCGCTCAAGCAGGCCGAGGCACTGCTGGTCAATCAAGGCGTGCTCAAGCCGGGCGACACCTACGCCATCACCTGCGGCGAGCCGATGGGCCACCCGGGTGGCACGAACATGCTCAAGGTGTGTCAGGTGGCTTGATATTGTGTGTGCGGTTTCCACCACCTTCACCTAGGGGGGCCGCGCGCTCGGCCAGATCAGTAGAATCCACCCCAGTCTGAGCGGCGACTCTGTGCGCCTTGCTTTTCAACCATTTTGATTGCTGGGGGTTCTATGTCACTCGTTTCCATGCGCCAGTTGCTGGACCATGCCGCCGAAAACGGCTATGGCATTCCGGCCTTCAACGTCAACAATCTGGAGCAAGTCCAGGCGGTGATGTCTGCCGCTGACGAAGTCGGCGCGCCCGTGATCCTGCAGGCCAGTGCGGGCGCCCGCAAGTACGCAGGCGAGTCCTTCATCAAGCACCTGATCCAGGCGGCGGTCGAGATGTACCCCCACGTGCCCCTGGTGATGCACCAGGACCACGGCCAGTCGCCCGCGATCTGCCAAGGCGCCATCGACCTGGGCTTTGGCTCGGTGATGATGGACGGCTCGCTGCGTGAAGACGGCAAGACGCCGGCGGACTTTGCCTACAACGTCGAAGTGACCCGCAAGGTCGTGGACATGGCCCACAAGTTTGGCGTGACCGTTGAAGGCGAGCTGGGCTGCCTGGGCAATCTGGAAACCGGTGAAGCCGGCGAAGAAGACGGCATCGGTGCTGAAGGCAAGCTGGACCACAGCCAGATGCTGACCGACCCCGAAGAGGCGGCCGTGTTCGTCAAGGCCACCCAGCTGGACGCTCTGGCCATTGCCATCGGCACCAGCCATGGCGCGTACAAGTTCTCGCGCAAGCCCACGGGGGACATCCTGGCCATCAGCCGCGTCAAGGAGATCCACAAGCGCATCCCCAACACCCATTTGGTGATGCACGGTTCGTCGTCGGTGCCGCAAGATCTGCTGGCCATGATCAACCAGTACGGTGGCAAGATGAAGGAAACCTACGGCGTGCCCGTCGAGGAAATCCAGGAAGCCATCAAGTTCGGCGTGCGCAAGATCAACATCGACACCGACATCCGTCTGGCGATGACGGCGGCGGTGCGCAAGTTTCTGTTTGAAAATCCCGACAAGTTCGATGCCCGCGAGTGGCTCAAGCCGGCCCGTGAAGCCGCCAAGGCCATTTGCAAGCAGCGCTACATGGAGTTTGGTTGCGAAGGCCAGGGCTCCAAGATCAAGGGCATCTCCATGACTGATATCGCAGCCATGTACGCCAGCGGCAAGCTGGCCCAAGTGGTGGCCTGAGTTTGGCGAGCAGCATGGGCGCTGCCCTTCCGGCTCGAGCTGATGATGCCCAGACCCGATACCCTCTGGTTCTGGCACATGGCATGGCCGGATTTTCAAACTTCGGGCCGATACAGTATTGGCACGGCATCCCGTCTGCATTGAGGGCTCGGGGTGCTGTCGTCCATGTAACGTCGGTTTCGGCCTTCAACTCGTCGGAGTTGCGTGGCCAGCAATTGCTGGCCCAGGTTCGACGCATTTTGGCGGAGACTGGTGCGGGCAAGGTCCATCTGATCGGGCACAGTCACGGCAGCCATGCGGCGCGCTATGTGGCAGGACTGCAACCCGAATGGGTCGCTTCTGTCACGGCGGTGTCGGGGCCGGTCAAAGGCTCACCGGTCGCCGATGCGGTGTATCGACTGTCGCAATGGGGCGGCCCCTTGCTCACCAAGCTGGTGAGCAAGGGGGTGAACGGCGTGGGACACCTCGTGGCCTGGTTGTCCATGCGGTCACTGCCGCAAGACTCCTACGCGACCTTGCTGTCCTTGACCACCGAGGGTTCGGCGCAATTCAGCGTCCACTTCCCGGCTGGGGTGCCGCTCACGGAGGAGGGCGACGGCGAGCATGAGGTGCGTGGTGTGCGCTACTACTCATGGGGTGGCGTGGGTCAGTTCTACAACCCCTGGAACCCCTTTGACTACTTGTCCAAAGGCACGGCCCGGCTGTTCAAGGGGCAGCCCAACGACGGCCTGGTGGGGCGCTGCTCCAGCCACCTGGGCATGGTCATCCGTGACGACTACCGGTTGAATCATTTTCATTCGGTCAATCAACTCCTGGGCTTGGTGGCCAAAGACGTTGATCCCGTGGCGCTCTACGTTGAGCACGCGCAACGGTTGAAACAAGCGGGCTTGTAAAGCGCTACGGTTAAGCTATCTGCGGTGATTCACACGGAGGCCTCCACATGCTCAAGCTTTACGGATTTTCACTGTCCAACTACTACAACAAGGTCAAGCTGGCCTTGCTTGAAAAGGGTGTGCCTTTTGAATAGGTGCTGGTGTCGTTTGGCACCGGTGCCGAGCAGCGCGCCATGTCGCCGCTGGGCAAGGTGCCTTATCTGGAGACCGAGCAGGGCTGCCTGTCCGAGAGCCAGGTCATCATGGACTACATCGAAGCGCGCTGGCCCACACCTGCGCTGATGCCGTCCGACCCCTGGGCCGTCGCCAAGCTGCGCGAAATCAACACCTTCCTGGAGCTGCATGTCGAGCTGTGTGCCCGCCAGCTCTATTCGCAAGCCTTTTTTGGTGGCAGCTTGCCCGACAAGTTCACGGCACGCGTGCGTGGCGACCTGGTCAAGAACCTGGCGGCCTTCAAGCAGCTGGCGGTGTTTGGCCCCTACGTGGGCGGCGACTCCTTCACGGCGGTGGACTGCGCGGCCTTTGTGCACCTGCCCTTGGTGGCCCTGGCCAGCAAACTGGTCTACGGTGAAGACCTCGTGGTCGCCGCAGGCATCGACTGGAAAGCCTACGTCAAGCTGATCGAGCAGCGGCCCACGGCCCAGAAGGTGACGGCGGACCGCAAGGCCGATCAAGAGCGTGCACTGAGCGTGGCGCGGGCTAAAACAGCGGGGGGCTGAGCCGGCGGGGGCTGAGCGTGGTCGAGTCGACAAGGCACAATATCGGTTTGCCGATACAGGCGGTGGCGAAGGCGCCATCGCCGCCGACTTGGTGCCCGCCTCATGACCACTGCCCTGCACACTTCTGCCCTGAAATCACTGCCCCTCCTTGCCCGTGGCAAGGTGCGCGACAACTACTCGGTGGGGTCTGACCGCATCTTGATGGTCGCCTCTGACCGCATCAGCGCCTTTGACGTCATCATGGGCGAGCCCATCCCGGGCAAGGGCGCCTTGCTGACGCAAATGGCCTTGTTCTGGTTCGAGTTGCTCAAGGATGTGGTGCCCAACCACCTCACGGGCGATGACCCGGTCAGCGCCGTGTCAGCCGAGGAGCGCCCCCAAGTCGAAGGCCGCGCCATGCTGGTCAAAAAGCTCAAGCCCTTGCCCGTCGAGGCCGTGGTGCGCGGCTACCTGGCCGGCAGCGGCTGGAAGGAATACCAGCACAACGGCGAGGTGTGTGGCGTCAAGCTGCCCGCCGGCCTGAAGAACGCCAGCAAGCTGCCCGAGCCCATCTTCACGCCCGCGACCAAGGCCGACATGGGTGACCACGACGAAAACATCAGCTTTGACAAGATGGTCGAGATCATTGGCTCGGATCTGGCCGAACAGGTTCGCGCCGTGTCGATCCAG
>JAZJZP010000386.1:0-859 GCA_040389805.1 Pseudomonadota bacterium
TTCATCTGGTGACGCTACCTTTGCATGCGATCTTCGGGCTGACCGCGATGATGGTCTTTCCATTGAGCGTGGGCGCCACTTTGTTGATGACCAATACCCTGCTCAACAGGGACCTGGCAGAGGTCTTGTCCCAGCATGAGGTGTCTTTTACCTGCCTGGTGCCCGATGTCATTCGCTATTTCAATACGCGACTGGCCAAGCGCAAAGACGCGCGGTTGCCGATGCACCCTAAGCTGATGATTTATTCGGGGGGTAGCCATTTACCCGCGGACGAAGCCGAAAAACTGGGACGGTTGCTGGGCTGCAAGCCGGTAGTGCAAGGCTACGGATTGACCGAGACCATGCCCGTGCTTCTCCAGAGCACGTTGGGTGTGACGCAGCGCGGGGCCATGGGGCAGCCGATCAGGGGGGTGGAACTGCGTGTCGTCGATGCTCAAGGACAAGACGTCGCACCCGGGCGGATCGGCGAATTGCTGGTACGCGGCGCGATGGTGATTGATGGCTACGCCGATGCCGAAGAAGCCAACAAGCGGTTCTTCCGTGATGGCTGGCTGCACACGGGGGATCTGGTTTGGCGCGATGACGACGGGCACGTGTTTTTCTATCGCCAACGCTTACGCATCTCAAAGATCAAAGCGCAAATGGTCGACTTGATGGAGATCGAATCCGTCGCTATGCAACACCCCGATGTGCTGCGTGCAAAAGCCTACATCGTGCCTGACCACAAAGAGATCAACGTGAACGTCCACTACACCTACACCGGGTGGGACGAGAACAAGCCGATCCCATGAGCCCGATGCGACCGCAGCAGACGCCCGGTGCCACCCAGGGAGGCACGTTCGCCGACGTGTGGAAGCTC
>JAZJZP010000386.1:869-1604 GCA_040389805.1 Pseudomonadota bacterium
CCGATATGCAGCGCCATGCGCAAGCCATCACCGGTGTTGAAGGGCACGCCGCGCTGACGCAAAGCGTACTCGCCACGCTGCTCTCGCAGCACCTCTCGGGGTTCAAGCTGCCCAAGACCATTGAGGTCAGCGTTCTCAAGGAGCCCAGCCATGCAAGCTGATGGCACGCAACCGGTGCTGGCGGTTTTTGACTTTGACGGCACGCTCACTGACCGGCATACGTTCTGGCGCTATATGCGTTACATCGCGGGAACAAACAGGTTCTGGCTCAAGCTGATCCCCCTGTTGCCCAAGGCGTTCAGCGTGATCCTGGGCGTGACGCCGTTGATGCAGGCTCGGCTGGCCTTCATTGCCTGTTACCTGGGCGGCGTGTCGGTTGAGCAAGAACGCGAGCATGCACGGCATTTCGTGACGCAGCACTTGCCGCGCATGCTCAGGCCCGAGGCACTGCGCCGGTTGCAATGGCATCAGTCCATGGGCCATGTCACTGCGCTGGTCAGCAATTCGCCAGAGAACTACCTGGCGCCCTGGGGGGCTGCCGTGGGGTTTGACTATGTGTGCGGTACACGCCTGGAAACCGAGAATGACAGGCTGACGGGGGGCGTTTCAGGCACCAACTGTGTCGGGATGGAAAAAGTCATGCGGCTCAGAGGCTGCCTGGGCAACCTGGATGATTTCTACATTTACGCCTACGGCGACTCACCCGGCGACGATGCCCTGCTCGGCAAGCCAGTC
>JAZJZP010000387.1:0-2620 GCA_040389805.1 Pseudomonadota bacterium
ACAGGCCCGTCAGTTCATCTCGTGTCGCCAGCGTTTGGATGCGCTCCACCGCGATGGCCAACTCTTCCTTGCGGGCATGCAAGCGCGACCTCAGGTTGCTGATCTGACCGGCCAACAGTGAAATGGTCGGCAAGGTGGTGCAGGCGAACAGAAAATGGATCAGCTCTTGCCGAACCGGATAGCGTTCAGGAGCCAGGGTTGCCATGGCCAACATCGTCAAACCCTGAAGCACCAAGGCAAAAAATGCGGCGGATCGTGCTTGTGTCGCCGACAAGTTGAACAAGCCAAACACCAGCACCAGCACCAACAACATCAAGGTCGCGCCACGCGACTCCCCCATGATCGCGTAAGCGCCCGCCACACAAGTGAGGGCCACCAAAATCTGAGCCAGCGTCATGGATGGATCGGCAAATCGCAGGTTCAACCCACTGCGCAGCACCCCATAAAACACCAAGGACTGGGACACCATATAGGCACTCAAAATCCAACCAGCCGTCTCATTGACGGCACCGTTGCTGACCGCATAACCCAGCACCATGGTGCAAATCACGAAATTCACTGTCGCCACCAACGACCGCTGAATGCGCAGACGCTGCTTGGGGTCATCGGTAAAGATCAGCCGCATCAAGCTGTTCAAATGACCCGAGGTTTCTTCGGTATCGCTGCGCGTGAACTGCGACAGCGTGACACCAATCACCGCCACCAGCATGAAGCGCACCATCTCCTGCGCCATGTCATAGGTGTGGGGATGCGATTTCAGCAGCCAGACCATGGCCGCGCCCATGACGAGCGTGGTGTATCCCACCAGCACATTCACCTGCAAAGGCCGCAAAAAACGAAAGCCAAACAGCAGCAACGGCACCAAAATCAACACGATCACATCCCGAACGGGGCCACCCATGGTGTAGATCAACGCGGCGTAGTTCACGCCCATCACCATCTGAGGCATGGTCAATGAGGCGTCTCGGTAGCGCAGGTTTTTACCGCTGCGCAACAGGGCGTAGAACACCAACACGGTCACCCCGGTGGCCACACTGATGCCGTGGACCATCTCACCTGGCAAAAAACCCATGGTGGACACGATATGCATCAGCACACCTGCCACGAAATACGCCACTCCGGTGCCCAGACAACGCAAGGTGCGTATCCGTTGTTTCCAATCCGAGCCCAGTAGCCACTGCCCCCACGTTCCCGTGTTGTATTGGCGTGGCGCAGCCTCATTCACCACGGGGAGCGGCACCTCGGCCACGGTCGCCGAAGGCGGCACGGGCAACGACAGGATCTTTCCATGGGGAACAGGTTGGGGCTGTGTGCTCATTGAAGCAGTTTCGGCAATTTCACGCACAGCCTTGAGCGCCAAATGAAGCCCACCCCTTGCACCCACAAAAAAGCCGCTCAAAAGAGCGGCTTTTTTGCACAGGCTTAAAGATCAGGCATTTTTCTTGGCGGGCTCATCACGCAACTCGCGCCGCAGGATTTTGCCCACATTGGTCTTGGGCAGGTCATCGCGAAACTCAATGAACTTGGGGCGCTTGTACCCCGTGAGCTGTTCCTTGAGGAATTCAGACAGTGCTGATTCAGTCAACGTTGCATCCTTGCGCACCACAAACAGCTTCACGGCCTCACCGGCCTTGGCATCGGGAATGCCCACCGCAGCACACTCCATCACACCAGGGTGCAAATTGGCGACTTGCTCAACCTCATTGGGGTACACATTAAAGCCAGACACCAGAATCATGTCCTTTTTGCGGTCCACAATTTTGGTCAGGCCGTGCTCATCCATCACCCCGATGTCACCCGTGCGGAAGAAACCGTCAGCCGTCATGACTTTTTCTGTTTCATCAGGACGCTGCCAATAACCCGCCATCACCTGCGGTCCACGAATGCAAATCTCACCCGCTTCGCCATACGGCACCACATGGCCATCGTCATCCAGGATGGACACTTCGGTAGAAGGCAAGGGATAGCCGATCGCCCCGGTGAACCCGGTAATGTCCAGGCGGTTGGCAGTGGCCACCGGTGAGGTCTCGGACAAGCCATAGCCCTCAACAATCGGGCAGCCCGTCACCTGCTTCCACTTCTCAGCCGTGGCCTGCTGTACCGCCATGCCACCGCCATTGGAAATCTTCAACCCAGAGAAGTCCAGCTTAGCAAACTCGGGATCGTTGGCCAGTCCGTTGTACAGCGTATTGACCGCCGGGAACTGGTTGATCTTGTAGTGGCTCAAGGTCTTGATGAACCCAGAAATGTCCCGCGGATTGGCAATCAGTACATTCATGGTGCCCATGCGGGCCCCCATCATGTAGCACACCGTCAGCGAGAAGATGTGATACAGCGGCAAGGCACACACCGTGGTCAGCGGTTGATCCCCCAGTTTTTGCAACTCCGGCTTGAACCAAGCCTCGCACTGCAAAATATTGGCCACGATGTTGCGATGCAAAAGCGTGGCGCCTTTGGAGACCCCTGTGGTCCCCCCTGTGTACTGCAAAAACGCGACATCATCGGGCGTGAGCGTTGGTCGGGTGTATTTGGCCGACCGGCCAGCCGCCAGCGCGGCCTTGAAGGTCGTGACCTTGCTCAAACCGCCATTGGGCAAGCTGAACGCGGGCACCATCTTTTT
>JAZJZP010000388.1:0-3651 GCA_040389805.1 Pseudomonadota bacterium
GCGCGAAGAGGCGATGTCAAGTCGCGTGATGGTGCAGCGTCCTCTGGACGACCGTGATGGCCCTGCTGATGATGGGGCGGCTTGGCTCACGGTGCTGACCTTGCACGCCGAATTGGGGCAATCAGGCATCTTGGAGGTGCGCTCGAAAGAGGCTTTGCCACTGCGCGATCTGCGCTCGATGCAAACCGTGCTGCGGGTGTTTGGCAATTTCCAGAATTTACTGGAATCCAGTCAGCGTGATGCGCTCACGGGTCTGCTCAATCGCCAGACCTTTGATGCGACCTTTCTCAAAGCCTCCATGCCAGCGCCGGTGAGTGCCGATGAGCTCGCCATTGATGCTGAACGCCGCAGCTCCCAGATGGGGACCTATTGGTTGGGGATGATCGACATCGATCACTTCAAGCTGGTCAATGACCGGTTTGGCCATCTGATTGGTGATGAGGTCTTGGTGCTGGTGGCGCGCATCATGCGTCAAACCTTCCGCCACTACGACCGGCTGTTCCGTTTTGGCGGCGAAGAGTTCGTGGTCTTGCTGCGTGGTGGCACAGAACGTCAAGCCATGCGGGTATTTGAGCGTTTTCGCCAGAACATGCAGGCCTATGCATTCCCACAGGTCGGACAGGTCACCATCAGTCTTGGTTTTACCGGACTGCAGCAGGGGGACACCCCCGGAGGTGCCTTTTCTCGGGCCGACTTGGCCGTGTACCAGGCCAAGCACCAGGGGCGCAACCGCACCTTCTGCTACGAGACGCTGGTCAGTGAAGGGGTCATCCAGATCGAGGAAGACAAGGTTGGCGACGTCGAGTTGTTCTGAGCGCAGCCTGCTCAGGTTGATGACTTGACTACCGCGTAGCGTTCCAGGGTTTCGGCGCGGGCTTCGTCGTGCTGAACAATGGGAGGCGGATAGTCGCCCATCTGGGCCGATGCTTTCAGCCAGGGCGCATGTAAGGCCTTGTCGGGGACGTCGGCCAATTCGGGCACGTAGCGCCGGATGAACTTGCCTGCCCCATCAAACTTTTCACTCTGGGTGATGGGGTTGAAGATGCGGAAGTAGGGTTGCGCATCGCAGCCGCTGGAGGCAGCCCACTGCCAGCCACCGTTGTTGGCGGCCAGGTCAAAGTCCAGTAATTTTTCTGCAAAGTAGCGCTCGCCCCAGCGCCAGTCGATGCCCAGGTCTTTGATCAAAAAACTGGCGGTGACCATGCGTAGCCGGTTGTGCATGTAGCCCGTCTGGTTGAGTTGGCGCATGGCGGCGTCGACCAACGGGTAGCCGGTACGACCGCCGCACCACGCTGCGAACCGGGCGTCGGCCTGCTTGCCATGCAGCCACTTGATGCGGTCGTAGTCGCGCTTGTAGCTGTGTCCCACCACATGTGGATGGTGGTGCAGCACCTGGTGGTAAAAATCGCGCCAGATCAGTTCTGACAACCAGATATGCGCCCCGCTGGAGCCTGCGCAGCTGCGCTGCCAGGCCAAACTGACCAGGTGGCGAATCGACACGGTGCCAAAGCGAAGGTGGGTGGACAGGTAGCTGGGCCCCTTCACGCTGGGGAAGTCACGCGTGGTGTCGTAATGGTCGATGCGAGTCAAAAAATCGTCCAGCAAACCCAGAGCGCCGCTCATGCCTGGGGGTACTTTCAGGGGCTCGGTGGGTTCAAACCCCAGGGCACCCAGGCTGGGCACGCGCTGCCCGGGCGTGTCTGGGGGCATGCCCAGTCCGTCGGGAATGACGGTCAGGTGCTGCGCATGGCGCGACACCGGATAGGCTTTGACGTAGAACGCCTCCAGCTTTTTCAGCCAGGCGTTTTTGTACGGGGTGAAGACGCCGTAGGGGGTGTCATTGCCGGTGAGCACTTCATTGCGCTCGAACACCACATGGTCTTTGGACGTGAATAGAGCGATGCCCAGATTGCTCAGGTGACCACGCACCTGGGCATCGCGTGTCAGCGAGGCGGGCTCGTCATCGTGGTTGGCGAACACGGCCTGAACGCCGAGTTGCTGTGCCAGTTGCGGGATCTTTTGGGCCGCCGATCCGTGCAGCACGATCAATCCGCAGTCTTGCGCCTGGGACACGTGGTGATCGTGGGCCAGGGTGCGCAAGGCCTCGTCCAGCTCGATCAGGCTGTCTCGAATGAACACCACCCGGCGATCGACGCGGGGCAGGGGATCCAGAATGTCGGTGTCAAAAACAAACACACACCAGACCCGCCGGGCCTGTTTCAAGGCGTAGTACAGGGCGGCATGGTCGGTATGTCGCAGATCTCGGCGAAACCAGACCAGGGCAGAGTCAAGCTGATCGTTCATGGGGGTCTAAAATCACGGACATGTCTGAAGGTACCCACTCTATCAATCTGAGCAACCAGTTCCTCATCGCCATGCCTGGTATGGCCGATGGTAATTTTGGGGGCACCGTGGTGTACTTGTGTGAGCACACCAACCAGGGGGCGTTGGGGCTGATCATCAATCGCCCTATCGACATCAACCTCAAAAATTTGTTTGAAAAGGTTGATTTGAGCCTGGATCGGGACGACCTGGCTTCTCGTCCAGTCTACCTGGGCGGCCCGGTGCAAACCGAACGGGGTTTTGTGCTGCACGACCAGCTGGATGACGAGGGCGGCCATTACAGCTCCACGCTCAAGATCCCGGGTGGTTTGGAGATGACCACTTCGCGCGACGTGCTGGAGGCGATCTCCAACGGCGCGGGGCCTCGCCGGGTCTTCATCACGCTGGGGTATTCCGGCTGGGGTGCGGGTCAACTTGAAGAAGAGCTGGGCCGCAATGGCTGGCTCAATGTTGCTGCTGACCCCAGCATCATTTTCGACACCCCGGTGGAGGAGCGCTACGACAAGGCCCTGTCCTTGCTCGGGATTGATCGCAACTTCTTGCTGGCCGAGGCCGGGCACGCATGACCGCGTCGGTGCAAAGCTTTCTGGCGTTTGACTACGGGCTCAAGCGTGTCGGCGTGGCGTGCGGTAACTCGCTGATGCGTCAGGCGCAGCCCTTGCGCACCATTGCCGCCGAGGGCGATGCCCGTTTTGTTCAGATCGGCAGCTTGATCAAAGAGTGGCAGCCTGATGCGCTGGTGGTGGGCGTGCCGTTTCACCCCGATGGGGCCGAGCATGAAAACACCGTGCGCGCCCGTCGCTTTGCGCGCCAGTTGCAGGGGCGTTTTCAACTGCCGGTGCATGAGGTGGACGAGCGTTATTCCACCACCGAGGCGCACTCCGATGGGGCGCGAGACCTGGACGCCGCTTCGGCCGCCATCTTGCTGCAACAATATTTCAACGAACATCCTGAAGGGTCTTAAGTGAGTGAGCTGCAAAACACCCTGCACTTAGACGCCGAGGCGCTCTATGTCAATTTACTGGCTGGCGCGCGGCGACTGGTCAACGCCGACACGGCCTTGGTGGGCGTCTGGTCGGGCGGTGCCTGGTTGGCCGAGCGCCTGCGCCAGGACCTTGGTTTGAGCGAGCCGCATGGCGTCATCTCATCGGCCCTGCACCGCGATGACTTCGGATCGCGCGGCATGGCCGCCACCACCGATGCCACGCACTTGCCGTTTTCGGTCGAGGGTCGGCACATTTTGTTGATTGATGACGTGCTCTACACCGGCCGCACGATTCGCGCGGTCATCAACGAGCTGTTTGACTT
>JAZJZP010000389.1:0-1339 GCA_040389805.1 Pseudomonadota bacterium
AAGTCGATCTCCGCGTCGCCTCGCCAGACTCGCCTCGCCGCCGGGTCGAGGCGCACTTCGCCCGCTTCCAGGATGGTCTCGCGAGTCTCCGGTGGACGCCGTCCCAGCGCGCGCAGCCGTGCCGCCAACTCGGCAAAGGCAAAGGGTTTGACCAGGTAGTCGTCGGCACCCAACTCCAGGCCCTTCACGCGGTCTTCCACGCTGTCTCTGGCGGTCAGAAAAAGCACCGGCGTCTGCTTGCCCGCTTCGCGCAGGGATTGCAGGATGCGCCAGCCGTCCACATCAGGCAGCATCACGTCCAGCACGATCAGGTCATAGGGCTCGGTCATGGCCAGGTGGTGGCCGTCCAGCCCTGTGCGTGCCAGGTCCACCATGAACCCGGCTTCCATCAGCCCTTGCCTGAGGTAGTCGGCGGTTTTGCTTTCATCCTCGACGACGAGCAGTTTCAATTGGGTCTCCCATCTACAACACACAGATCACCGAAGCGACCGCTGCACTGTAGCGAACGGCGGCTGTCTGAAAGATGAGCCGAACATTACAACATTGTCATGTTCTGGTAACTCGATTGTTCGGTGCGCCTGCGCATGATCGCGGCATTCCAAAACGGGAACCGTGAAAGACCGTGACATGCTGAGCAAGCGTAGACATGCCCAAGCCGCCTGGATGGTTGGTTTATTGATGGGGCTGACCTCAGGGCGCGGCGTGGGGGCGCAGACTTTGACCCAGGCGCTGGATGCTGCTTGGGGGCGCGCGCCTCAGGCTGTGGCCTTGAGCGCCAGACAAGCCGAGGCGCAGGCGGGCCTGGACCTTGCGCGCGGTTTGACGCCAGGGCCCGCATCCGTGTCGCTCAACCACTTGAACGACCGGTTCAATCAAAACACCGGGCGCCGCGAGTGGGAAGTGGAGTTGGCCACGCCCCTTTGGTTGCCTGGACAAAAGAGTGCACGTGAATCTCTCGCGGAAAAAGCCGCGATCGGACTGGACGCGAGGAGCGCCAGCCTGAAGCTGCAACTGGCCGCCGAGGTGCGTGAAGCCTGGTGGCGGGTGGCTGCGGCACGCGACGCCGCCGCACTGGCACATCAGCGGCTGGACACCGCGCAAGCCTTGGAGGGCAGCGTGTTGCGCCGGTTCAAGACCGGCGACCTGGCCCGAGTGGACGCGAACCTGGTCAAGACGGAACGCCTGGCAGCCCAGGCCGACGTGCTTGATGCCGACAGCGGTTTGCAGCAAGCGATGCAGGCCTATCGCACGCTCACAGGCGTGGACGCCCCAGTCGTGCTACCTGCTGAGCCTGCACAGACGCAGAACATGGAGACGGTGCATCCTCAACTGCGTGCCT
>JAZJZP010000389.1:1349-6967 GCA_040389805.1 Pseudomonadota bacterium
TGCCTTGCAGGCGATCACCGAGGTGGCGCAGGGCCGCTTGGCTCTGGCGGATGCCAGCCAGCGCGATGCGCCCGAGCTGGCCCTGAGGTGGACCAATCAACGCAGCGACGGCATGACGCCGTATGACCAGGCCGTGGGGGTGAAGCTGACCATCCCGCTGTCGTCTGGCGCCAGGGTGCGTCAGGATGGCGCTGCAGCGAGAGCCGAACTGGCACAGGCTGAAGCGGAGTTGACCCTGGCTCAAACCCGCACGCAACAAGAGGTGCTCAGGGCGCAAAGCGAGTTGGACCTCGCCCAGCAGCAGTTGGCCATGGCGCAAGAGCGCCAAGCCTTGACCACGGACAACCTGAACCTGGCGCAACGGTCGTTCGAGTTGGGTGAATCCGATCTGCCCACCCTGATGCGCGCCCGCGCTGCCTCGCATGAAGCGCAGGCCTGGTTCAAACGTCAAGAGACGGCCCACTCCCTGGCGCAGTCTCGACTTCTTCAAGCCCAAGGGGTATTGCCTTGAAAAGCACATTGATTGCCTGCGCGTTCGCATGTGTCGCACTGAACGCGATGGCCCATGGCGGCGAAGACCATGGCGAGGTTGCAGCTGCGCCGGTTCAGGTGGGGCAGGCGCCACGCGCTGCGGCTCAGACCGATGATTTCGAGCTGGTGATGGTGCTGACGGGCGCTCAGGTGTCAGGCGAGCCCGAACACGACCATCCTGCCGTCCCGCCCGTGTTGACCTTGTACCTGGACCGCTTTGCCACCAACGCGCCCGTCGGCGGCGCCACCGTCGAGGTGGAAAGCGGCGCATTCAAGGCCGTGGCCAAACAGGTGGAGCCGGGTGTGTACACCGTGGCCGGACAGACCTTTGCCAAGCCAGGGCGTTACCCGCTGACGGTCTCGGTGCAGACCGACGATGGGGCCGATTTGCTCGAAGCCTCGTTGCAGTACGAGGCCCCGAAGACTGCAGAGCCTGCATCTGCCCCTGCCTGGCGCAAGTTAGGTGGTTGGATCGGTGGTTTGGCCCTTGTGTTGATCATCGCCGGATGGGCATGGCGCCGTCGCCGCGCAGGCACCTCATCGATTGAAAGCTGAGCACATGAAGATGTCATTCACTCATGCAGCACTGGCCATCATGGCTGCAGCACTGCTTGCGCCGACCGCACACGCCCATGGCGACGAAGACCATGGGGATGCCAAGCCCAAGGCCGTGGCCGTGGCCGTCGTTGGCGTGGTGTCGTCATCCGATGTCAGCTCGCCTCAGCGCCAGCCTGACGGGAGCCTGTGGGTGCCCAAGGCTGTGCAGCATCGATTGGGCATCCAGACGCTGCTGGCGCAGGTCCAAAGCAATGCCGTGGCTGTGGAGTTGAACGGCCGCGTGCTGGCTGACCCGAATGCGGGCGGCCGTGTCCAGGCCACACAGGGTGGTCGCATCGAGCCTGGTCCTCAGGGCTTGCCGGTGTTGGGTCAATCGGTGGTCAAGGGCCAGGTGCTCGCTTATCTGCGTCCCGCCACCAGCAGTCTGGATCGGGGCAATCAGCAGTCCGCGCTGGCCGAGCTGGATGCGCAATACGCCGTGGCCGAGCGCAAGCTGGCCCGCTATGAACAACTGGAAGGCGCGGTGCCGCAAAAGGACATCGAGGCTGCCAGGTACGAGCGCGATGCCCTCAGGAAGCGCCGCGCCGCCATTGGTGCCAGCGTGAGTGCTTCGGAGGCTTTGTTGTCGCCCGTCAGTGGCACGGTGGTGGCCTCCAGCGTGGTCATCGGCCAGGTGGTGGACGCCAAGGACGTGCTGTTTGAGGTGGTCAACCCCACACGCCTGGTGGTCGAGGCCTTGGCCTACGACGCAGCGCTCACCGATGGGCTGAGCCAGGCCAGTGCCGCCATCCCTGGCGGGACGCTGGCCTTGCAGTTCATGGGCGGCGGGCGCCAGTTGCGCGATCAGGCCATGCCTTTGCTGTTTCGGGTGACCCAGGCCAATGCTCCCGTGGCCATCGGGCAGACGCTCAAGGTCACGGCCAAGACCGCGCAAACTGTGCAAGGCGTGGCCGTGCCCCAATCTGCCTTGAGCCGCAACCAGGCTGGCGACACGGTGATCTGGCTGCACCAGGGGCCTGAGCGCTTTGCCCCCAAGGTCGTGCGCACCCAGCCACTGGATGCCCGCACCGTGGTGGTGACCTCCGGTCTGGGGGAGCACGATCGCATCGTGACCCAAGGTGCCAGCTTGCTGGCCCAAGTGCGCTGAGCGTCAACACACCAAGGGAACACCGTGTTCGATTTCCTCATTCACAGCAGCCTCAAGCAGCGGCTGATCGTTCTGGTTGTCTCGATGCTCCTGGTGCTCTACGGCGTGCTGACCGTGCGTCAGATGCCCGTAGATGTCTTCCCGGACCTCAACAAGCCCACCGTCACCTTGATGACCGAAGCCGGTGGCATGGCCCCCGAAGAGGTCGAGCAACTCGTGACCTTGCCGGTTGAGTCCAGCATGAACGGCATGCCTGGGGTGACTCGGGTGCGTTCGGTCTCGGGCATTGGCTTGTCAGTGGTCAACGTGGAGTTCGACTGGGGCACCGACATCTACCGCAATCGCCAACAGGTCAGCGAGCGGCTGAACCTGGTGCGTGACCAGTTGCCGTCAGGCGTCGTGCCGCAACTGGGCCCGATCTCGTCCATCATGGGCGAGATCATGCTGATCGCCTTGCCAGCCGACCCGGCGCAAGTGAGCCCGATGCAGGTGCGCGAATACGCCGACTGGGTGATGCGGACCCGCCTGCTGACCATCCCTGGCGTGGCCCAGGTCATCCCCATTGGCGGCGAGGTGCGTCAGTACCGGGTTGAACTCAAGCCCGAGCAATTGCAAGCCCTGGGCGTGGAACGAGAAAAGCTGGCCACGGCCTTGCAGGACTTCGGCGCCAACACCAGTGGTGGCTTTCTGGAGGCCAATGGCCGCGAGTACCTGATCCGTCAGATCGGCCGAACCAGTCGCCTGGAGGACTTGCAAAACCTCGTGGTCACGATGCGCAATGGCCAGCCCATCTTGCTCAAGCAACTGGCAGACGTCAAAGTGGCTGCGGCCACCAAGCGAGGTGATGCCAGCTACAACGGCAAACCGGCTGTCATCCTATCTGTGCAGAAGCAGCCCAGTGCCGACAGTGTGACCGTGACCCGGGCGGTGGAGCAGGCCATGAGCGATCTGGCCAAGGCCCGCCCGCATGGGCTGGCTGCACCGCAGTTCCTGTTCAAGCAGGCGGACTTCATCGAGCACTCGGTGAACAACGTGGAAGAGGCCTTGCGCGATGGCGCCATTCTGGTGGCCGTTGTGCTGTTCCTCTTCCTGCTCAATGTGCGCACCACGGTGATCTCGCTGATGGCCATCCCGCTGTCCCTGCTGGTGACCGCGCTGGTGTTCCACTACATGGGCCTGTCGATCAACACGATGACCCTGGGTGGCCTGGCCATTGCGATTGGCGAGCTGGTGGACGACGCGGTGGTGGGCGTGGAGAACGTGCTGCGCCGCCTGAGGCTCAACCAGGCCTTGCTCACGCCGGTCCCGGTGATTGAGGTCATCGCACATGCCACGCTGGAAGTGCGCTCGGCCATCGTGTACGCCACCTTGATCATCGTGCTGGTGTTCGTGCCCTTGTTCGTGTTGCCGGGCATTGAAGGCAGGCTGTTCACGCCGCTGGGCATGGCCTACATCGTGTCCATCCTGGCCAGCATGATCGTGTCGGTCACACTCACGCCTGTGATGGCCTACTACCTCTTGCCCAAGCTCAAGCTGGAGGGCCATGGCGACAGCCCCTTGGTGCGCTGGCTCAAGCGGGGCGATACGCGTTTGCTGAACTGGTCCTTCCAGCACAGCCGCGTGCTGCTGCTGATCGCGGGTGTGGCAGTCGCCGTGGCTGCCGCTTCCATGGCCTGGATGCCGCGCGCCTTCCTGCCACCGTTCAACGAGGGCACGCTCACGGTCAACCTGCTGCTCAACCCGGGCACCTCTCTGGCCGAGTCCAGCCGCATCGGCACCATGGCAGAGCAGATCATGGCCAGCGTGCCGGAAGTGACCCAGGTGGGGCGCCGCACAGGCCGTGCCGAGCTGGACGAGCATGCCGAAGGCGTGCATTACTCCGAGATGGACGTGGACCTCAAGCCCTCCGCCCGCTCGCGTGAAGAAATCATCGCAGACCTGCGCACCCGCCTGGCGGTCTTGCCAGCCGTGAGCAATGTGGGGCAACCCATCTCCCACCGGTTGGATCACCTGCTGTCCGGTGTGCGCGCCCAGATTGCCTTGAAGATCTATGGCGATGACCTGGACACCTTGCGTGGCCTGGCGGGTGACATGCAGGCCCGGCTCGGCCGCATCCCCGGCATCACCGACCTGCAGATCGAAAAGCAGGTGCTGATCCCGCAGGTCAAGATCCGCATCGACTATGACCAGGCGGCGCGCCTGGGGGTGGCGCCGGGCATCTTGCTGCGGTCCTTGCAGGAAATGATCGAGGGCGAGCGCATCACCCAGGTCGTGGAAGGCAACCGGCGCTTTGACCTGCTGGTGCGATTGCCGGACAGCCAGCGCGGTGCGACAGGCCTGGCCAACTTGCTGATCGAAACGCCCACAGGCCGGGTGCCCTTGTCCCAACTCGCCCAGATCGAAGATGCCGACGGCCCCAACCAGATCAGCCGCGAGAACGCGCGCCGTCGCATCGTCATCTCGGCCAACACCGATGGCCGTGACCTGGCCGAAGTGGTGAAGGCCATCCGTGCGGAGATCGCGTCCAAGCCTTTGCCTGAAGGTTACTTCACGGCGCTGGAAGGTCAGTTCCAGGCCCAGGAGCAAGCGGCCCAACTCATGTCGCTGCTGGCAGCCATCTCGCTGGTGCTGATCTTCATGGTGCTGTACAGCCGCTACCGCTCGGTGGTGCTCACAGCCATCATCATGGGCAACATCCCGCTGGCCCTGGTGGGCAGCGTGGTGGCGTTGTGGATCTCGGGCCAGGCCCTGTCGGTGGCGGCTCTGGTGGGCTTCATCACGCTCACAGGCATTGCCACACGCAACGGCATCCTCAAGATCAGCCACTACATCAACCTGTGCGCGCTGGAGGGCGAGCAGTTCGGCCAGCCCATGATCGTGCGCGGCTCACTGGAGCGGCTCACGCCTGTGCTGATGACAGCCCTGGTAGCCGCATTCGCGCTGGTGCCGCTGCTGATGTCGGCCAACGCACCCGGCAAAGAGGTGCTGCACCCCGTGGCTGTGGTGATCTTTGGCGGGCTGATCAGCTCGACCGTGCTGGACACCGTGCTCACCCCTTTGATGTTCTGGCTCTGGGGGCGCAAACCCCTGGCGCACCTGCTGAGCGCCCATTCGGGCGAAAGCTTCTGACCGCGTTGAGGACAACGCATTTTTTGACCAAACGGAGAAGGAAACTCATGATGAAAGCGATCAAAACCTTGACCCTGTCTGCAGGCTTGGCTTTGGGCCTTGCGCTGGCACCGATGGCTCAGGCACATGACGACGCTTACCTGGACACGCTGACCGCGCCTCATGGCGGCCAGTTGCGCATGGCTGGCAGCAGCCACTATGAACTGGTGGTGGTCAAGGACAGCAAGGCCGCCAAGGACAACGCTATCGTCGT
>JAZJZP010000389.1:6977-7791 GCA_040389805.1 Pseudomonadota bacterium
AGGAAGAACAGCAGGCGCGCTTCACACCTTTGGCTGCTCACGCCGCAGGTCACGAGGACCACAAGCATTGACCCGGATCAAGGTTTGAGCCTCATGTGCGCTCGGGCATCGCCACATGACGAAATCGTAATGTGGCGGTAATCCTCTGGACGGCGCCGCGGCCTAAGCTGTGACCAACCACCCAAAGCATGTGGTGAAACCCACGGATCGCTCTGGATCCGCATTTTTTAGCTGACGAACAAGGAGCAGAACATGCACACCCCCACCAAACTGATTTCCACCCTGATGCTGGCTTTGGCTGCTGTTGGCAGCGCATCGGCGCAGACCAAGGAAGAAGACCACAAGGCCCACCATCCTCAGGCTGCGGCCTCAGCCGCTGCACCAGCACCCGCCGCGGACATGGCCTCCAAGCCCGCCGCAATGGGCGGCATGGATGGCATGCACGAGATGCACGAAAAGCATCAAAAGGAGATGAAGAAGATCCACGGCACCAAGGATCTCGCCAAGCGTCAAAAGCTCATGGACAAGCACATGAAAGAGATGCATGAGCACATGGACAAGAACGGCGGCATGGACAAGAGCGGCAATATGGGAATGATGGGTGGCCAAGGCATGGGCGCATCCGCCCCTGGTGGCGACATGAAGCCTGGCATGGGCATGGGCGCCAAGATGGGTGCCAAGCCGATGCAGGACGCTGCGAGCAAGTAAGGCTGACAGGGCGTTGTGGTGGGTCGCCCGCTGCAACGCTTCGGCTTGTGAGCCCGTCAACCATCTGAACATCAGGAGTCGATATGGACCATCAGCATGAACACGG
>JAZJZP010000390.1:0-2189 GCA_040389805.1 Pseudomonadota bacterium
TGGCGATGCCGATGGGCTGACTGGCCGTTTTCAGCGCATATTCGACCACTGTTTTCTTTTTGCTCTTGCAGATGATGATACCGATGGCATCGTTTTCGTCTGGCAGCTTGACTTGTTCATTGAGCGCCACGAGGTAAAACTCCATTTTACCTTTATGCTCGGGTTGGAATTCACCAATTTTGAGCTCCACGGCAATCAGGCTTTTCAGGGCTCGGTGATATAGCAGCAAGTCGATGTAGTAATCATTGCCTTCCACGCTCAGCCGATATTGACTGCCCACAAAAGTGAAATGTGGCCCCATTTCGGTAAGGAACCGCTGAACATTGGCGATCAGTGCGGCTTCGAGTTCTCGTTCCTCGTGTGCTTCAGAGAGCTCGAGGAAATCAAAGGTGTAGTGATCCTTGGCCGCCAATTTGGCTTGCGCAGCGACGGCTTGTGGCAGGGAATTGTCGAAACTGGTCTGGTTGAGCAGATATTTTTCGTAGGTCTGGTTGTCGATCTGGTGCTCCAGCACTCGACGTGTCCAGCCAAAGCGGGCAGTGGCGCGCAGGTAGAACTCTCGCTGTAGCGGGTTTTGGCAGCGGTCGAGGATCAGTGTGTTTTTAGTCCAGGCGATTTCTCCAGCCAGTGGCTGGAGATTTGCCAGGCTTTTATATTCTCGGTAAAACTTGCGCATATACCAGAGGTTTTGTACCGAGAAGCCGCTCTTTTCGCCAAATTCTGCACGCAAATCGGCGGACAGCCGCTCGACAACGGCCTTGCCCCAGCCTTCTGTTTCCTGGCGCCCCCCAATCAATTTGCCAATATCCCAGTAGAGGGTGATCAGTTCTTTGTTGACCGCTCGCAACGCCACATATTGCGCCGTGTGAATGCGGGTTTTGAGTTCGGTCAGCAGCGTTCCGTAACCGGAACTATTCATATCGCTAGAGGACATCGGCAAACCCTTTCCGCGTTTTCTGGAACCAGGCATAGCCTGCCCAGGCAATGGCGGCAGCGGCCAGTGTGTAAATGCCCAGCCCTGACCAGCTTGGCAACTGTCCCCAGATAAGCACGGCACGGGCTTGCTCAATAATAAAGGTGAGCGGGTTGGCCATGATGAACGGGCGAAACCTTTCCGGCACTGCTGTCACAGGGTAAAAGACAGGGGAAAGGAACATCAGCACAGTGGTGAGGATGCCGATGGTTTGCCCCACATCGCGCAAAAATACCCCCAGGGATGCCAGCATCCAGGCTAACCCCAGGGTGAGGATAATCAGCGGCAGCAGCACTAATGGGGTGAAAATCGCCGTCCAGTGCAAGTAGCCGTTAAAGAGTGCAAAGGCGGCCAGCAGCACACCCAGGCTGATGAGGCTGTGAAACAAGGTGGCGCCCATGGCAATGACGGGCAATATCTCCAGCGGAAACACGACTTTTTTGACGTAATTGACGTTGGAAAGTATCAGGCTGGGCGCGCGGTTGAGCACTTCACTAAACAGGCTAAGGACGATCATGCCAACAAACAGCACGACGGCGAATTGGGTTTTGCTGTCGTCACCACCAATCCCACCCCAGCGAGATTTGAAAATCTCGGAGAAGACGAAGGTGTACACCACCAGCATGAACACGGGGTTGAAGAAGGACCAGGCCAAGCCCATGGCCGAGCCTTTGTAACGTCCCACCACTTCGCGTTTGGTCATTTGCACAATGAGCTGGCGGTTGCGCCAGAGGCTTTTGGCGAGCGCCAAAGGGGATGTCGGCTGGGCGGCGTGGGGATTGATGGCTGTTGCTGTGTGAGTCATGCAAAGTGCTCCGCTTTTGCCAACGGTTTGGCTTGCTGGTCTTTTGCGGAAAGGGTCGGGTCGCCTTTAATGGGCCATTGGATGCCAATATCCGGGTCGTTCCAGGCAATGCTGCGTTCGAACTCTGGCACCCAGTAATCGGTGGTTTTGTAAAGGAACTCTGCGGTGTCGGATAGCACCACAAAGCCATGCGCAAAGCCTTCGGGCACCCAAAGCATGCGTTTATTTTCGGCGGAGAGTTCTACGCCCACATGCTGCCCAAAGGTGGGCGAGCTGCGGCGGATGTCCACGGCCACATCAAAAACTGCACCTTGCACGACGCGCACGAGCTTGCCTTGCGGTTGCTGGATTTGGTAATGCAAGCCACGCAGTACGTTTTTGGCGCTGCGGCTGTGGTTGTCTTGCACAAAA
>JAZJZP010000391.1:0-6621 GCA_040389805.1 Pseudomonadota bacterium
TTCAGCGACTTGCCGCTGGTCGACCGAGTGCATTTGATGGACGTGCTCACCATCGTAGAACGCTTGTTGCGCGAGCAGTTGCACCCCACCAAGGTCAACTTGGCCAGCCTGGGCAATGTGGTGCCGCACCTGCACTGGCATGTCATCGCTCGCTTTGCCGATGATCGGCATTTTCCGCAACCCATCTGGGGCACGGTTCAGCGTGAAGTGGCCGAGCATCGCTGGCAGGGGCTGTCCGCTCAACTGACAGCGCTGGATCACCAGATCCAGGAACGGCTCGGCAGCGCCACGCTGTAGGCCTGCTGTGCGTCGTCTCAGTGGTGCGCCGCCAGCCTGAACTGGCTGACCAAAGCCGGCGCTGCCATCAATTTCGTCCGCAGTTTCATGCTTGATTCCTGCGCCCACACTCAGACGCTGAGGTGGCGCAGGACCTTACTTGTAGATGCCACCACAAACCACGGAATCATCGAGCTTTTCGCAATACATGCTCTTTGGCTCGATCTTCTTGGTCTCGGGATTGGTGAACTTGTAGTCTTGCCAGAAGGTCGCATTGGTTTTGGCCATGTCGACGCGCTCTTTCACAAAGAGCTTGCCGTCAATGTCCTTCAGCTCGATCAAATTCTTGCCGATCATCTTGGCATTGGCGCCATGGGCCCTGACCGTGCCGTCCAGTCCATACACCACGGCGTACAGATCCATGTGATGGAACGCGGTATTGGCCTTGTCGCTGATATCGGCGTAGCCTTTGTCCGTGCCGTTGGCCTTGATATAGGCCACGCCCTTTTTGACCATGGCCACCGCGTCTTCCTTGGTGGCTCCACCATCGGCAGCATGCGCGCCGAACGAGCCCGCCGACAACGCCAGTGCCAACATCAGCGCGAGTTTGGTATTCATGTCAATTTCCAATCGTTAAATAAGGTTCTGGATCAATCGACCAAGCCCATGTCCGGGCTCATCAACAGGGCTTCGATGTCCAACAAAATCACCATGCGGTCTTCCAGCTGAGCCAGCCCCTTGATGAAGCTGGCATCCACGGCCGAATGCATCTCCGGCGCTGGCCGCACCGCCTCGGCCGGAATTTCCATCACATCGCTCACCGAATCGACCACCGCACCAATCGTGCGATTGCCAATGCGCAGCACGATGGACACCGTGAACGAGTTGTACTCTGCCGCACTGCAACCAAAGCGCAAACGCAAGTCCACGATAGGGACAATGATCCCGCGCAGGTTCACCACCCCCTTGAGGAAGTGCGACGCATTGGCAATGCGGGTGGGGTTTTCGTAGCCACGGATCTCCTGCACTTTCAGGATGTCGATGCCGTACTCTTCTTCGCCCAATCGGAAGGTCAGATACTCGCGCGCCAAAGCGGCCTGCAGATCGAGTTTTTCCATCATTCCCATAACCTGTTCTCCAAGATATTCGCAGGGGTGCTCGGATCAATGGCGCGAGCGGCGCACCAAGCTGCCCACATCCAGAATCAGTGCCACTCGACCGTCACCCATGATGGTGGCGCCCGACACATCGGTCACCTTGCGGTAATTGCTTTCGAGGTTTTTGACGACCACCTGTTGTTGGCCCAGCAGCTCGTCGACCAGTAAAGCGACACGGCCGCCCTCTGCTTCGACCACCACCATGATCCCGCTGTTGTGCTCCCAGTCAAACCGCGGCACCTGGAAGACCTTCTCCAGCTCGATGACCGGCATGTACTCTTCACGCACCTCCACCACGCGGCCAGAGCCGCCGATGGTTTTGACAATGTCTTCGTTGACCTGGAAGCTCTCGATCACCGAGGAGAGCGGCAGGATGTAGACCTCTTCGCCCACCCCCACACTCATCCCGTCCATGATCGCCAGCGTCAAGGGCAGGCGCACTGCCACACGCATGCCGTAGCCTTCGGCAGAATCAATCTCCACCGTGCCACCCATGGAGGTGATGTTTCGCTTGACCACGTCCATGCCCACACCTCGACCGGACACGTCGGTGACCTCTTCGGCGGTGGAGAAGCCTGGCGCAAAAATCAAGTTCCAGCATTCAGAGTCGGTCATCGAGTCCGGCGCATCAATGCCCTTCTCGCGGGCCTTGCTGATCAACTTTTCGCGGTTCAGGCCACGACCATCGTCGCGCACCTCGATCACGATCGACCCGCCTTGATGGGAGGCTGCCAGGGTGATCGTGCCGACCTCGGGCTTGCCCTTGGCCAGCCGATCGGCCGGCATCTCAACCCCGTGGTCGCAAGAGTTGCGCACCAGGTGGGTCAGTGGGTCGGTGATTTTTTCAACCAAGCCCTTGTCGAGCTCGGTCGCATCCCCCACGGTCACCATTTCAACCTTCTTGCCCAGCTTGTTGGCCAGGTCGCGCAACATGCGCGGGAAGCGGCTGAACACGGTCGACATCGGAATCATCCGGATCGACATCACCGCCTCTTGCAGGTCGCGGGTATTGCGATCCAGGTCGGTCAGGCCACTGTTGAGTTGTTGATACAGCACGGGGTCCAAGCCACTGCTGTTTTGCGCCAGCATGGCTTGCGTGATCACCAGCTCGCCCACGAGGTTGATGAGCTGATCGACTTTTTCAACCGACACCCGCAGGGTCGAAGACTCCAGACCGGCAGCTTGCGGCTTATCGGCTTTTGCCACCGGCTTGGCCACGGCCACAGCAGGCTTGATTGGCATGGCGTCTGGCTGAGAAGCTGACGTCGCTGCCTGAGCGCTATTGGGAGCCCCCGGGGCATTGTCAAAAAACCCGTAGCCAACCTCTGCGACAGGCGCACTGGGTGCACCGGGCGCGTCGTCAAAGAAGCCATAGCCAGGATTGCTTTCCGCGGCGGGTGCCGTAGCAGCAGGCGAGCCCGCGTCGGCCCATGCCAGGAAGTTCACCGCCTCACGCGCCACATGGAACGTGAACAGGTCCATCAATTCAGACTCAGCCGTTGAGGTATCCAGCTTGAAGCGCCGAATGTCACTGAGCTCGGCCAATGGAGGCAAGGCTTCAATGACGCCCAGCCCGTCAATTTCCTTGAACAAATCGACCAAACTGTCCGCATCCGCCGGATTTTTCAACGGCCCAACGCGCAGTTCGACGATTCGCTTGCCAGTAGTCGCAGCGGCTCCAGCAGAGGCCACAGGAGCCGCCACAGCGGCAACCACCACGGGCGCACTGGGCTGTCCCGCTATGGGAGCAGTGGCCAACACCAATGGCGCTTCGCCAGCCACCAACCCGCGGATGCTGAACAGCAACTCGGTGGTGTCCACCGGATCGCCACCATTGCCCTGGTGGCGAGCCAACTGGCCTTTGAGCGCATCGCCCGAGGCCAACAGCACATCCACCATGCTGGCGTTGGGAGCCAACTCGTGGCGACGCAGCTTGTCCAGCAGCGTTTCCATCTGATGGGTCAACTCAGCCACGTCACTGAAGCCAAAAGTCGCCGCCCCCCCTTTGATGGAGTGCGCACAACGGAAAATGGCATTGAGCTCCTCGTCGTCGGCCTGGGTGATGTCCAGCCCCAGCAGGAGCTGCTCCATGTTGTCCAGGTTCTCACCAGCCTCTTCAAAGAAGATCTGATAGAACTGACTGAGGTCAATCCCGGCGGATTGGCTATTGTCCGTGCTCATCTCTGCCATGTCTGGCTCCTGAATTTCGTATTACCCACAGAGGCGTTACCTGTCCGCCAACAATCAGCGGATCACCTTCTTGATGACTTCCAACAATTTGTTGGGGTCAAAGGGTTTGACCAGCCAGCCGGTAGCGCCTGCGGCCCGTCCAGCCATCTTCATCTGATCACTCGACTCAGTGGTCAAAATCAAGATCGGCGTCGCCTTGAACTGCGCGCTTTCACGCAGCTTCTTGGTCAGGCTGATGCCATCCATCCTGGGCATGTTCTGGTCAGTCAACACCAAGTCAAAAGTGCGACCACCAGCCTTCTCCCATGCGTCTTGTCCATCCACGGCTTCGACGACGTTGTAGCCGGCGCTTTTGAGCGTGAAGGACACCATCTGGCGCATGGATGCTGAATCGTCGACGGCAAGAATCGAGTGCATGTCGCTCTCCGGGGCTTAAATAAATAAAACTAATAACGGATCAAAAAAACAACCCAAACACAATGGTCGTTATTTCGGCAGATGAGACCAATAGCTTTAGAACAACTCCACCGACCCGGCGTCCATCTCGTCTTGAGTGACCGGATTGGGTTTCAGCGGACCTTCGTCCACCACCGCTTCGCCATCGGGATCAGGCCCCATGGCGTCGCGGGCAATCTGGTCTGCACAACACCTCAGACGCTTGTTGGTATGGACAATCAACTGGGTGGCCATGTCCTGAAACTGCAGCGCGGTCACCGTTCTGTACAGCGTTTGCATGGTTTCTTGCAAGGCAGGCGGAAACTCATGGCCGCCCGCATCAATCACCGAGCCCAATTGATGAGCTGCGCCGTGAAACCCGTCAATCAACGACTCACAAGCATCGTCCAACAGACGCTGCAACCGCTCCAAGTCATTGGCGGCGGTCATCAAATGGTCCTGCAAATCAGCCGCGGCCAAGAGAGACATCTCTCGCGGCGGCGCTGCTTCGGGCTCTTCGTTGGTCAACATCGTGACTCCACTCAACCAATGTTTGCTGGCCCCCTAACAACAGGGGAAAGGCAGTTCGTTTTAAAGTCTCACACCAAGGTCACCCCCTATATCGGCCATTTCAGCCAAAGGTGTGCTCAGTTGTTAGAATTTTTCACGTTTCTGCCCGTCAAGTAGTCACAATGACACGGACAAACTTGGCGCAAATCGAAGGATTGAAAGCCCCCTGTGTCTGACGTATCCCTCACCCCCACCCCCGTTGCTGCCCCTGCAGCCGCGCTGGTTCGCCTGCGCGTGCTGCACCTGGAAGACAGCGAACCCGACCACGATCTGGTGATGATTCACCTGCGCCGTGGCGGCATCCATGCCGATGTGCTGAGGGTCGAGACCGAAGTCGGCCTGACCGAAGCCCTGGAACAAGACTGGGATCTGATCCTGTCGGACTACAACCTGCCCGGTTATTCAGGGCTGGCGGCCCTGGACAAAATCCGCGCCTTGGGCAAGTTGGTTCCGTTCATCCTGGTATCGGGTGAAATTGGCGAGGACATCGCCGTGCAGGCCATGCGCAACGGCGCCAACGACTACCTGCTCAAAAGCAACCTGGCCCGACTGGCACCCGCCGCCCTGCTGGCCATTGAGGCCAACCGAACGCGCATCGCCAAACAATATGCCGACTTGGCCTTGAGCCGATCTCGTCAGCAGATCCGTGAACTCGCCCAGCATCTACAAACATCCATTGAGCAAGAGCGCGCGGCCATTGCCCGCGAAATTCATGACGACGTCGGGGGTGCCCTTACCGCCGTCAAGTTCGACCTGGCCTGGATCGCCCGCCACGCCTCGACACCCGACATCGCCGAACATGCCCAACAGGCCATGGAGGCAGTCGCCCTGGCCCATGATGCCAGCCAGCGCATCATGCACAACCTGCGTCCGGCCATCCTGGAGCAAGGCCTGGTGGCCGCGCTGCAGTGGATGACCGAACGGTTTGCCAAACGCACCGGCATCGAAACCTCCTTTTGCACCAGCCATGAGCAGATGGTGCTGTCTTCAGGGGTGTCTCTGGTGGCCTACCGTTTTGCCCAAGAAGCGCTGACCAACGTATCCAAACATGCCCATGCCAGCAAGGTCAGCGTGGACTTGGCCCAAGCCGGTGGTGTGCTGTCACTGGAGATGAGCGACAACGGTCGCGGCTTGAGCGACGACGACTTGGCCAAAGCCCGCTCGTTTGGCATCCGAGGCCTGCACGAACGCGCCGAGACCGTGGGCGGCTGGGTGGATATCACCAGTGGCGCCAATGGCACAACGCTGATTCTGTCAGTCCCTTTGTCTGGACCCGAAAACGGATTCCTGGATGCATTTGAGACAGAATTGCCGATCGATGCCGTCGGCACCGAAGGCGACCCTGACGACCCCACCGCATGGGGCATCCAATGATCAAAGTCATTCTTTGTGACGACCATGCCCTGATTCGTCGCGGCATTCGAGATACCCTGGCCGATGCAGACGACATCGACGTGGTCGGTGAAGCCGCTGATTACGGCGAATTGCGTGGCTTGCTGCGTGAACGCTCGTGCGATGTCTTGGTGCTCGACATCAACCTGCCAGGGCGCAGCGGCCTGGATGTGCTGCATGTGCTCAAAGAAGAAGGCAGCACGCTCAAGGTGCTGGTGGTGTCGATGTACCCCGAGGATCAGTACGCGATGCGGGCCCTCAAGGCCGGGGCCTCTGGCTACCTCAACAAAGGCAGCGACGCCGCCCAGATCGTGGCCGCCGTGCGCACGGTGTCCCAGGGCAAAAAATACGTCACGCCTGAGATGGCGCAGATGCTGGTGGACAACCTCACCACCACCGCCCCGGAAGACGCCCACCAAAAGCTCTCCGACCGCGAGTTGCAGACCCTGGTCATGATCGCATCGGGCAAAAAACTGTCCGACATCGCCGAAAAGTTGCTGCTCAGTCCCAAGACCGTCAGCGTCTACCGCGCCCGGGTGCTTGAGAAGCTGAGTCTGGACAACAACTCCGAGCTGACCGTCTACGCCATACGCAACGGGCT
>JAZJZP010000391.1:6631-7400 GCA_040389805.1 Pseudomonadota bacterium
CGGGCTGGTGTGATTATTCGATCGGTGTGAGCTTGGCCACACTAAGCATCAACCACTTGGTGACGTGGCGCCCAAAGTTCACCTGAACGCGGGCCTCCGGGCCATTGCCCTCCAGCGTCAACACCACGCCTTCGCCAAACTTGTTGTGGAACACGCTTTGGCCCACTCTCAAGCCGCCCTCGGTTTTGGCCTTGGCCATGCTGGCGGGTAACGGTGCGGTCAGGTCACTGAACGAGTCTTCTTTGCGCGCACCGGGTGCGTAGCGCTGGCCGCTGTAGCCAGAGCTGCCACCACCGGATCGATACGGCTGCGCCCCGGCGCCTACCACCGAGCCCATGCCCTTGCCGCTGCTCCAGGCCTCCTGGTATTGCTTGGCATAGCCTGAGCCAAACCCCTGGTTGCGCGGCGACAGCCACTTCAAGGCCTCTTCAGGCAACTCATCCAGAAAACGACTCTTGACGTTGTAACGCGTCTGGCCATGCAGCATGCGGGTCTGGCTGAAACTGATGTGCAGCTTGCGGCGTGCCCGCGTAATGGCCACGTACATCAGGCGGCGCTCTTCTTCCAGCCCATCCTTGTCGGACATGGCGTTTTCATGCGGGAACAGCCCCTCCTCCAAGCCGGTGATGAACACCGAGTCAAACTCCAAGCCCTTGGCCGCATGGATGGACATCAACTGCACGGCATCTTGTCCGGCCTGGGCCTGGTTGTCGCCAGCCTCCAGCGCCGCGTGTGTCAAGAACGCCACCAGCGGCGAAATGATCTCGCC
>JAZJZP010000391.1:7410-8286 GCA_040389805.1 Pseudomonadota bacterium
CGGACAAGGCGTATGAGGAATACGTCCAAGTCACCGGTTTCGGCATCGGGCAGTGTGTCGACCAAGGCCACGGCCTGCGGCAAGCCCTGGGCGATGGTGCCCGGCTGATCGTCCACCGGCAAGGCCACAGCATCTTTGCCAAAGCCCTCCAGGGTCACAAACGCCTCGGCGGCGTTGACCAGCTCGGCCAAGTTCTCCAGCCGATCCTGGCCCTCTTTTTCAAGCCGATAAAAGTCGGACAGCCCACTGACTTCAATCACATGCTCGATGATTTCGCGCAGCGTCAGGCCCCGCGTGGCCTCACGCATGGCATCGACCTTGGCATTGAAGGCCTGCAAATTGACGCCGCCCTTGGCCGGCACCGCCGTCACGCTCTGCCACAGGCTGCGGGCACTGGCACGGGCCGCGTCCTGCAACAACTCCAGCGTGCGCGCACCGATGCCCCGCGCTGGGAAGTTCACCACGCGCAGGTAGCTGGTGTCGTCGTTGGGGTTCTCGATCAGGCGCAAATAGGCCAGCGCATGCTTGACTTCAGCGCGCTCAAAAAACCTCAGCCCGCAATACACCTTGTACGGCACCCCGGCGTTGAACAGTGCCGACTCGATCACCCGCGACTGCGCATTGCTGCGGTAGAGCACCGCCAGTTCGCGCAAGGGATGTCCGGCGCGCACCATCTGGCGGGCCTCGTCCACCAGCCATTGGGCCTCGGCGTAGTCACTGCTGGCCTCGTAGACACGAATCGGCTCGCCCAGACCCGCATCCGTGCGCAGGTTCTTGCCCAGGCGGCGGGTATTGCTGGAGATCAGCGTATTGGCCGCATCCAGAATGTGCCCAAAACTACGGTAGTTCTGCTCCAGCTTGATGACCTGGGGCACC
>JAZJZP010000391.1:8296-13688 GCA_040389805.1 Pseudomonadota bacterium
ATCCGCCATGTTGCCGACCCGCGCGCCACGGAACGCGTAGATGCTCTGGTCGTCATCGCCCACGGCAAAAACGCTGTTGCCCGTCACCTCGGGTCGACCGGCGAACATCTTCAACCAGGCGTACTGCAGGCGGTTGGTGTCCTGAAACTCGTCGACCAAGATGTGCTTGAAGCGGCGCTGGTAGTGGTCTCGCACCTCGGCGTTGTCGCGCATCAGCTCATAGCTGCGCAGCATCAACTCGGCAAAATCAACCACCCCTTCGCGCTGGCATTGGTCCTCGTAGGCCTGGTAAACGGCCTGTTGCATGCGGCCCACCTCATCGCGCGGCACGATGTCCTGTGGCCGCTTGCCATCGTCCTTGGCATTGGAAATAAAGTAACTGGTCTGCTTGGGGACGCAGCGTTCCTCGTCGAACTTGAGCCCCTTGATGACCCGTTTGACCGCCGACAACTGATCTTGCGTGTCCAAAATTTGAAATGCCTGCGGCAGACCGGCCAGCTTGTAATGCGCCCGCAAAAAACGGTTGCACAGCCCGTGAAAGGTGCCGATCCACATGCCACGCGCGTTGATGGGCAACATGGCCGACAAGCGGGTTAGCATCTCCTTGGCGGCCTTATTGGTGAAGGTCACCGCCATGATGCCGGCGGGCGAGACCTGCCCGGTTTGCATCAGCCAGGCGATGCGTGTCGTCAACACCCGCGTCTTGCCTGACCCGGCACCTGCCAGAATCAGCAAAGGCCCAGGCGGCGCCGTCACGGCCGCCATTTGCTCCGGATTGAGCCCCACCAGTAAGGGGGAATTGCGCTCTTGGCCCATTTGCGGGAAGAATCCGGGGTCTGTGGAATATGAACTCATCTAAAAATTGTAGGCGCCATCCGGCTGAACTCAGGGAAATCGCATGTCAACCAACCTGCCCCAGGACGAAACATCCCGGTCGGCCGCTTCGGCACTCATCACGGGCAACACCATCATTGTCCCGCCTACCCAGCGTTTTCAGATCGAATTCACGGGCTCGGGCAGCGAATACTTTCGCATCTGGATCGTCAATCTGATGTTGATGCTGCTGACGTTTGGACTCTACTACCCGTGGGCCAAAGTGCGCAAACTGCGCTACTTTCATGGCAACACCGTGGTGGCCGGTCATGCGCTCGACTTTCATGGCAACCCCCGCAAGATGCTGCGAGGCTTCTTGCTGATCAGCGCCCTGTTGATGGTCTACAGCATGGCGGGCAACGTGTCCGACACCGCTGGCACCGTGGCCTTTGTGATCATGATGGCCGTGTGGCCCGCCCTGTTTCGGGCCTCCTTGCAGTTCCGGCTGGCCAACACCAGTTGGCGTGGCCTGCGCTTTGCCTTCAACGGCAGCCTAAAAGAGTCCTACAAGGTTTTTTTCACCCCCGTGTTGGCCTTTGCCGCGCTGGGCGTGCTGAGTGCCGTGTTGATTCCCGCCCTACTCTTGTCGCTGGGCGCCGCCGGGCCGTTGATTGGTGGCGCCTTGATGCTGATTGGCGCTGTCACCTTGCTGCCTTACTGCTATTGGCAGCTCAAAACTTACCAGCACAGTCACTACGCCTATGCCCAACTGCAGACTGAATTTCGTGCCACCGCCCGGGATGTGATGGGCGTCTTCAACCGCACGGGTGGCATGGCCGTGATGGCATTGCTGGGGGCTTTGGCCGTCGGGGGCTTGGTGTTTGGCGTGGGCCTGTGGGGTGCACCTGACAGCCTCACCCCGCACAAACCGATGGGTGCTCTGCTCAAGGCACTGCTTCCCGCCTTGGTTCTGTTCATACTCTTGAGTCAAGCCATCACAGGGCCTTACTTTGTCTCCCGCATGCAAAACCTGGTCTGGTCCAGAACCGGCAACCAATGGATGAGGTTCAAGAGTGACCTGAGTTTTTCACGCCTGCTCATGCTGACCCTCAAGAACTGGGCGCTCGTCGTGTGCACCTTGGGCCTGTACTGGCCCTTTGCGGCCATTGCACTGACCCGACTCAAGCTGCAAGCGGTGTCCGTCCACATGCGCATCGGTCCAGATGAACTGGTAGCCCAAGCGCGTGGGAGTCACCAAGATGCCGCTGGCGATGCCGCTGCGGACCTCCTCGGGATCGACGTCGGCCTGTGAATACCCAGCCCACGACCGCCCGACTGACGGTTGACTATTTCGATGGTCGCCGGGCCCAAGCCAAACCCGTCCAGCTCTGGTTCGAGCACGGCATGCTGCAAATCGAAGGACGCGGCATGCTGCGCCAAGTCCCGATCCAGCAAGTGCAATGGCCCGAGCGCACGCGCCATGGTGCGCGCATTGCCCACCTGCAAGACGGCAGCTCGCTACACACCCAAGATGGCGCCACCTGGGATCGGTGGGTTCATGCCCATGGGGTGAGCGAATCGCTGGTGGTCAAGGCACAGCAAAGCTGGCGCTGGACGGCGGCCGCCACCGCCTTGCTGCTGACGGTCTGTATCGCCAGCTACCTGTGGGGCCTGCCCATGGCGGGCCGTGCGCTGTCGCCCCTGGTACCCACCTCGGTCGATCAGCAGCTGGGCGAACTGGCCTTGCAGTCGATCGAGTCACGGCTGCTCAGTCCCAGCCAGACGCCCCTGCCCGAACAACAGCGCCTCAGCGAGCTGTTCGCCCAGGCAGTGAAGCGTGCCTTTCCTACCGAGCCACCAACGCCGCTGAACCCACCTTATCGACTGCATTTTCGAAAAAGTCACATCGGACCCAATGCCTTCGCCTTGCCCGATGGCAGCATCATCGTGACCGACGAACTGATCACCCTGCTCAAAGGTCGCGACGATGTGCTGCTCGGCGTGCTGGGCCATGAACTGGGGCATGTGCAACGACGTCACGCCATCCGCATGCTGATCCAGACTGGCCTGCTCGGCGCAGCCACCAGCGTGGCTTTGGGCGACTTCAGCACCTTACTAGCCGGTGCGCCCGCCTTGATGGGGCACCTCGCCTATTCACGCCACGTTGAGCGCGAGTCCGATGAGTCGGCCATTGCATTTTTGCAAGCCAACGACATCCGCCCGTCGGTCATGGTGGACTTGTTTGAGCGCCTGCACCCCAGCCGCAACCAGCCGCGCGGCCATGACACGCCAGTAGAAGGCGAAGGCCTCGGCATTGCCTTCAGCAGTCACCCCGCCGATGCCGAGCGAATCGCCCGATTCAAAGCCGCCGGTCCGCGTTGAAACCGTCTTGCCGGCTCAGCAAAGGCTGAACCTTCTGCACCATTTGCAATAGCCAAAGTCCTTTGCCCGCCAATTGCAGCAACTGACGTGGGCGCCACACCAGCAAGGCCACCGCGCCCACCACCAACAGCGTGGGATGTTGCCGCAGCCAGCGTCCTCCAGCCTGTGCTTTGTCAAGCACCTTGACCGCTGGCCCGAACGCCTGCGTCACCTGCACGCCCAAATGACCACGCTGCAAACTGATCAACAGCTGCAAATGCTGCCGCTTCAAGGCCAAAATTTGAGCTCTGGAGAGCTTCATGTTTCGTCCTTGTGATCAATCAGCGCCCGGCGGTCATTCTCCAGCTCCGCCAAGCTCGCGCTCAACAACCCAGAGGCCTGGCGCGCATGGTGCGCCACACGCTGCACCGCAAACGCGCACGCCGCCAGGAAGGCCCCCGCAATCAGGCCCAGCACCAACAATCGATGCTCGTCCCAAAACAAAACCGTCACGAACCCAGCCAGAAACACCAAGCCCACACAACCGACCAAAACGGCCACCGCCCCCCAGGCCAGCACCTGAAGCAAGCGAAGCTTTTCTTCTTCCAGCTCCGTGGCCAACAACTCCAGCCGCGTATGGGCAATGCCCATCAGCGTGCTGAGCAAGCCCTGCAATGATGACTTCAGACCCGCGCTAGCGGCCTGCGGAGCGGGAGCAGCCATCAGCGTCGACCAATCAGCAAGCCCAACAGCACCCCGACGCCAGCCGCAATGCCAACCGATTGCCATGGGTTCTCATGCACATAAGCATCGGTGGTTTTGGCCGCAGCCTTGGCCTTGTCAATCACGGCGCCCTGCGCTTCGAGTAAACCCGTTTTGGCCTGCGACAACGTGGCCTGCACGCGAGTGCGCAACTCTGACACCCCCGCACCGGCATCACCCGCCGTGGCGGCCAACAAAGCCTCCGCATCGGCCAACACCAATTTCAAGTCGGACATCAGTTTGTCCTTTTGGACCGTGGTTTGTTCAGACATGCGCTTCTCCTGTTAATGAGTCAATTAATGAACGATCAATAAGGGCAACTTGCTGTGCGACAGCACACTCTTGGTCAGCGAACCACTGATCAGCGCATCCAGACCATGTCGGCCATGGGTGGCCATCACGATCAGATCGCAGTGCTGCCGCTGGGCAATGTCCACAATGGCCTGCTGCACAACGTCGGTGACCATGAACTGCCCATCAAAAGGCACTCCGGCCGCCACAGCCTTGTCGGCAAAACGTTTGAGCACCTGGCGGGCATGCGCCTCGCAATGCTCCTGATGTCCCTGAATCGTTTCAGCGTCATAGGCCATCGCGACCTGCTCCAGCACCATGGGTGGCAAGGGCATCTCGACCGTAAAACCTGTGATCGACGCCCCCAACATCTTGGCCAAGCCCACGCTGGTATCCATCGCCCGGTCGGACAACTCACTGTCATCGACTGGCACCAACAAATGCTCGTACATAAAACTCCTCAAAAAAGTTTAAAACTTGGTCCATCCTAGGGCGATTGAGCTCATCTTCCAAGCCCCCACAACAGCGACACGATGGCACAACAACAGTCGCCGTCAAATAACTTGATCTAACGCAGAAAAGCTCTTCTCAATCAAGCACGTCAGAAAACGCCCCCAGCCACCTAAAATCGGGGCAACGCTGAGAACCGCTGCCTCTTGCCGCAGCCCGCCCCCACATCATGACTGAACTAGCCAAATCCTTCGATCCCGCACCCATTGAAGCCCAATGGGGCCCCTTGTGGGAACAACGCGGCCTGTACGCCCCCACCCTGGATGCGAGCAAACCCTCGTTTTGCATCCAGTTGCCGCCCCCCAACGTGACCGGCACGCTGCACATGGGCCATGCGTTCAACCAGACCATCATGGACTCGCTGACGCGCTACCACCGCATGCGCGGCTTCAACACCCTGTGGGTGCCGGGCACGGACCATGCAGGCATCGCCACCCAGATCGTGGTGGAACGCCAACTGCAAGAGCAAAAGCTGACACGCCATCTGTTGGGCCGCAAAAACTTTGTCGCCCGCATCTGGGAGTGGAAGGAAGAAAGCGGCACCACCATCACCCGCCAAATGCGCCGCATGGGTGACAGCGTCAGCTGGGCGCATGAATACTTCACCATGGACGACAAACTGTCCAAGGTCGTGACCGAAACCTTCGTGACCCTG
>JAZJZP010000391.1:13698-13995 GCA_040389805.1 Pseudomonadota bacterium
AGGCCTGATCTACCGTGGCAAGCGCCTGGTGAACTGGGACCCGGTGCTCAAATCTGCCGTCTCTGACCTCGAAGTCGAGAGCGAAGAAGAAGAGGGCTCGATGTGGCACATCCGCTACCCCTTGGCCGACGGCAGCGCCAGCCTGGTCGTGGCCACCACCCGCCCGGAAACCATGCTCGGCGACACCGCCGTGATGGTGCACCCCGAAGACGAGCGCTACGCTGCCCTGATCGGCAAACAAGTCAAACTGCCCCTGTCGGGCCGACTGGTCCCCATCATTGCCGACGACTATGTCGA
>JAZJZP010000392.1:0-3391 GCA_040389805.1 Pseudomonadota bacterium
CGTCTTTGCCATCACCATCACCGGCGCCATCGCCTACCTCTCGATGAGGCCACAACGGCCCAATGGGCAGGCCTGAAGGCACCCACAACACTGCGCTCAGCGTTCGAGCATCCAGCCCGAGTGAGCAACTGCCCCCAATCCAACGTCGTCACGCCATGAACAAAGTTGCCCAAGTCACCCTTGCCTTCTGGGTCATGAAGATCTGCGCCACCACGCTGGGTGAAACAGCCGGTGATCTGCTCTCGATGACATTGCATGTTGGCTACGCCATCAGCTCGATCATGCTCATGGCCTGCTTTCTCGTGTCCCTGCTGTTCCAGATCAAGGCGGACAGGTTTCACCCCCTGCTGTACTGGACCGTGATCCTGACCACCAGCACGGCGGGCACGACCATGTCGGACTTCATGGACCGCTCCCTGGGCTTGGGCTATGCGAAGGGCTCCGTGCTGCTGGCCTCTGGCCTGGTCGTGATCTTGACCGCCTGGCGCCTGATTGAAAAATCATTGTCCGTCGACAACATCCAAACCAAACGCGCCGAGTTGCTTTACTGGGCGGCCATCCTCGTGTCCAACACCTTGGGCACGGCCTTGGGCGATTTCCTGGCCGATGACTCTGGCCTGGGTTTCATGGGTGGCGCGTTGCTGATTGGCGGCTTGATCTGTGCGGTGGCCGCAGCGAACCATTTCACGAAGGTGAACAAGGTTGCGCTGTTCTGGATCGCCTTCGTGCTGACACGTCCATTCGGCGCCACCTTTGGCGATCTCTTGACCAAGCCTCTGGACAAGGGGGGACTGAATTTTGGAACCGTTGGTTCGTCCCTGCTGCTGGCCGCATTGCTCGGTGCCTGCTTTGTGATCGCTCATGGCCACATCGGCAAGCGGCGCCCTCGCCCGCTTTGAAGCCCACGCCCCTCAGTGCCGCTTTCAACCGGGGTCGCCATGTCCTGACCAGGGCACTGCACCTCATTCAACTGTTCCCTAACGGCTCCAGCGTGAGCGATCTCGACATACACACATGGCAGTACCACACCCACACCGCACCTCATTGGCGCTCAGAAGTTCCTTGGTCGCGTTGGCTTTGTCGCAACCGGTGCTTGGGCACGCTGCCGACGGCCAGACCAGCAGCCTGATCACAGCCATCAAACTGGCGGAGGCACAAGAAGCGGGCACCGCTTCCAAAGCCGAAATGTCGTGTGCGGAGCAGCCGTGCGTCTATGAGATCGCCATTGAAAGACCCGATCACGCCGTGGTTCAAGTGCGCATCCCAGTCAACAGCAAAATGCTCCTTGCTGAGGCAGCGCCGGGAACTGAAAAGCTCGGCGCACCCGCACCCGCAGCCATCCCCCCAACCAATACCGGGTTCACCAACCGAAAAGTTGAACTCAAATTTGGGGCCGGCCAAATCGCAGGCATGGGCAATGCCATCCTTCACCCTGTCTTGACGCTGGGCATGGGGGGAGATTTCCACCTGAGAGATTTTCCACAGGTGGACACAGACTTCAATGCGTCGGTCATCGTGGGCAAAACGGAATCAACCCAAAACACAACGAAGCCGGGGCTGCAAGAGATCCGAGGGAGCGCTCACTCCATCTACAACTTTTACAACGATCGCGGGATCTCGAAAGCCGGCGTGGGCTTGTACGTTGATTTTGCCCAGGCGCTGCGTCATCAATCGCGGTATGTGCCACAGGACACCAGCGGCATCTATGCCGCTGAAGAAAACGAGTCCATCCAACATCAACTCGACATGGGACTTGACTTTCGGGTTTCCATCCACAACGACAGGGTGGCATCCGATCTGCACAATGTCATCTTCCTGACCGGAAACCGGGTCGGACCCAATTTGTTGACCTATCAACCTTTGCTGGGGTTCATGTGGAGCAACAAATTCCACTTCACTGGCAGTGAATCGGAGCCTGGCTTGAGCTTCCTGACAGACTTGAACTTCTACTTCGCGAAGAAGAACGGCGTCAAAGTCTTCAACTCACACGATGGCTTGGGCGGAACCAAGCGCGAGATCTACTTGAGCTATGGACTTGCATACACCACGGCATCCAAGACGTCCTACACGATCCGAACCTACGGATTCAACAACTTGAACCGGGGGGCAAGCACAATGGCGCCATCTGGGTTCAAGGATGGACTGTCCATCGGCATCGTCAAACCTTTTTGATAGCAGCGCACGCCATGCCATCCCATCACGCCATCGATCCCCAACCCGTGGATTCTGCAAGTCTCGATCTACAAACATCAGAGAAGCGGCGACATCCTCTGGCTGAGCCATCGTGCATCGCTGCTATCAACTGGAAGGCCTGAACATGCGCGTGCTGCTGGTTGAGGACGATCCGATGATCGGGCAAGCCGTGGCTTTGGCGCTCAAGGACGCCGCCTATGCGGTGGATTGGGTTCGTGACGGCGTGACCGCAATGAGCACCATCAGCACCCAGAGTTACGACCTGATGCTGCTGGACCTGGGCTTGCCTCGCAAAGATGGCATCGAAGTCCTCAAGCACACCCGCCTCAACGGATTGGGCTTGCCAGTGCTGATCCTGACCGCCCGCGATGCGGTCAGCGACCGCGTGCAAGGCCTTGACGCTGGCGCTGACGACTACCTGGTCAAACCTTTTGAGATCAGCGAATTGCTGGCACGCATGCGGGCCTTGGGTCGCCGGCAAGCCGGTGCAGCGAGCACCGTGCTCACCAACGGCACCTTGTCATTGGACTTGTCAACGCGCGTGGCCGTGTACGCGCAAAACGAGGCCCGATTGAGTGCACGTGAATTCGCACTGCTGCAAGCACTGATCATGCGACCGGGCGCCATTTTGTCCCGCAGCGAACTGGAGGATCGCATCTACGGCTGGAACGAAGAAGTCGAGAGCAATGCAGCTGAGGTGCTGATTCATGGCATCAGGAAGAAGCTTGGCGCGGCCGTGATCAAAAACATCAGAGGCCTGGGCTGGATGGTCGATAAATGCCAATGAACCCATCCCTGCAGGGCCGTCTGGCTCGATACATCACGATCCTGGTGACCCTGGGTGGCCTGGCGGCCGCAAGCATCGCCTATGTTCAGTCATACGGTGATGCCCATGAGTTGCAGGACGCGCAACTCCAGCAAGTGGCCTATCTGGTGGCCCGCAATGCCCCACCCTCTGGCCCCGTGGCAACCCCCAATGAACCTGTGGTTGATCCAGAAGACCAAACCATGGTTGAAGTGTCCGGGCCATTTACAAAAGCGGTCGACCTGAAGGCATCAAATCCCCAAGGACTCAGCACCATCTTCTTCGATGGCAATGAATGGCGCGTGGCATTGCAGGTGCTGCCCGATGGCCGCAAGGTAGTCGCCAGACAACTCACGGAGGTGAGGGACGAAATTGCCAGGCACAGCGCACTGC
>JAZJZP010000393.1:0-1732 GCA_040389805.1 Pseudomonadota bacterium
CTTGCAACTCAGCCCAAGTATCGGGAATGCCAGGCTCTTTGGTCACGGGCTTGCCATTTCCAAAATTGGCTAGCTGCACGATGTAAAAGGAGAACGTGTCCACCCACTGCTTGCGCCAGTCATTGATCATCGTGGGCAGCAGCTCTTGGTATTGGAAGGCACGGCGTTGGTTCGATTCGCCTTGATACCAGATGGCACCTTTGACGCCATAAGGAACCAGAGGGGCCACCATGCCGTTGAACAACACGCTGGGATGGTGTGGTGTCTTGGTGGGATCATCTGGCGGGCGCGGGGCCTGTGGTTTCGGTTTCTTTTTGTCAGCGGGCAGCTTGGCATTCTCTGCGTCGATCTGTTTCACCTGGGCCTGCCAGTCGGCCTTGGTCTTGTCAAAGGCGGCCAGCGCCTTGGGGCCATCCCACTTGGTGACGGCCTCTTTCCAGTCAGCCAGCATTTCCGTGGCGCAGGGGCGCTCTGCGAGTGATTCGTTGCTTGTCCAGGCTTCGACACGCGTGCCGCCCCATGAGGTATTGATCAAACCGACCGGCACTTTCAGCACCTGATGCAGGTGACGGCCAAAGAAGTAACCCACGGCTGAGAACTCGCCCACGTTAGCGCTGGTGGCCTCTTTCCACACACCTTTGCAGTCTGTCTGTGGCGTCATGCTCGGGCTGCGCTCGACATTGAACATGCGGATCTGCGGATGATTCGCGGCGGCGATTTCCTCCTGAGCCTTGCCGGCCTGCTGCACCGTCCACTGCATGTTGGACTGGCCCGAACAGATCCACACTTCACCAATAAGGACGTTTTTGAGTGTGATCGTGTTCTTGCCTGCCACCACGAGGTCAGCGGGTTGGGCGTTCGCATTCATCGGGTTCAGGATGATCGACCATTTACCGGTCGGGTCCGTCAGTGTGCTGTGAGTTTGGTCACCAAAGGTCACCTTCACCTCTTCACCTGATTCCGCCGTACCCCAGATGCGTACGAGTTGCGTCTGCTGCAGCACCATGCCGTCAGAAAAAATGGCGGGTAGTTTGACCTCGGCATGCAGGCCCGTGGCTAGCAGGGTGAGGCAGATAAGAACGTGTTTCATGGGGGATTGTCGTATGAGAGGAGGGTGCGGGCAAGTAAGCCAAATGTCAGAGCAGAGTGCTGTCGTCGGTGCGTTCGAGGCGGCCGATCTTCTTTTTGATCGTCTCCAGCAGTACGGTCATCTCATGCACCGAGCGGAAGCATTCCTTCTGCGTTTCTTCATCGGCCAGTCCAGGCACGGCAGGGTGAATCTTCATGAATTGCAGTGCGATGTTTTTGCAAGCTTCGCGGATCTGGGCAATGGCGGCGGGGCGGTCCATGCACCCAGCGTAGAGCGCACGCACGCACGCGCAAGACACGGATCATTTCTCGTCCGGTTTCCGTATGCGCAGCGAATCCTTGAGGCTGACGAAGTCGGAGAGCAGGAAGATTACCGTGAAAAAGGCCAGCAGCACCTCCATCATCGTCACCATCTTGGCTGGAACGGTCTGCGGTGTTACATCGCCAAAACCGAAGAAGGAAAAGTTCAGCACGCTGAAGAAGAAAAACTCAAACAACTGCTCGCCCTGGGTCCAAGTGGCGTCGATCGCGCTGAAACTCGACGGTTCCGCCGTTTCGAGGCACCAGTAGTCGAGCGCGAAGGCCAGTGTGATCTGCGCCATGTTCACGCCGTAAACGGCGATGCTTGGGTCGATGACCTGCG
>JAZJZP010000394.1:0-2325 GCA_040389805.1 Pseudomonadota bacterium
GGCCACGGCCTTCAAAAACCCGGAAGGCTTGACGGCGCCAGGGCACACCAGCACTGCGCGCGAGTTGTCGATCATCGCCATGCGACTGGTCACCGACTTTCCGCAGTCCTTGCCCTACTACGCCATGAAGGAGTTCACCTACAACGGCATTCGTCAGCCCAACCGCAACCTGCTGCTGTGGCGCGATCCAACGGTGGACGGCCTCAAGACCGGTTACACCGATGCGGCCGGCTACTGCATGATCGCCACGGCCCAGCGTCCGACGCCTGGCGGCGCGCGCCGTTTGTTGAGCGTGGTGGTGGGGGCCTCCTCGCCTGAAGCGCGGGCCAACGAGAGTCAAAAACTCTTGAACTGGGGTTACAGCTCGTTTGACATGGTCAAACTCTTCAATGCCAACCAGGCCGTCAGCTCGGCGCCGGTCTGGAAGGGGCAGCAGTCCATCGTGCGCCTGGGGCGGGTGGGCCCGCTGGTGGTGGTGGTTCCGCGCGGGCAAGGTGCCAGCCTCAAAACCAGCGTGACCCGCAACGATCCCTTGCTGGCCCCGATCAACCAAGGACAGACCGTGGGCACGCTCAAGGTCACCCTCAATGGTCAGCCCTGGCAAGACGTGCCGCTGCAGGCCCTGGATGGCGTCCCCAGTGCAGGCTGGTTGGGCCGCACCTGGGACGCCATTCGCCTGGGCATCAAATAAGGAGTCATGACATGACGCAAGACGTTTCTCTGATCGAATACCCCAGTGCCTTTCCCATCAAGGTGATGGGGCTGCATGTTGATATCTTTGTCGAGTCCATCGTGTCCGTGGTGCTGGAACATGACCCCAGCTTTGACCCGGCCACGCTGGAGCACCGCCCCAGCAGCACGGGCAAATACCTGGGCTTGACCATCACGGTCACGGCCACCAGCCGCGAGCAGCTCGACAATCTGTACCGGGCGCTGACCGGCCATCATCTGGTCAAGTACGTGCTCTGACGGAGCGGGTCACACCCGCCGCATACAATCGATCCGATTTGGTCCGCCCCCATGGGTGGACTTTTGTTTGAAGGAATCACACTGTGTTTATCTCTAACGCCTACGCCCAAGCCGCTGTGCCCGCCGCGAGTGGACCTGCCGGCATCTTCGGCAGCAGCATGCTGTTTCCCATCGCCATGGTGGTGGTCTTGTACTTCGTCATGATCCGCCCGCAAATGAAGCGCCAGAAAGAAGTCAAGGCGCTGCTGGATGGCCTGACCAAGGGCGACGAAGTGGTCACCCAAGGCGGCGTGATCGGCAAGATCAGCAAGCTGGGCGACACCTTTGTCCACCTTGAAGTGTCTTCGGGTGTCGAGCTGCAAGTGCAGCGCACGGCCATTGTTCAAGTGTTGCCCAAGGGCAGCTACAAATAATTCGGAACTCAATCATGAACCGCTACCCCTGGTGGAAGCATCTGATCATCGCCATCGCTTTGCTGGTTGGCCTGATCTATACCTTGCCCAATTTCTTCGGCGAGGCGCCTGCCGTTCAGCTGTCCAGTGGCAAGTCCACCGTCAAGCTCAATGCGCAAGCCCTGGCGCGGGTCGAGTCCGTCCTCAAGGAGGCCAGCATCCAGGCTGACTTTGTCGAGTTCGACGGCAACTCCATCAAGGCACGGTTCAAGGACACCGACACCCAGCTCAAAGCGCGGGATGTCATCAACAACACCTTCAACCCCGATGCGACCGACCCCCGGTACATCGTGGCCTTGAACCTGTTGTCGCGCTCGCCGCAGTGGCTGCGCAGCTTGCACGCACAACCCATGTACCTGGGGCTGGACCTGCGCGGTGGCGTGCACTTCCTGATGCAGGTCGACATGAAGGGTGCGCTGACCCAGAAGATCGAAAGCATGAGCGGCGACATTCGCACCCTGCTGCGCGACAAGGACATCCGTCACAGCGGCATTCGCCGTGATGGCCAAAGTGTGGTGGTGCGGTTTCGCGATGAAGCCGCCCGCAAGACGGCACGCACGGTCGTGCAAGACGCGCTGCCCGACCTGCAATGGACCGATGGCACCGATGCCAGCGGCAGTGGCGACGTGACCCTGGTGGGGCAGCTCAAGCCGCAATCGGAGCGCAACATTCAAGAGCAGGCGCTCAAGCAAAACATCACCACCTTGCACAACCGGATCAATGAGCTGGGCGTGGCGGAGCCGGTGATCCAGCAGCAGGGGCTGGACCGCGTGGTGGTGCAGTTGCCGGGCGTGCAGGACACCGCCAAGGCCAAGGACATCATTGGCCGCACGGCCACCCTTGAAGTGCGCATGGTGGACGACAGCACGGAAGCCCATGCGGCCTTGCTGGGCGGCACGGTGCC
>JAZJZP010000395.1:0-2987 GCA_040389805.1 Pseudomonadota bacterium
TGGGTCAAGGCCACGGCCGTCAATGGCGTTTTGTTCCACCAAGGCCCCGTGAAGCTGGCCTTGGTCAATGGTCAAGTGCAAGCCGCGCTAGGCGCGGTGCAAGCCGCAGGGGGGCAAGTTCCTCCGGATGCGTGGGCGCACATCACGGCTACCTTAGGCGCTGGCAAGTGGACCGTGTACGTCAATGGTGCGCAAGCTGCTCAGGTCGACTCTGCAGCCAACACCGCCGCCATTGAAGGCGACGTCTCTGTGGGTGAAGGCCTGCAAGGCTTGGTGGATGAAGTGCAGGTCCACACCACCGTGCGCAGCTCTGAGTGGGTCAAGCTGGCTTACGCCGCCCAAAGCGCCGATGCCAAGTTGGTGGCCACCAAAACAGAAAACGCCGAGAGCGCCGCAGCCGAAGACAGCGGCGAGCCCAGCCATTTCAAGATTCTGGTGAGCAACCTGACGCCAGACGCCTGGGCGGTGATTGGCATCCTGGGTGTCATGTTGGTCTTGGCATTCTGGGTGATGGTTAGCAAGTCGTTGATGGTCGGTCGTACCGATAAGGGCAACCGCGCCTTCTTGCTCAAGTTCCGTGATGCCAAAGATGTCATGGCAGTGCAGGGTACTTATCAGCACTCCTCCCTGGCCCGTTTGTACGCAGCTGGCCTGCATGAGCTAAAGAAACGCGATGTGGGTTTGGCAGGTGCCAAGCCTTTGTCAGGCGCTTCTATCGACGCGGTGAAAGCGGCCATTGATGCCGACCTGATCCGCGAGAGCCAGGACTTGAACTCCGGCATCGTGCTACTCACCATCGCCATTGCAGGCGGTCCGTTTCTGGGCTTGTTGGGAACTGTGGTGGGCGTGATGATCACCTTTGCGGCCATTGCGGCGGCGGGCGATGTCAACGTCAACGCGATTGCGCCCGGCATTGCTTCCGCCTTGTTGGCCACCGTGGCCGGCCTGGCCGTGGCCATCCCTGCGCTGTTTGGCTACAACTACTTAGCCTCACGCATCAAGAACATCTCATCCGATATGCAGATATTCATCGATGAGTTTGTGACACGGGTGGCTGAAGTCTACGGGGCGCGCTGATGTCGGCTGATATCAAGGGCGACAACCAGCCCTACGATGACATCAACATCACCCCGATGTTGGACCTGGCCTATGTGCTGTTGGTGACCTTCATCATCATGACCACGGCCTCGGTGCAGGGCGTGAAGGTGAAGTCCCCGATGACACAGGCGGCGGGCAACCTGGCCAAGCCGCAAACGCGCGGGATCACCATCACGAGTGAGGGTCAGGTCTACCTGGACGCCTACCCAGTGACACTGGAGCAGCTGCGCACGAACCTGGCGCAGTACAAGGCAGCCAACCCCAATTTGCCGGTGGTTTTGAAGGCCGATGCCTCGGCACAGTACGACAAGGTGATGGATGTGTTGAACGTGGCCAAGAGCTTGGACATCACTGAAATTGGTTTGGTCACCAAGCGGTTGCAGTAAGGAGCGCTGGCGATGAAAGTTCAAGACGAAACCAAACCCTACGACACGATCAACGTCACCCCGATGCTGGACTTGGCGTATGTGCTGTTGGTTGTATTTATCCTGATGACCACGGCTTCTGTGCAAGGCTTGAAGGTCAGCATGCCCAAGCCCAGCAATAAGCCCGTCACGGAGCAGCATGACCTGCGCATTGTGCAAGTGCTGGCAACTGGCGGCATCACCATGAATGGCGTTGGTGTGACCATGCCAGAACTGGAAACGCAACTTGGGCAGGCCAAAGCGGCCGACGCCAAGATGACGGTGGCGATCAAGGGCGATGCCAAGGCACAGTACGAGAAGGTGGTCTCGGTGATCGATCTGTGCAACAAGCTTGAAGTCAATATGGCGTTGGTCACGACGCGCATTGGGACGTGAGGCAGCACATGACCGAGTCTGTAAACAACGGCGGGCAGTTTGAGGCGCACACGCAGGCCAAAACCCCCGGATGGCAAATTGCCGTGATGGGGGCAGCGGCCTTGCTGATCTTGGCAGCCTTGGGTTGGTGGGGCATGAGTCAACGTGGCTCAGCTCACGGCGGGCGAAAACAGCAAACGACCAAGATGGTGTTACTGCCCGATACACCGCCGCCTCCGCCCAAGGAAGAGCCCAAGAAAGAGCCGCCCAAAGAAGAACCCAAGGAGACGGTTCAGCTCAACCGTCCGCAGCCCACACCGACACCGGCCGCTCCCGGGCAGCAGCTCAAAGCTGAAGGTGCTGCGGGCGAGGGTGGTAGCCCATTCGCGGCTGGCAGCGTGACCCAGGACTACACCAAGGGCCAGGTGGGTGGGGGCGGTGCCAGTGCACCGACTGCTCCGGTCGACCGCCAGAAGTTTCGACTGTTTGCAGACGGGATAACTCGCCAGTTGCAATCTGAACTGGAGCGGCAGTTGAGCAGCTCCGAGTTGCCAAAAGTGAAGTTGTCGCTTCAGATTTGGCTGAATGATTCTGGTGCCATCTCTCGCTATGAACTGAGCGGGCTTAGCCGCCCAGAGCTCGAAAAGGATGTGCGCGATTCACTGGAAAAAGCCAAGGCCAGTTTGCGCAGCCGGCCCCCGGCTGGCATGCCACAACCCATCAACTTGAACATGACCGTGATGCTTCAGGGTGCTTGAAAACCCCTGGCTCATTTGATTTGATTAGAGAACCTGTATGAACGCTTCGAAACTACGACCCCTGCCACGTACCCTGACCGCTTTGATGGCGGCGCTGGCCTTGGCCTACCCCATGACGGCCGCCCATGCGCAGGTTCCCACCGACGAGAAAGCGCAGCTTGAACAACTGCGCAATACCACCTATGGTCTGATTCAGACCTTGATCGACGCAGGTTTGATCACCAAAGAAAAGGCCGACGCCTTGTTGGCGCGAGCACAGCAACAGGCACAGGCAGTGCCCGCGCAACCTGTGGTGCCAGCAGCCGATGGCGCCAAGCCGCGTTCGGTGATCCGTGTGCCCTATGTGCCTGAA
>JAZJZP010000396.1:0-5252 GCA_040389805.1 Pseudomonadota bacterium
GGGCGTAGGACTGACCGGAGGGATAGCCTCCGCCGTCGCCGAAGAGCCCGACCCCGGCCGGGGCGTTGGAACGGTTCGAGTACCGGTAGGTGCCGAACACGCGATCCCACAGCACGAAGACGCTGCCGAAATTCGCATTTGCCTCGTCGGGGCGGGTCGAGTGGTGCCAGCGGTGGACTTCATTGGTGCTGAAGATCCTGTTGAGGTAGCCGCTGCGCAGATCGAGGTTGGCGTGCTGGAGCATCAAGATCGGCTGGGTCACCGCCGCCGCACCCAGCAATACATCGGTGGGCGCACCGATGAGCCACAGGGGCAGCATGCTCGCCAAGGCGTTGAGCAAATGGTTGAGCGGGTGGAAGCGGAAGTTGTTCAGCCAGTACAGCCGTTGGCTGCTGTGGTGCAAGGCGTGCAGCCACCACAGCGCTGTCACGGTGTGGTGCGCCCGGTGCGACCAGTATTTGGCGAATTCGATCCAGGCGACGGCCAGCAGCACCTGCAACAGGAAAGGTACGCCGGTTGGAAACAAGGGCAGGGCACCACTGTCAGGCAGCAGTGCCACGGCCAGGACCGGCAGCGCCGCTTTGATGGCCGGATCGACCAGCCCGATCAGGGTCACCGCGCTGACCGCATCGGTGCGGCCATCGCCATGAGGAGTCCGCCAGCGCGCCTCAAAAGGCATCACGCGCTCCAGTAGCGCGCCCGAGGCGAGCACCATCAGGCTGCAAGCCACGACGATCAGTTCAAGCGGCCAGCCAAGTGCCCGGCCGGTCAAGAATGCGGCCAGGCTACCGCCAACGCTCAGCGGGTAGAGATGGTGAGTCAGCAGGGTGTGCATGACAGTGCCCTTCAGCAGCAAGAGGATGCGGGCTTGACGGGAATGCCCACGGGCATGCCTCGTATCACTGGCGCGGATGCGACCGCCGGACCGCAACATGCGGATGCGGCGTCTGTCGTTGCTGCCAAAGGCTCTTCCCTGAAAACGGGGATGCTGCCCAGGGTTTGGAAATGCTCCCAGGCGATCCCTTGCGGATCGGTGATCCAGTGCTTCTCACTGCGGGCATAGCAGCAGGTGGACTCGCCGACATCACGAGGCGCCAGATCGGCACTGAGCGCACGCGCCTTCATCTCGGCCAGATCCTCGGCGCTGTCCACCTGGATGCCCAGGTGGTCCAGGCCCACGTCGCCATGGCCACGCGTGGAGATGGCGAAGTTGACGGGTGGATCGGTCAGCATCCATTTGGCGTAGTCGCTTTCCACCCGGGTGGGCTCCGCGCCAAAGAGCTTGGCGTAGAAGGCGACGTTCTGGCTCAGTTCCTGGACGTGCAGGTGGATGTGGAATCGCTTCATGTCGGATCTCCTTATCGAGAGGTGGGACAGCAGGTGGTGGTCACGTCGAGGCAAGCCTCGCCCTGGCAGCAATGGGCTGTGAGGTAGCCCAGCAGCGCGTTCATCTGATCGAAGGACGCGCGGTAGATCAGGTGGCGCCCGTCTCGCTCCTGCGAGACCAGGCCGGCATGGGCCAACTCCTTCAGGTGGAAGGACAGGCTGGTGGGCGGCACACCCAAGGCCGATGCAATCGCCCCAGGGGTGAGGCCGGCGGGACCCGCCACGACCAGCGCCCTGAACACACGCAGGCGGACTTCCTGGGCCAGTGCGGCGAGTGATTTGATGACGTCTTGTTCTTCCATTATTCCATAATAGTTGAAATATAAAATAATTGCAATGAACCCGAGCTTTTGGTGGTCTGTTGCACCGCATGTCAACCACTGCGATAATCGCCCTCGAATGTCCAAATTGCTCAAGACCCTTCTCGTCTGGCTGTGCGTGTTGTCGCTCCCGATCCAGGGTGTGGCGGCAGCGACCATGCTGTCTTGCGGGTCGGGGCATCGCCACGAGTTGATGTCCCAGGTCTTGAGTGAAGCCCCTGTGGATGTTGGGCATCATCACAACGTAGATGAAGACCATGTCATGCACGAGCACCTTGCCGCGCAGGGCGATGCAACGGATGGCGATCACCACCATGACGCGGGTCAGCCTGGATCCCACCACCATGGCGCCGACAAATGCAGCGCCTGTGCCTCTTGCTGCACCGGTGTCGGCATGGTGGCCACTTTCCCGCAGTGGCGCGTTCCGGTTCAGGAACACGCCTCGCTGATGGCCACGTTCACTTCGCTTTTGCCCTCCTTCCTGCCCGAAGGCTTGGAGCGACCTCCTCGACTCTCCCTCGCTTGACCTGACGCCGTGCGCGGCGTTTGAGGGCCTGTGTCTGTGCAACCAGCACTGATGCGGCGCACCTCGGCTTCCGCGCAGATCCCATTGGATTGACACACCGACCGCATTTGCCGTGGGTGTCCCAATCCCGCTCAGCGAGGTTTACTCATGTCTATTTCATCCCAGGCGTTTGCCTGGAGGATGGCGGCTGCCCTGACCGGCATGGCCGCCGCCGCAGGCATGCTCGCGCCTGTCCATGCCGCCGTGCCTGGCGCGCTGCCCGGCGCGCCATCGAGCCCCACGCCCGACCCGATGGATCCCGCCGACCCTCACGCCGCCGTGCCAACCTTGGGCTACCAGTCCCCCTTTGCGCGCGTCCGCAAATTGAACGACGCCGAGGTGGGCGACTGGCGCAAAACCAATGAGGTCGTATTGACCCGTGGTGGGTGGCGCCACTATGCGCAGGAGGCTCAGAAGCCCGAGCCATCTGCTTCGTCGCCGACCAGCGCGTCGCCTTCGTCTGCCCCGCATGCCGGGCATTCGGAAAATTGAGGCGGCCATGACTCTGTCAACAAATCACAAGCGATCGGCCTGGGTCGTTCTGGTGGTGTCCTCTCTTGGTCTGAGCGGGTGTGCCAGCTTCTCCCCCGACGGCGGGTTTGGCGAAGTGCAGCAACTCACCAAGGCGCACACGGGCTTGGATGCGCGCTGGAACAAGACCGAGGCCGAAACAAGCGAAGCCCAACAGCGCGTGGCTGACAGCCTGGCCAAGCCTTTGTCGGTGGACGACGCGGTCCAGGTGGCGTTGCTCAACAACCGGGGCTTACAGGCCTCGTATGGCGAGCTGGGCATCTCTGAAGCCGATCTGGTTCAGGCCTCCCGGGTGCCCAATCCGGGCTTGTCGTTCGGACGTCTCAAGCGTGGCGGGGATACGGAAATCGATCGAGGTGTTCATTTCGATCTGGCGCGCTTGCTGGTTGCGCCACTGGTATCCGGCATCGAGACCCGCAGGTTCGAGCAAAGCCGCCGCCTGGCCGCACTCAACACGCTCTCGGTGGCTTCAGAGACCCGCAAGGCCTGGTTCATGGCTGTGGCTGCCGATGAGTCCTTGAGCTACATGCAGGAGGTGCTCAAATCGGCGGATGCCGGTGAGGAACTGGCGGCCAAGCTGGCCCAGGCAGGCAACTGGAGTCGACTGGAGCATGCACGGGAGCAAGGCTTCTATGCCGATGCCGCACTCAACGTGGCCAGGGCCACACAGGCCCGAACCACAGCGCGCGAACGCCTGACCCGCTTGCTGGGACTGTGGGGCACGCAGACCCAGTTTGTGCTGCCTGAGCGCCTGCCTGAGCTGCCCAAGTCGCCTGACCAGTTCCCCGATATCGAACAGCAGGCGGTGGGCCAGCGCCTGGACTTGCAAGCCCTGCGTGCCCAGACCCAAGGCCTGGCCAAGAACCTGGGCCTCAGCAAGGTGACCCGCGTGGTCAATGTGCTGGAGGTTGGTGTGGCGCGCAACTCCTACCGCGACGCGCCCACGAGCGAACACGGCTATGACATCAGCCTTGAGATCCCTTTGTTCGATTGGGGCGGTGCGCGGGTGGCCAAAGCCGAGGCCATCTACATGCAGTCGGTCAACCAACTGGCCCAGGCGGCCATCGAGGCGCGATCCGAAGTGCGCGAGGCCTACCAGGGCTACCGCACCAGCCATGACATCGTCCGCCACTACCGCGACGAGATCGTGCCGCTGCGCAAGCGCATCTCCGATGAGAACCAGCTTCGCTACAACGGCATGTTCATCAGTGTGTTCGACCTGCTGGCCGATGCCCGCGCCCAGATCACGGCGGTCAACGGCTACATCGAGTCCCTGCGCGATTTCTGGCTGGCTCAAAGCGATCTGCAAATGGCCTTGATCGGCAAACCGGCGGTGACGCCGATGTCCGGCATGGCCAGCACCGCTGGCACGTCCGAATCCTCTGCCACCCATTGACCGAAAGACACCCAATGCGTTCCAGAAGAAGTTTCCTCCAAAGCCTGGGCCTCACTGGTGGCGCCGTCGCTGCTGCCACGGTCAGCCGTGTGGCCATGGCGGCCTTGCCCGAGCCCGTTTTCCAGACCTCGCCCGACACGATGGCCCCCTTGATGCCCCACAGTGGGCGGCCCTACAACCCCGTGGTCACGCTCAACGGCTGGACCTTGCCCTGGCGCATGAACAATGGCGTCAAAGAGTTCCACCTGGTGGCCGAGCCCGTGGTGCGTGAGATGGCGCCCGGTATGAAGGCCCACCTGTGGGGCTACAACGGCCAGTCGCCCGGGCCGACGATCGAGGTGGTGGAGGGCGACCGCGTCCGCATCTTCGTGACCAACAAGCTGCCCGAGCACACGACCATGCATTGGCATGGGCAGCGACTGCCCAACGGCATGGACGGCGTCGGTGGATTGACGCAAGCACCGATCCAGCCGGGCAAGACCTACGTCTACGAGTTCATCGCACGCCGTCCGGGCACCTTCATGTACCACCCGCATGCGGACGAGATGACGCAGATGGCCATGGGCATGATGGGTTTTTGGGTGACCCACCCGAAGGCCAGGCACCCGCTGATCGACGAGGTCCAGCGAGACTATTGCTTCTTGCTGAATTCATACGACATCGATCCGGGCAGCTACACGCCCAAGATCATGACGATGCTGGACCAGAACCTGTGGACCTGGAACAGCCGCATGTTCCCCGGCATCGACCCGCTGGTGGCCCGGCAGAACGACAAGGTGCGCATCCGCATCGGCAACCTGACCATGACCAACCATCCCATTCATCTGCATGGGCATGAGTTCCTGATCACGGGCACCGATGGCGGCCCCACGCCCAAATCCACCCGTTGGTACGAAGTGACCGCAGATGTGGCAGTGGGCCAGATGCGGCAGATCGAGTTCGTGGCCGATGAAGAGGGCGACTGGGCCTTCCATTGCCACAAGAGCCACCACACCATGAACGCCATGGGCCACAACGTGCCGACGATGATCGGGGTGGACCACAAGGATGTGTC
>JAZJZP010000396.1:5262-9998 GCA_040389805.1 Pseudomonadota bacterium
GATCCCTGACTACATGGTGATGGGCGAGCGCGGCATGGCCGACATGTCCGAGATGGAGATGCCCTTGCCCGACAACACGGTGGCCATGATGACCGGGCAGGGACCTTATGGATCCGTCGAGATGGGCGGCATGTTCTCGATGGTCAAGGTACGCAAAGACCAAAAGCCTGGCGACTACAAGGACCCGGGCTGGTTCAAGCCGCCAGCGGGCACGGTGGCTTACGAGTGGGCAGGCCCATTGGTCGAGCCCACCCGGAGCATGGACAAGAGCCCGCCGCCCAACGTCGAACTGTCTGTTCGCAAACCCAGTGGTCATGCAGGCCATTGATCCACTGACCTTCCCATTGCCTTCATTCAACTTATCAAGGACACGATATGAACACGAAACTGCCGCACACCCTTTTGGCCCTGGCCATCACATTGGCCTCAGGGCTCAGCTTGGCCCATGAGCATGAAGACGGTCATGGCCACGATCATGACACCGAGGCCATCGGCCAGGCAGGCGAGTTGGCCGAGGTCAGCCAGACCATCACGGTCAAGATGAGCGATGCCATGAGGTTCACCCCGGCCAACATCCAGGTCAAGAAGGGTGAAACCATCCGCTTCGTGGTCAAGAACGCGGGCCAGCTCAAGCACGAGATGGTGCTGGGCACCGAGGACGCACTCAAGGCGCATGCCGAGGTGATGAAGAAGAACCCTGAAATGGAACACGCCGATCCGAACATGGTGACCGTCCTGCCCGGCCAGACAGGTGAGATGGTCTGGCAGTTCACCAAGGCGGGCAAGGTGAACTTCGCTTGCCTGCAGCCTGGTCACTACGACGCGGGCATGAAGGGCCAGGTGACGGTGGCCAGTGCGCGCAAGTCACTGACGAAGTCCCATGCTGAACACAAGCATTGAGCATCTCAGGCCGCACGCCACTTCACGAACCAACCTGACAAAGGAATGACCATGACCACGTTCAACAACCTGATGAACCGCTCTCTTTCGCTGCTGGCTTTGGCTGGCGCCGCAACGCTGCCCTTGTCGGCCTTCGGGGCCGATCACATGGACAAGATGAGTCCCAAGGAACCGATGGCATCGGCTTCAGTAGCTTCGCCGATGGCCGCAGCCGACATGACCGATGGCGTGATACGAAAGATCGACAAGTCTCTCAAGAAGATCACGATCAAGCATGGCGAGATCAAGAACCTGGAGATGCCGGGCATGACCATGGTTTTCCAGGTCAAGGACGAGTCCCTGCTGGACAAGGCCAAGGTGGGTGATGCGATCAAGTTCCACGCTGAAAAGCAGGGTGGCTCGATCGTGGTCACCGACATCCAGCCTGCGCAATGAAGTTCTCTGCCATGGACTCGTTTCATGGAGCCCATGGCAGCGCCGCCAAACCATCATGTCCAGGCCCGTGGGCCGACTGATTCCAAGGAAACAACCTGGCCCAAATCAAAGTAAACCATTCAATGGTTTGAAAATATTTCCGAAGCCGATGGCATGCCTCGTTCAATCACGCTGGGCAGGGTGGATGCCATTCAAAAAATGGGGCATATGACCTTAGAGATGGTGGACCCTCGATTGCAACCATCACTCCGTGCGGGCACACAGCCGACACCCCATCTCATACCGAAAGGCTTCCCCATGACGCTTCAAACCATCACTTCCAGCAAAGATGAAAAACTGGGCATGGCGAACATGACCGACACGATGCAAACCCTCAGCAATGTGCGCTGTCGCACGGTGAGACGTCATGCAGGTGCTCAAGATGCAAGTGGCAGACATCCCTTCGCATGTCAGCAAGAAGTCTCGTCCCCACTGCCATCAGGTCAGGAAAAATCAATGAAGCACGGCATCCTCAAATCAATCCGGGCTGCTTGTCTGGTCCCTCTGTCAGGGCTTTGCATGATGTCGGCTGTTCAGGCGCAGGCCCCGATGCCAGCAGCATCATCCGCCCCCATGTCGAACATGTCGCAAGGGGCCATGCAGCACACTTCGCCCGGCTCCGAAGGCATGAAGCATTCCATGATGAGCGGGATGGAGGGCATGAACACAATGCCCATGACTGGCGACACCGACAAAGACTTCGCGATGATGATGAAGATGCACCATCAGCAAGGCGTGAAGATGGCGAAGATGGAGTTGTCGCAAGGCAAGTCACCGGCCATGAAGGCCATGGCCAAGAAGATCATCGCGGCGCAGAACAAGGAAATCACACAGTTCGATCAGTGGCTTTCCAAGCAGAAATGAGCCTTGATCATGCCGTGTCGCAGTGGCCTGCGCAGTGGGTCTAAGACCGCTGAGCAGGCTCCTGCGTCAAGCTGGCAATGATCGGGCAGGGCATGTCGGCACGGGTGTGTTCGCATTGAACAAGCAGGTGCTTCAAAACCTTCTGCATGCGTTTGAGGTCCGCCACTTTTTGTTCGATCTGTTGCAGCCTGTCAGAGGCGATGTGGCGGATGGATGCACGGTTGCTCCCGTCTTCCAGGCGAAGAAGGTCGCTGATCTCGTCCAGGGTGAAGCCCAGGTCTTGAGCGCGCTTGATGAAGCGGATTCGCGCGATCAAGGCCACCGGGTATTGGCGGTATGTGCCCTCGGAGGCGGGCACGGGCAAGAGGCCTCGCAACTGGTAGTAGCGGACGGTTTCCACACCGACTCCGCAAGCACGCGCGAGTCGGCCGATGGTCATCGAATCGGATTGGGTGGTCATGAAAGAATGTCCTTGACTCTGGGGTTGACTACGGAGTTTAAGCTGTGCTCAACCCTTGTCTACAGGAGGCTCGCACGATGAATACCACTACCCCAAGCGTTTCCGCTCAATCTGGTCAGTCTGTGCCATCGGACAGTCCGTCCAGCATGGGCACGCATTCGTGTTGTGCCTCGCATCAGCAAGCTGCAACCCCAGATGTTGCTGAATCATCATTGAAAGATCCTGTGTGCGGCATGGCGGTGACGGCTCAATCCCCCCATGTCGTGCAACACGAAGGCCAGCCGGTTTACTTCTGCAGTGCAGGCTGCCGGGCCAAGTTCGTGGCCGATCCGGGCAAGTACCCGCTGGCGCATGCTGGTGTCAAGGCACAAACGCCAGCCATGGCCGAGAAGGGCACTGCCGTCAATGTGGATGCCGCGGCCAGCGTCTACACCTGCCCCATGCACCCGGAAGTCCGACAGGATCACCCTGGCGCGTGCCCCAAATGCGGCATGGCGCTGGAGCCCGAGATGCCGACGCTCGAAGAGGGGGATAGCGCGGAGTTGACAGATTTCCGGCGTCGCTTCATCTGGACCTTGCCACTGACCGTGGTCGTCACCGCGCTGGCAATGGCGGGACACCGCCTGCAATGGTTTGACATGGCCGTCCAAAGCTGGATCGAACTCGCGCTCACGCTGCCCGTCGTCCTGTGGGCAGGCTGGCCTTTCTTTGAACGCGCGGTGCAGTCCCTTGTCCACCGCAGCCCAAACATGTGGACGCTGATCGGACTGGGTACCTCGGCCGCCTTTGTCTACAGCGTGGTTGCCACGGTGGCGCCGGGGGCGTTCCCAGCGTCGTTCATGTCCATGGGGCGCGTGTCTGTGTATTTTGAAGCGGCCGCGGTGATCATCTCTCTGACCTTGCTGGGCCAAATGCTTGAGTTGAAGGCGCGCTCGCAGACCTCGGCCGCGATCAAGTCATTGCTGGGCCTGGCACCCAAGACGGCACGCCGCATCAATGCTGATGGCACGGAAGAGGACGTCCCGCTGACCCATGTCCACATCGGAGACAGTCTGCGCGTGCGGCCTGGAGAGAAGGTGCCGGTCGATGGCGTGGTGACGGACGGGGGCAGCTCGGTGGACGAATCAATGCTCACCGGCGAGCCGGTGCCCGTGACCAAGCACATCGGGGACAAGCTGATCGGTGCCACGCTGAACACCACGGGGGCGCTGGTGATGCGGTCCGTGCATGTGGGCTCTCAGACTGTGCTGGCCAGCATCGTGCAGATGGTGGTGCAGGCGCAGCGCTCGAAGGCGCCCATGCAGCGCATGGCGGATCAGGTGGCTGGCTATTTCGTCGTCACCGTGGTGAGCGTGGCCTTGCTGACATTCGTTGTCTGGGGCTTGTTCGGGCCTGACCCGAGCTGGGTGTATGGATTGATCAACGCCGTGGCAGTGCTCATCATTGCCTGCCCGTGCGCGCTGGGTCTGGCCACACCCATGTCGATCATGGTCGCCACGGGCAAGGCCGCCACGCAAGGTGTGCTGTTCCGAGATGCGGCCGCGATCGAGAACTTCCGCAAGGTCGACACGCTGATCGTGGACAAGACGGGCACGCTCACTGAAGGCAAGCCGCGATTTGACCGTAGCGTGGCGGCGCAGGGCTATACCGACGACGAGGTGCTCCGCCTGGCGGCAAGCCTCGATCAAGGAAGCGAGCACCCTCTGGCAGCTGCCATCGTCGCAGCGGCCCGCGAGCGTGGGCTGGTGCTGGAGAAGGCCGATGGTTTTGAGTCCAGCACAGGCATCGGCGTTCGCGGCGGTGTGGGCGGCAAGGCATTGGCCCTGGGCAATACGGCCTTGATGGATCAGCTTGGGGTGCCGCTTGACGCGCTGAAGGCGCAAGCCGAGGCCTTGCGGGCCGAGGGTGCCAGTGTGATGTACCTGGCGGTAGGCGGGCAGCCAGCTGGTTTGCTGGCCGTGTCCGATCCCATCAAAGAAAGCACGCTGGCCGCGCTGCAGGAGCTTGAGGAGTTTCTCGACAATCAAGCTGATGTTGA
>JAZJZP010000396.1:10008-11609 GCA_040389805.1 Pseudomonadota bacterium
TGATCATGGCCACAGGTGATGGCCTGACGACGGCCAAGGCGGTGGCGGCCAGGCTGGGCATCGACGAGGTGCATGGCGAAGTCAAACCTGCCGACAAGCTGGCGCTGGTGGACAAGCTGCAGCGCGAAGGCCGAATCGTGGCCATGGCCGGAGATGGCATCAACGACGCCCCTGCTTTGGCCAAGGCCAATGTCGGCGTGGCGATGGGCACCGGGACCGACGTGGCGATGAACAGCGCTCAGGTGACGCTGGTCAAGGGCGATTTGCGGGGCATCGCCCAGGCCCGTGCCATCTCGCAGGAAACCATTGCCAACATGAAGCAGAACCTGGGCTTTGCCTTTGTCTACAACGCGCTGGGCGTTCCCCTGGCGGCGGGTGTGCTCTACCCGTTCACGGGATGGCTGCTCTCTCCCATGATCGCCGCGCTGGCCATGAGCTTGAGTTCGGTGTCCGTCATCTCCAACGCGCTTCGCTTGAGAGGTGTGAGCCGCCTCGGCCGCCATTGATGTCAAAGGCCCTTTGCATGACAACCCATCTTCCAATTTCAGGAGAACCCACCATGAAAACATTCAGCTTTGACGTCAGCGGTATGACCTGCGGTGGTTGCACCGGCAAGGTCGAGCGTACTTTGAGCGGGCTCGACGGCGTCAGCCGAGCCGAAGTCACCTTGAGCCCCGGCATGGCCACGGTGTCGGCGGATCCTGACCGTGTGAGACCTGAGCAGATCGAATCGGCGATCACCAAGTTGGGGTTCGTGGCCAAGGCGCGCCCCGATGGCGCCTGATCAACAGACCATGAGGCCAGCCAGAAGATCCGCAAGGACAGCGTGGATCCAGTCGCCCGTATATCAAGTGACATTTGAATTTTTTGGAGAGAACGCATGCGCAAACCATTGATGATCCTGGCGGTCACATCGGCCTTGAGCCTCACCGGCTGTGGCTACAACGCCTTTCAAACCAACGACGAGCAGGTCAAGGCGAGCTGGTCCGAGGTCATCAACCAATACCAGCGACGTGCGGACCTGGTGCCCAATCTCGTCAATACCGTCAAGGGCGAGGCGAAATTCGAGCAAGACACCCTGACAAAGGTGATTGAGGCACGTTCCAGGGCGACCTCGATCCAAGCCACGCCAGAGCTGGTCAACAACCCTGCGGCCTTTCAGAAGTTCCAACAGGCACAGGGCGAACTGACGGGCGCCTTGTCAAGGCTGATGGTGGTGTCAGAGCAGTACCCAAGCTTGCGCGCGAACCAGGGCTTTCGAGACCTGCAGGCGCAGTTGGAGGGTACCGAGAACCGCATCACTGTGGCGCGCAACCGGTACATCGCGTCCGTCCAGAACTACAACGTGACGGTGCGATCGTTCCCGTCCAATCTGACCGCCATGGTCATGGGCTACAAGGAAAAGGCCAACTTCGCGGTCGAGAATGAAGCGCAGATCGCCAAGCCGCCCAGTGTTGGTTTCGACACCTCGCCGACGGCTGCTCAAGGCGGTGCATCGGGCGCATCAAGATGAGCGCCAAGGCACGCTCGATGAGGCCGGTCAGAACGGCGCTGCTGGCCTGCGCGCTCGCCTGGTCGTTTGTCGCGGCGGCGCAGGTGCC
>JAZJZP010000396.1:11619-12167 GCA_040389805.1 Pseudomonadota bacterium
AAGGCTGCCTTGGAGCAGACATTGGCCACGTTGGAAGCGAAGAAGGGCAGTCAACTGGCTGTGTTGATGGTGCCATCGACAGCCCCTGAAGAAATCGAGCAGTACGCCTTGCGTGTGGCCGAGCAGTGGAAGCTGGGACGAAAGAAGGTTGATGACGGGGCCATTCTCGTGGTCGCCAAAAACGACCACGCCGTGCGCATCGAGGTGGGATACGGTCTGGAGGGCGCGCTCACCGATGCCACCAGCAAACGGATCATCAGCGAGACCCTCTTGCCGCGGTTCAAGCAGCAGGATTTCTACGGTGGCATCACCGAAGGCGTCGGGCAAATCATCAGCGTTGTCAATGGTGAGCCTTTGCCTGAGCCGACGCAAAGGCCCGATGCGGGCATGGGCGATGTTCGGCAATACACCCCGCTCATCTTCATTGCGGCCCTGGCCATCGGGGGTGTGCTGCGCGCCTGGCTGGGCAAGGTGCCTGGGGCCTTGGTCACGGGCGGGGCCGTGGCAGCGGTGGCCTGGTTTGTCTCCAGCGCACTGTCCATTGCTTT
>JAZJZP010000396.1:12177-20204 GCA_040389805.1 Pseudomonadota bacterium
GCATGCGCGGCGGGATGGGGGGAATGGGCGGCTACTACGGTGGAGGCAGGGGTGGTTCTTCTGGTGGCGGCGGGTTCAGCGGCGGCGGTGGTGGATTTGGCGGCGGCGGCGCCTCGGGGAGGTGGTAACCATGAAGATCAAACGCATCGCAAGGCATGTGCTGATGACGCACGCGCAAGTCAGACGCTCGTTTCCGGCCAGCGCCTTGAAAAACATTGAGCATGCGATCAAGGCCAGCGAAAACTTGCACCAGGGCGAAATCCGCTTCGTCGTGGAGGCCGCGCTGGATGGTTTGCCACTCTTCAAAGGGCAGTCGGCCAGAGAGCGTGCGATGGACGTGTTTTCGCAATTGGGCATCTGGGACACCGAACACAACAACGGCCTGTTGATCTACCTGCTGATGGCCGACCGTGCCGTTGAGATTGTGGCGGACCGAGGCATCCACGCGAAGGTCGGCCCGCATGAGTGGGGAACCATCTGCCATCGGATGGAAGTGGCCTTCAAGCAATCAGACTTTGAAAGTGGCGTGCTGGCTGGGGTGCAAGCGGTGACGCAACATCTGGCAGCGCATTTCCCTGCTCAAGGGCCCAGCAGGAATGAGTTGCCCAATGCGGCTGTGGTGCTTTGATCGCCATGTTGGCCAAGATGTCAGCGCAGGTCAGCTAAAAGCTGGTAAAAAGCATGAAGCCGACGGCCAAGCCCATCACGATGGTGGCGGCCCACCCGAAAAAGCGATGCCGTGGACTGATGGTCAGCGCGCCCATGATGCGGTGGGATTGGCCGATCCACATCATGACCACCATGATGGGTACCGAAATCACGCCATTGACGATGGCGCTCCAGACCAGGGCCTTGATGGGGTCTATCTCGAACATGCTCATCAGCGTGCCGATCATGGTGGCAGCGATGATGATGAGGTAGAAACCGCGGGCTTCGCGAAAGCCACGTGAGAGCCCCGCCTTCCAGCCGAACACCTCACTGACCGCGTAAGCCGCTGAACCGGCCAGCACGGGCACGGCCAGCAGCCCGGTGCCGATGATGCCAAGCGCGAACACCGCGAATGCAAATTCGCCAGCCACGGGTCGCAGCGCCTCGGCGGCCTGCGAGGAGGTCTGAATGTCGGTGATGCCGTGCATGTTCAAGGTCACCGCGGTCGAGACCACAATGCACAAGGCGATGACGTTGGAGAAGATCATCCCGATGTAGGTGTCCTGTTTGATGCGCCAAAGATGTTCTGCCGCATATTCAGGATGTGCACGCAACTTGGCGGCTCCCGGGCGGCGGCGGTTGTCCTCGGCCTCTTGCGAGGCCTGCCAGAAAAAAAGGTAGGGGCTGATGGTGGTGCCCAGCACAGCGACCACCATGGAAGCGTATTCATTGGGCGAAACACCCTTCGGGAAATAGGCCCAGGGTGCCAGGCCTTCCTTGATGACCTGCCGCCAGGGCACCGACACCGACAGGATCACGGCGACATAAGCGAACAGGGCGAACGTGAGCCACTTGAGGATCCGCACGGTTCTCTCGTATGAGAAATACACCTGGCTGAAGATCGACAGCAGGCCAAATCCCACGATGTACGGCGCGGCATGCCCGCCTGCGAGCAGGCGCACCGCTTCGCCCATGGCGCCGATGTCGGCTGCGATGTTGATGGTGTTGGCCACCACCAAGAGCGCTACCAAGCCGAGCGTCAGCCAGCGTGGGCACATCTTGGCGATGTTGGCGCCAAGTCCCTCGCCAGTCACCCATCCAATGCGTGCCGACAGCATCTGGATGCCGATCATCAAGGGCGTGGTCAGCAGCAGTGTCCAGACCAAGCCGAAGCGGAACTGGGAGCCCGCCTGTGAGTAGGTGGCAATGCCACTGGGGTCATCGTCTGCGGCCCCGGTGATGATGCCCGGGCCTAAGCGGCTCGCGAGGTCGTTCGGGGTGGGCGTATCCATGTCGATGTTCCAGGTAAGGGGCAAGCGATGGGAACTAGATGACACCCGCCAAGTGGAGTGCATGCAAGCCCTGGTAACCGACATACAGCCCGACCAGGATGATCAGCGCGCTTGAGGCATAAGGGGCGCGGCGTGCAAATGTGCTGAAACCGGACCAGCGGCTGGAGGCATGTCGCACACCCAATGCGGCCACGGTACCGGCAGCCACCATGGTGATGGCCAATCCGATGCTGAAACAAAGCACAAGCGATGCGCCGAGTGTGAAGCGTTTGAGTTGCAGGCACAACAGCAAAACGGTGATGGCGGCGGGACAAGGGATCAGCCCGCCTGTCAAACCAAAGCCGATGATCTGGCTGGTGGTCACCTTACCGCCGGAGAACCGGCGCTTGATGTCATTGGCATGGGCGCGTTCGTGCGCGTCCTGGTAGCCGGGAGCGGACACATCAAGGCCGTGATCCTCCGCGTGCACGTGGTCGTGCCCATGCTCGGTGAATTCCACGTCGTAGTGATGGGCGTGATCCCCGTGTGAGATCGAAAGCCTGACCATGAATTCATGAGGCTCGGCAATCTCATCCACAGACTCAAGATAAGCCCCGTGGCTGACAAGAGAAAATGCCTGACGCTGTCCGTTGCCTCGTTCCGTTTCAATGCTGACGCGCTGGCCTGGCGGCACGGTGGCCTTGCCATCGAACCGGACGCGAAACCGCGGGGGCACCCCATCTTCAAAGACCTCCAGGTCGACGATGCCGTGTCCGGTGTCGATGCGGCGCTTTTCTTCGCCATGTCCGTGATGGTGGCCCGCGCTCTCGATGCGCTCAAGCTGCTGCTCTCGGTGGGTTCGCCACAGCATCCACAACGCGATGGCGATGATCAAGGCGGACGAGGCGACTTGAAAATAAGGTTCGGTCGCTTCTGCGTTCCAACCCTGCCCGAGGTACAGACCGCCCATGGCGACCAGCCAAACAACGGCGGTGTGCGAGATGGTTGCCGCCAGCCCCAGCAACACGGCCTGCCCAACGGTGCCACGAACGGCCACGATGAAGGCCGCCATCATCGTTTTGGAATGCCCCGGTTCAAGGCCGTGCAAGGCACCCAGCAAGATGGCAGAGGGGATGAAGATCCAGGCATTGCCGGACTGGAGGAGTTGAGCGAAGTCTTGCAAGGGCTGTTCCTACAAATAGCGGGTGATGGCTTTGAACGCGTCGATGGGCGCACGCGCTTCTTTGCCGCTGGCGCCGACAGCGGCGTCGAGGCAGTGATCCAGGTGGTCGTGAATGAGCGCCTTTTTGGCTTGATGCACAGCGCTCTCGACGGCGTGGAGTTGCTGCGCCAGATCGAGACAAGGCCGCCCTTCTTCAATCATCTGGATCACCTTTTGCAGGTGCCCGGTGGCACGGCGCAGTCGTTTGACGATGGCCGGATGAGACTGATGGGGAGGGTGAGCGTGGTCCTTCATGATGGCATTGTATCCCCCAGGGGAGGATATGACATTGCTTTCACCATGGGATACCGACTGGGCAGCCCGAAGCTCGTCATTCGCTTGGAGGTCTTAGGGTGGAGGGTTTTCGCCGACGTCTCATCAGCAGGTAAACGGCCGGTATCACGAACATGGACAGCAAGGGCGCCGTGATCATGCCGCCCACCATGGGCGCGGCGATGCGCTGCATGACCTCTGAGCCCGTACCCGTTCCCCACATGATCGGGAACAGGCCAGCCAGGATCACCGCCACGGTCATGGCCTTGGGCCGCACGCGCAGGACGGCCCCTTCGCGGACGGCATCCAGCAGGTCCTCGGTCGTCACCTCGCCGCGTTCAATGCGCTCGTTCCAGGCGCTCTTGAGGTACAGCAGCATGATCACGCCGAACTCGGCGGACACGCCCGCCAAGGCGATGAAGCCCACGGCTCCGGCCACCGACAGGTTGTAGCCCAGCAGGTAGAGCAGCCAAATGCCGCCGACCAGGGCAAAGGGCAGGGTGGCCATGATGAGCGCCGCCTCGTCGAAGGCCCCGAAGGTCAGGTACAGCAGCACGAAGATGATCAGCAAGGTGAAGGGCACCACGATCTTGAGCTTGGCCGTGGCCCGCTCCAGAAACTCGAACTGGCCTGACCAGGAGACGGAGTAGCCGGGCGGCAGTTTGACCTTGGCTGCCACAGCCTTTTGCATGTCCTGCACGGCTGAGCGCAGATCACGCCCCCGGATGTCCACATAGACCCAGCCCGACAGGCGGGCGTTCTCGCTGCGCAGCATGGGCGGGCCATCGGTGATGCGGATGTCGGCCACATCGGACAAGACCAGTCGCTGGCCACGTTCGTTGACGATGGGCAGGGTGCGCAGCTTCTCCAACGAATCGCGCGTTTCCCTCGGATAGCGCAGATTGATGGGGAAGCGCTGCAGGCCTTCCACCGTCTCGCCGATGTTCTCGCCGCCCACGGCCGAACTGATGACGGACTGCACGTCGGCGATGTTCATGCCAAATCGTGCTGCCGCATCGCGACGGATGTTGACATCCACATAGCGCCCACCCGTCAGGCGTTCGGCCAGGGCGCTGCTGACGCCCGGTACGTCCTTGAGCGCACGCTCGATCTCGCCCGTGAGTCGGTCGATGGTGGCCAGGTCGGTGCCCGCCACCTTGACGCCCACCGGGCTCTTGATGCCGGTGGCCAGCATGTCGATGCGGTTGCGGATCGGCGGCACCCAGATGTTGGCCAGGCCCGGCACCTTGACGATGCGGTCCAGCTCATCAATCAGCTTGTCTTGCGTTATGCCAGGGCGCCATTGGTCCTTGGGCTTGAACTGGATGGTGGTCTCGAACATCTCCATGGGGGCGGGGTCGGTCGCGGTTTCGGCACGGCCTGCCTTGCCATACACGCTGGCCACTTCGGGTACGGTCTTGATCAAGCGGTCGGTCTGTTGAAGCAACTCGCCTGCCTTGCCAGCGGACAAGCCCGGCAAGGCCGAGGGCATGTAGAGCAGATCACCTTCATCCAGCCGTGGCATGAACTCGCCACCGATGTGCTGCAAGGGCCACAAGCTGAGCACCAGCAGCACGGCGGCCACGACCAGTGTGAGCTTGGGGCTGCGCAAGACGGCGTTCAGAAGTGGTCGGTAGAGTGCGATCAGAAAGCGATTGAGCGGATTGCTCTGCTCACTGGGGATACGCCCACGTATCAGGTAGCCCATCAGCACGGGGATCAATGTGATGGACAAGCCTGCGGCGGCCGCCATGGCGTAGGTCTTGGTGAAAGCCAGGGGCGAGAACAGGCGCCCCTCTTGCGCCTCCAACGTGAACACAGGCACAAAGGACAAGGTGATGATCAGCAGCGAGAAGAACAAGGCGGGCCCGACCTCGGCGGCCGAATCGCCAATGACTTTCCAACGCTCGGCGCCTTCCAGGGTTTGATCGGGATGCGCATGCGCCCAATGCTCCAGGTGCTTGTGTGCGTTCTCGATCATCACCACGGCCGCATCCACCATCGCGCCGATGGCTATGGCAATGCCGCCCAGCGACATGATGTTGGCGTTCACTCCCTGGTAGTGCATGACGATGAAGGCGGCCAAAATGCCCAGTGGCAGCGAGATGATCGCCACCAAAGCTGAGCGCAGGTGGAATAAAAAGACGAAGCACACCACGGCCACCACAGCGAACTCTTCGAGCAGCTTGTGCGAGAGGTTGTCTACCGCACGCTCGATCAGGCTGGAGCGGTCGTAGACCGGTACGATCTCCACACCCTTGGGCAGGCTGGCTTGCAGCGTCTTGAGCTTGGCCTTCACCGCCGCAATCGTCTCCAGCGCGTTCTTGCCTGAGCGCATCACTATGACGCCGCCCGCGGCTTCACCTTCGCCATCCAACTCGCCGATGCCCCGGCGCATCTCAGGCCCGATCTGGATGCGGGCCACATCACCCAGGCGCACCGACACGCCTGCATCCGTGGTCGTCAAAGGCACTTGCCGAAAATCATCCAGCGATTGCAAATAACCCGAGGCACGCACCATGTACTCGGCCTCGCCCAATTCCAGCACCGAGCCGCCCGCTTCCTGGTTTGCTTTCTGGATGGCCTCGACGACCTTGGTGTGCGGGATGTTGTAGGCGGCGAGCTTGTCCGGGTCGAGCACGACCTGGTACTGGCGCACCATGCCGCCGACTGATGCGACCTCGGCCACATTGGGCACAGTCTTCAATTCGTACTTGAGAAACCAGTCCTGCAAGGCACGCAACTGGCCCGCGTCCTGCGTGCCGCCATGGTCCACCAACGCGTACTGGTAGATCCAGCCCACACCAGTGGCGTCCGGCCCGAGCGAGGCCTTGGCGCTGGCGGGCAGGCGAGACTGCACCTGATTGAGATACTCCAACACGCGTGAGCGGGCCCAGTACAGATCGGTGCCATCTTCAAAGAGCACATAGACGAAGGAGTCGCCAAAGAACGAGTAGCCCCGCACCGTCTTGGCGCCCGGTACGGACAACATCGTCGTGGTCAGCGGATAAGTCACCTGGTTCTCAACGATGCGTGGTGCTTGACCCGGGTAGGTGGTGCGGATGATGACTTGCACATCTGACAGATCAGGCAGGGCATCCAATGGCGTTCTCAACACCGAATACACACCCCAGGCGCTGAGCATCAGCGTGGCCAGCAGCACGAGGAAGCGGTTGGTGATGGACCACCTGATCAGTCGGGCGATCATGGTTGGCTCCCCGCTTTGCCCGTGTTGTTGGCTTTGGATGCGGTTGATGGCTCAGGCGCCATGGGCGACAGGCTGGTCAACTGAGGCATGCCATCGGCGTCCATGTAGAACTCGAAGGTCACCCGGTCGCCCGCTTCCAGGTTGCGAGGCAAGCCGCCTTTGAGCGGCACCTTGAAGTCCATCGTCATGGCACCCCACTTGAGCGAGGCAATCGGACCATGCGACAGCGTGATGGCATCGCGGCCGATGGCCTCGACCTTGCCTTCCCCCTGATGCCGCGGCGCGGTGTTGGCCACTGTGGGCACCGGTGCATTGTTCAAGCGCGCTTCCACGCCCTTGAGGCTGGCTTCCGAGTCGATCAGGAACTGTGAGGACACCACCACACGCTGGCCCGCATCCAGGCCACGCTTGACCTCTGTTTGACCATTGCTCTCGATGCCGGTCTGGACCTCGACCGCACGGAATCTCCCCTTGTCCTCGGCCAGCATCACCACCGTGCGTTTGCCGGTCTGGATCACAGCCTCGGTGGGGATCAACAAGGCCTTCTCGGCGCGCATGTCCATGAACTGCATGGTCACGCTCATGCCGGGCACCAGATGGGCGCCAGGGTTGCTCAACTGCACGCGTGCCTTGAGGGTGCGCGTGCCAGGGTTGACCTCGGGTACCAGGGCCTGCACCGTGCCCTCAAAAGTGGTCCCGGGCACAGCCGGGCTGCGGGCCTGGACCTTGGTGCCAGGGCGCAGTTGTGCCACCTGGCTCTCCGGCACTTCGGCATTGGCCCAGACCGTGGACACGCCGTTGATGCGCAGCAAAGTGCCCCCAGGCATCATGGACATGCCCTCGCGCGCCATTAGTTCGCTGACCACACCGCTGATCGGTGCCACCAGGGTGATCCGCGCTTGGGTCTTGCCCGTTCGCTCAACGCCTTTGATCTGCTCGTCGCTCATGCCGACCTGGCGCATGCGCTGGCGGGCGCCATCAACCAGACTGCCCATGGCGGTGCCCTGCATGCGGCGCACCGATAAAAACTCTTCCTGCGCGGCCACCCAGTCGGGCACATAGAGATCGGCCAGGGGCTGCCCCTGTTTGACCGGATCCAGCGTGGCACGCACGTACAGTCGCTCGACATAGCCGGTGGCCCGCGCTTGCACCACGACCTGGTCGCGTTCGTTGTAGGCGATGCTGCCCCCGGCCGAGACCTGGGGTGACAACACGCCTTCGGTGACCTCTGCGGTGCGCAAGCCCAGGTTCTGCTGGATGCGAGAGCTGACGATGACCTTGCCCTGGTCGCCGTCGCTGTCTGCATAGACCGGCACCAGCATCATGTCCATGAAGGGCGACTTGGCGGGCTTGTCGAACTTGTTGCCCGGCACCATGGGGTCGTGGTAGTACAAGACCTTCTTGC
>JAZJZP010000397.1:0-3147 GCA_040389805.1 Pseudomonadota bacterium
TTGCGCTGCACGTCCTCGTCGATCAGCTTGTCTCGGTCCGGCAAGCGGGCCATGAACTGCGTTGAATCCAGATGGACCACATTGACCTGATCCACCGCAATGTGAATCGGCTTCATCACGCAAAAACCCTGCAGGAACACCACCGTGTGGTGGTTGTGCAGGCCATCGTGCGTACCGGTGAGGTAGACCTTGCCCATCGGGCTGTCTGTCATCTCCAGATGGTCTTCGGCCAAGCGCCGCTGCAAAGGATCACCGTTGAACAGGACGGGGATCGGGAAGCCCAGGCACAGGGTCTCGATGCGCGACGCCAGGTCGGGCAGATCCACACCGTGCAACTCGACCTGCGTGCCGATGACGGCGTCGTCTGCCTCCGTCTGAACGACATTGAATGAGGCCCGAGCCAAGGCGGCGGCCGTGTCGATGTCTACGCGCTGGTTGCCCGATGCGATGACACAACGCGAAGCCGCGTAGAGGCACTTGGAGAAACCGATACCGAAGGGATGCTCGCTTGTGCCGGTGGCTGTATCCCAGCCAGACTCGTGAAAGCTCAGGAGCTTTTGGAAATCGTCGATGCCGCAGCCGTTGTCGTTGACGCACAAGACCTGAACGGCCGGGTGGTAGTTGATCTCGATGCAGGTCGCGCCAGCGCGGCGCGCGTTTTGCAGCAGCTCGGAGACGAGCGTGAAGCGATCGGTGAAGGCATAGCGCTGGTTGCGCAGGGCGCCTTCTTCATTGATTTGAACTTGGATGTGCATGATGTTTCTCCATGAATGCAGGCGGACCCTGGCCCCAGCGGGGCAGGCCCGCCAAAGGGTGAAGAGGAGGTCAGCCGGGATGGCGGACCGAGGGTGTGAAAAGTTGCCCCGCGCGCAGGGCTTCGACCACGCTGTGGTCGAGGAACTCATGGGGCAGTTGATGCTGTGAGCACAAGACTTGCCCCTGGTCACCCAAGCGTTCAACCTTGATGCCCATCGGATGCCATTGCACCCGGTAGGTCAGCCAGTCAGCGCCAGCGATGACGAAGATGCGGCCAGCCTGGCCGGTGAGGATTTCGCTTTCCTTGACTAGGAACTCGATGTCCCTGGGTTCGTGGACGGGCAGCATGGGGACGGCTTGCCTTTGGATAAATGCTGCTTGGTGCATGGGATGCTCCTTTCATTGAGGCAGTGCGGCGGATCGACCCTTGGGGCCTACTGAGTCAGATGAACAGGTCGCCTTGGTCGGCCATCTGCTTGAGCTGCTCGTTGATCCATTGCGGGTTCTTGGCCAGGCGGGCCTCGACCCACTGCGGATTGCGGCTGATGGCCTCGCGCACCCAATGCGGATAGCGTGCCAGCGACGCGGCCAGCCAGGGCTTCAGGCTGTTGCGGATGTGGTCGCGGATGTCTTGCGCGTCCACGAGGCCGCAATAGGCGATCGGAGAGAGCGGGCTACAACCGACCACGCGCAGGCAGCTCACGAACGAGAAGGGCTGATGGTCCTTCTCGCGCTCGGTGAAGACCCAGCGCAGCGTGTCGAACTTGTCTTCCAGCGGCGTGGCCGGATCGGCCAGTTGGGTGATCTCTTGCAGAAGCCGCCAATGCAGGAAGACGATGTCTTCCTCACTCCAGTCGATGTGCTCGGATTCGTCGTCGAACCAGGCGTTGGCAGCCGGGCTGTCGGGCAACAACCCGGTCGATGCGACCAGGGTGTTGATGAGGGATGTGCTCTTGTGTGGCATCGTGGTCTCCAATGGATGGTGGAGGCGCGGTGCACCACAGAGGAGGGCGAGGCCCCCACTGGGTGATGAACGGTCGGTGGTGAACCGACGGTGATGAGATGACTCCAGGGCTGGCTTGAGCGGACGGTTTAACCGTCCGGGATCGGTGTGCCAGCAACCGATCGAAGAAAGCTTTCGGGGGGAGGGCGCAAAGAGGTTTTCTTGACCGCGCCGTGCCCTCACCTCGGAAGCCGCTTCGACGGCATCAAGACGGTTTTCGCCGTCTGGGATCTCATCAACTCCTGGGCTTGCCTGGTTTGAATGCAGGGCCAGCTGCTGCATGTGGCCAAGGTAGTTCCAGTGCCAGGCGTGGTCAAGAGGCATCGGCGGCAAAACAGGGGCTGGCGTCGAAAGGGGCCAAAAATGCTGGTCATTCCCGGTGGTGATGCCATGGCGCGGTTTGCAAGATGGTGGTGACCCAGCCATCCAGGGGAGCGCGACATGCCCGACACACAGATCGTCAAGATGGACCAAGGCGGCGTCAACGCCCGCATCCTGGCCAAGGAAACCAAGGCCGATTTCCGCCGCATCGAGGCGGCCAGTGTGAAGATGCCCACACGCTTCACCAGCGCGGAGGGCAAGCGCTTCTTCGTTCGTCTGTTCAACACGCTGCAGCTCAACACCCATTTCATCTCGGTGATCGCGCGCACACGGCTGGACCACGATGACATCGCCAAGGTCGAGGCCACCATCCGGGGGCAGTTGGACGCCGTCAACGACAAGCTCAATGACGCCATCGACGCGGCTGAGGCGCTGTTCAAGGCGCATGGCATCACCAGCGTGGCCACTTACGACACCGTGCCCTTGGCGGTCGAAGTGGGCGTGCTGTCGTCCTTTGGCCGCCGCTACCTGGAGGTGCTGGGCAAGTTGGACCAACTGATGCCGCTGCTGCAGACATTGGAGATTCACGAGGTCATCACGGCCCAGGCGGTGGACGTTGAGCGCGCGGCCCTCAAGCGCCAGGTGCGAGACGTGGCCAATGGCGCGCGCAATTTGGCAAGTGGCTTGCGGCGTCGCATGAACGTCTTGGAGGGGCGTGGTCCTGGGGCGGGCAACACAGACGGCGGCAAGCAGGCAGACGATGTGGCACTGAGTGACCGCCACTTGGAGCAGGACATTGGTGAACTGGCGATACCCGAGATTCAGCTTGTGTCCGTCGAGCCTGCCGATGAGGACTGATCGCTGCCGAAGTCGATACAGGCCAGCAGTTCATCGGCACTCGAAGCACCGCCGCGTGACTTGTAGATGATGGCATACCGCGCCAGGGGAATGGTCGAGGTCGTCCATGAGGTGTCTGCCCCATCCCATACGCCTTCGTCATCGGTGGAATCAGCGGTAACAACCGGACTGCCGATGGTCGCCCCGCCAGCCGTGTAGCCGGTGCCGCT
>JAZJZP010000398.1:0-3011 GCA_040389805.1 Pseudomonadota bacterium
TCTCGGACAGTTGGGTTGAATAGCTGCTGGAGAAATCACCGACGTGGGTATCAGCGCCATGCCCCAGTCCCACCCGCATGGAATGGATGGCGGTTTTGCCAAAGGTCTCGACGATGAAGTCCTGTGTCGGCCTGTCCTTGGAGCGCATGGCAATCAGGTTGTTCAAGTTGCCCAGGGCCATGCGTGCGGCCGCCTCACTGCCCAGGCGCTTGGCCAGGTCGGCCAAGGTCTGCATCGCGCAGGTGGTGTAGATGCCGCCCTCAGCGCCCTTGTTGAGGATTTCGATCAAGGGCTGGTTGATGACGTTGGCCACCTCATCGACAAACAAGGCGATGCGCCGGTAGCCGCCCAGGTTGTAGCGCATGCCGGCCCGTGCGGCCAGGTCGGCCAGCGCCAGCGCGCCGATGGCCGAGGCCACAGAGGGATCGGGCAGCGAGTCCAGGCACATGTACAGCACATGTCCGCCCCGCTCGATTTTCTCGAAGTTCATGATCGGGCGGGTGTCATCCGCATCAAACGGGTCTGGCGACAAGGTGCGCCCCAGATCACCGGACGTCAGCATGGACAGCACCGGCAGCAGGTTCGCGGTGATCTTTTGGTAGTGCTCGCGGTTGTGCCTGAACGTGCGCACCTGCGCATCAACCACCTTGCTGCGCTGTGGCTGGGCCACATGGTGCTCGTAGTAGGCGACGAAGGCCATTAGCTCATGGCTGGCGGCTTCTGAGGGCCTCTTCATGTTCCCGCGCTGGGCCTCCTGGATGAGCTTTTTCATCTCGGGCTGCTCACGCCAGTTGGGCCCCATCGTTTCGGCATAGAAGCGCCGCAGGGAGCCTTCCAGCACCGGCTCGATGCCCCCTTCGATGTAGCGCGTCAGCTTGGCTAGGTTCGGGCGCTCTTCCAGCTCGACCAGGCCTTGCACCACCACGTTCACGGCATCCCAGCCAAAGGCCGAGAAGGCACCCGCCGTGTCGGGCGGCATGATGGATTGGATGCGCGAGGCGATCTCGGTCGGCTTTTGCCAGTTGAAAGTGAAATCCAGCCGCACCCCCACCTCGGGAAAGGCCGGGTGAAATTCCATGAACGTGTCAGGCTCACGCCAGTCCTGGCATGCCCGCTCGACCACGCGCTTGAGGCGGCGGCTGTTCTTGGGATCGATGACGATGACGACATCGTTGCGGCGCACCGCCTGGGTGATGAGGTTGGCCAGCGCCACACCTTTGCCCGATTGGGTGGTGCCCACCAGCAGCGTGCCGCCCTCGAAGTTCTGCAAGGGGCGGTGCAGGGGCACCTCGCGGGGTTCCACGCCATGGATGTAGGCCAGCCCGATTTCGGCATCAGGCTGCGGCAGGCTGTCATAGCCCAGTAAATTCAGGAGGCGTGGGGAGACCGCGAAATCGCGGTAGTCGATCTTGGCCAGTTCGTACAGGCGCTGCGAATGCACCGGCCGCCACTCAAAGCCAAAGCCCAGGAAGACGGCATTCGGGTTGGTGCACCACTGTGCCTGCACCTGGGTGCCCATCACCTGGATGCCATGCCCGGCGAGGGAGGCGCGCAGGATCAGAATACGCAGCGCCTGCGACACCCGCAGGACGGCCATGGCAAAGCAGGTGAGCGACAAGGGCAGGGCGAAGGCGCGCGGCACCTGGCCAATGACGCCCACCACCATGAAGAAGACCAGCGCCAGGCCCCAGACCAGGCCAGCGTAGACCTCGTAGGCATGTCGCCATGGCATCTCGTAGCGGCGGATGAACATGTCATGGCTCCTGGTCGGCGGGCAGGGCAAAGCCCGCCAGTTCCAGCCCGCCAACGAAGCGCGGGTCGATTGTCAAACCGACGGTGGGTACGCCGTTGAAATCTCTTGATGACGTGGGCGGGGCCTTGGCGCTGATGCGGGCCAGCATGCGCACCTCCGTCAGTGCGCGCAAGACCAGTGATGGCTGTAGCCCTCGGCGCTCGAACTCGCTCACGGGAACAAACAAGCCATGGGCCACGGTGCAGCACTTTGCCGGGCCTGCGCCGGTGTTCAAGGTGTGGATCACCTCAACGAGCACATCGCGCACGATGGGGTTGAGCCGCATGGGTGCTTGCAGGCGGAATGAAGCTGGCGGCGTGGGCTCGGGTTCGTTCACCAACTCGGCAGCGGCTTGTGTCGGTGCTTGGGTTGCTGAGTCTTGTTCGTCAGGCGGTGTGTCTTCTATAGGAATGAGCGGTATCTGAGCGTCTGGCTCCGTGGTGGTGGGTGGCTCTTGCGTGGTGGGTGCCTTTGCGGGCGCGACAGGGGTGGCCACGCTCGCCATGCGCGTCAATTTCTCTGCGAGCGGGGCGGTTTGTGGGTCTATGCCTGCAAACAGGATGGCGGCTGATGTCAGCTTGACGGCCTCAATCTTGATCTTCGAGCTTGGAGGTTGGATGGTCCAGGTCGGCTGCTCCGATGCGGTGGGCTCAAACACCCCCGCAGACAGGAGCAAATCCATGATCGTGGCCGGTGCTTTGGGAATGCCTTGCAGTTGCTCGGCATCCAGCAGCTTTTGAATGTCTTCGGCGGCATGAGGCCAGACCAGAAACAGGCCATCCACAGCCAACCACACGCGGGACTTTTCGCGGTTGGCCTGCCATGCCGAGTGGGTGCTGGCCAGATGCCTCAGAGCATTGACCAGGTAGCGCTCAAGATGCGATCCATATTGGGGTGAGCCATGGCGATCGGCATTGGCGACAAGGTTGCGATCGATCACCAGCGCCAAGGACCGGCGCACAAGTTCGTCCAGCACGTTGCGTTCGCGGTAGACCGAGATGCCGCTGATGCTGGCCATCAGGTGTGGCACGATGACCGAGTTGTCCTCGGCCAGGTACTGCATGACGGCGGGCGGCACCACATGTGCCAGCGCGAACAAGCCCAAACCACGCGCCTCGATGGCATGGGGGCGCCAGCGCAGGAAGTAGCGGTCCGCATGTTGGGCGGTCAGCCAGTCGGACAGAGGGAAGAGGTAGCCGGGCCACACCGCGCCGGTGCC
>JAZJZP010000398.1:3021-7075 GCA_040389805.1 Pseudomonadota bacterium
GGTCACGATGACGTGAGTGAGCACGCGATGGGCTTCGCTGCACAGCCCCGCGATGAATGTGGCCAGGCGCCAGCGCGGCTCCAGATGGCGTCTGGCTGAGATAGTCGAGCGCCCGGAAAAGATGTGCGCGTCGGTGCCCTGCAAGGCGAAGAACCCGACCTCCATCCCCAGATGCAGCAGGCCACCGGGCTTGCTGAAATAGTTGTCGGCTGTGGCAGGCAGCAGGTGGACTAGATCGGCATAGCGCCTGATCAGCGACACCACCGTGGCTTCGAAGTCTTCCCGGTCCGAGCCATGGCAAAGCTTGATGCGTGCCAGCAGCGCTGCTTGCTGAAGCAGCAGTTCGTCGACGGGCAGGGCAGGGAAGCCCGGGTCGGACGATGCATAGGGACTGCTGACGCCGAGTTGGCCTGCCATCGCATGCTTTCAGAAATGCCTGGGCCATTTTTAGCAAGGACGGGGACGCGGTCACCGGGCAATGCCAGGTATTTGGTGGTGCTTTCGAGTTTGGCTTGGGTTCGGGCCTTTCGATTTCAGGTCTGCGGCGAAGGATGCACTGCTACCCTCTTTGCTGGGGTGGCTCGGCGCAAGGCGACAGACGGTGTGATGTCTCTTCGGTACTTCAAATGGCTTATCAGATGAGTTCCATTTTCCAGAGCCAGTTCATCATGCTCTTGAACCGCTCTTCGTCGAGCAACTGGCTGTGGACGGACGTCCTGACCGCCTCGATCGATGCCGCGTGGTTGCCGCTTACCGGAAATGGAAAACTGGTGTGTTGGGCAATCTCGGGGTCGAATCGGAGGGATTTCAGGATTTCTGGGATCACATGCCTGAAGATCTCCCGGAACTTGTGGCGCTCTCGGATGCTTGCGTTGCCCAAGTAGTCCTCAATGATTCGTCGTGAAAACTCGATGTGACGGATCTTGACCGAGTGATGCTGTTTGAAAATTTCCCTTGTGAGCGGGTCAATGCCTGAAGCCTGCGTGGCGTACATCGCCCCCGAATCCACCATCCAACCGATGATCAAGGTGCCTAGAAGCCCCACGCAAGGATGCATCTCGGGAAAGAGCGCGGATGTTTGTGTGTAAGCCGGCAGTCTTTGGAAGTAGGGCAGGTTCGCGATTTGGGTGAAGCGTCTGAAGATCAATGTTTGAGTGATCTCCTCCAGCGCGTGCACCAGCAAGTAGTCGTGTACGGACGAAGGCAGGCTGTTGCTGAATTTGTTCAAATAGCCCGCAAACAACGAGGGTACGGTTCGCTTCAATTGAATGAGCAATGAGATGTCGCGGGCTGTCTCCAGCCAAGCGGTCTCCAGCCGCTCGTCACTGGAGAGCGCTTCGAAGAACGTGGTTCCATACAGCCACAGCTGGTCGAGCCGTTTGGGCAGCATCTCGCGGTCCACGCCCATGTTCCAGGGCAAGGCAGTCTCCAACTCCAGCGGATGCTGGTGAGACTTTTTCAACAACTGCGAAACGAGCAGCATGGTGTCCTGACCGATCGGCAGATCGACTTCTCGGGACTTTCTTGTGCCATGCAGCCAGAAGATGCGTTCGAGCCGCTTGCCGATGACGGGGAACTCGATGTTTGTGAAAAAGCGCAGGCGCTGAACCGCTGACAAGTCGGTGAAGGTCATGGATGGTTCCCGCAGATCAGCGTTTTGTTCGCAACCGCCCCGATCCAGATGGCGATGGCAGGCGAAGGCCCGGCCACGTGACTTGCGTTCGATGACGCATGCTCCACGAGTTCGTGTACTGCGCCGTCATGCAGGTCGCCCAAAAGACAAGAGAGAGGGGTTGCTTCAGACAGGATGACAGAGCGCATGAAGCTGGCAAATTGTTCGCGGCTGACCATCGTTGGCCTCAGTCGATCAGGATGCCGATATCGGCCGTGCGAGCCACCTTTTGGAGCAGTCCCAGTTCGATCCGCATCAAGACGACCTCTTCGGCAAGTACCGACAGCGTGAACGTGCCGTACTTGCCCACTTTCAGATGGCGAATGGAATAGGCCACATCGCAAACGTCGGCGGGTTTGTGAAAGACCGATTCAATGGCCGACTGGTCGTACTGAACCTTCTGGCTGAGCAAAGCCAGGCCCTGTCCGCATGCGGTTGGCTCACCGCCTTTGCGTTCATGCGAGAAAAAATGAGCGATGACCACGGAGGAGAGAACGATCCAGAAATAGGTGATCTCCGGAAACGCGTTTTTGAATTGATCAAGTTTGTGGTGAATGAGTGACCTGTCCAGTTTGATGAAGTTGCCGATCTTGGCGTCACTGTGATCGTGGTCCCAAATGCTGATCAACTTTCCATTGAAACACCTCCGCCCATTGGCGGTGTAGAAGTACTCGATCCCCTCGGCGATTCGGATCACGCTGATGTCGTCGGGAGGCCTCTGCCATGTTGTGGCCCTGAATTGGGCGGTGAACTCTCGGCATGGTTTCAACAGGCCTCGTTCTTTCAATTCATCAGCAGCACGCTGTTGGCATTGAAGCAATGCGAGCATCGCTTGCATTTGCGGGGGTTCGGTTTGGACATGGCTGCAACCATGTGAGCCGGGGCGGGCATCTCCCCAGTCACGCGACAAGGTGTTCCATTCGACGGGGCTGATGTCTTTGATCATCTGTTGTTCTCAAGGTATGGCGGACGGCATCACGCGGGAAGCGTTCAAGTGCTCACCGAATAAAAATCAGCCCCCCACCTATTCGGAGCAAATCACACTGACTGCCGGGGAAAAGACAGAAAGCAGCGGCCCTATAGCAGAAACCCCGAATGGGTTGGGTCCGGCGGGGGACTGAAAAACTCAATGCAATCAAGAAACAAGCAGAGCCATGCGGTTCGTGAAAACTTATCTGGGACGCGCCGTGCAAGGGCATCAACACACCATCCACTCACCCTCAACAATTGCCCTAACTGAAGGGCCATTCACACGTCCTGATTTGCCTCTACCGTGTGGGAGCGCTGCATCACTCCCTGATCCTTCCATGGCGTTCACCTACACTGGTGGCGCTACTTACGACCTTTGTTCCAGAGGAACGGATCGCTCGTTGATGCTTGCCTCGTAGGTGTTTTGTTCTTAAAAGATTGGAAAAACACCATTGGCTGACCCCATAAATCCAATCTTATAAGATCGTTTTGTGCAATGTTCACGAGAAAAGTATCTTTTAAGATCTGTTTCTTGTCAACATCTTGCGTAAAAGAATCTTTTAAGGTTCTTTGATTTGTTGCAACAATCTGCGTCGTTTGTTGCGAAGGGCGTCGATGGTGCGCAGCGGCGAGCCGCCTCGTATGAACAACTAAAATGAGCCATGAGCAACCCAGACAACATGGATGACCTCCATAGCGGAACTGCGCTTCACCGAGACATCACGCGCCAAATGGCTGCCTACCTGGAAGGTCGAGGCGTACCTGAGCGAAAGCAGGCTTCGTTTGTGTCGGAAGTCACCGGCTTGTCCATGGCTCAAGCCCGCAGAAGGTTGGGTGAGGGGCCCGGTTGGCTGATCGAAGAGATCATCTTGATCGTTCAGCACTTCGAAGACTCGATCAGCACATTCTTCGGCGCAACCCCACTGGCGAAGACGCCATCGGCAAATACAGCCTGTGAGATGCGCATTGGCGACACGTGGTACGGCGCCAGGGCGGTCATTCGCAAGCTGGTCGAGCGGCCCAAAGTTGGCCAATTGGTGGCGCTGCGTGGTGCGCCGCGTTGGAAAATCATCCCTTACACAGCAGGCGCTCATTCGCCCAGCGAAGAGTTCTTCGAAGTTGCCGATCTGACGGTCCTTCCCAAGCCCAGCGAGAACGTCTACGTGGCTGTCCTGGACGATGACGTGTCGGTGGCGAGCGCCGTACGGGACGCCTTGAACGCCGGAGGCTTCACGGCCAAGGCGTTTTCATCCGAGGCCGAACTGGCGCCAGAGTTGGATGATTTCGATGTTTACATCATCGACTTTCTCCTGGGCCCAGGGAAGGAAACCGCTTCCGCCCTCGTCAAGGGCATCCGAGCGAAGAAACCATCAGCCCCGATTCTCTTGCTGACGGGACAAGCCAGGGAGACGC
>JAZJZP010000399.1:0-1784 GCA_040389805.1 Pseudomonadota bacterium
CCATTTGAATCCTCCGTGCGGCATTTTATGCGGTCAACCCAATCATTTTAAGGTGACTGTCACGAAAACGTGAGGTTAGAGCGCGTGTCCTTTGCCGTCCTCCAACAATCAAGACAATTAGCGGTGTGCGACGCTTGGGGGTGGCGTGTTGGCCCGTAGGGCCTGGGCCGGTTGGCTCGGGACTGGCTCGGTCAAACCTATGGCTCTGGCGGGTCGGCTGTGCTGGTTTAACGGGTCATTGGCCGATCCGAATTGGCCGATCTTTTGAAGCTGCTCGATTGCTTGGTTTAGTCGTTCAATCTCTAGGCGTCTGACTAGGGCGGTGGTGTAGTGCAACTGGCTGAGGTCGTAGACCTCGGCATTGGTGCGCGACAATCCCCACCGCGTCACCCAAAAAACAGCGAGTAGCACGGACCTTGGCGCGTCCGTCTTTTTCCATGTTCTGACGGTTTTTGTTGTCACGCCTAGCGCGGCTGCGGTGGCCTTGTCGCTGGGGCTCCCTATGTCGTCTAGCATTTGGCTAAACGTCGGCATTGTTTTAGGCAATCGATTTAGCATGATGTGCAATCGGCCCTTTGGTCTGCGTTCTTAAGCCTTGGCCCATCGGCCATTGGGCCTATGCAATGCCTTGTTGATCCATCGCATGACTGCGGCGATGGTTGACATAATATACATTGTGGAAAGTTAATGGCTTTTTTCGTGGTTGTTGCGTTTTGTCTGCACGTTTGCCAAAAAAGCACGCTTTTCCCGTTTTTTGCTCGCCGCCCCGCGTGATCTGATCGCCCCTCACATTTAACAGGGAGTCACCCATGCTGCACCGGCTACCCGCGCACATGCCGCCACTGTCGGCCATGCTCGCCGATCTGGCCCACCCCAGCGCACACGACGTTGCCCGCGCCCTTGGCGTGACCGAGCGCACCGTTTACCGCTGGATCGCCAGCGACGACGCCCCGCGCCCCGTGCTGCTCTCCCTCTTTTGGGTGACCCAGTGGGGGGGCCAATGGCTTGACGTCGACCTTTTCAACCGCGCCACGCTTTACCAAGCCTTGGCCGAATCCTTGCAGCGTGAAAAGCTGGCCCAGGAAGAACAAAGCGCCCACATGGGGCGCCCTGGTTTGCTGTACTTGGTGCGGTGATCAATCCACCGGACGCCACGACACCGGCTGAAACTGCGTGACCATGAAACCAGCCCCGGCCCCTTGAATCCTCCACTGCGCTTGACTCCATGGCAATGCAATTGAACCCGGCGTGCTCTGGTGCTCTGCCGTGAATGCTGGCGTTACCCTGGTTTCTGTGTACCCCGCCGCCACCAATTGACTGGCATTCGTGTTTTTGTTGGTGATGATGCTTTGCATACTGTTGCCCGTTGCATCGCTCACACCATCACCCGGCACGTTTGCCATGTCGCCACGGTCCCAGCGCAAAAACACATTCCCATAGGCTGAGTCAAACACCCGCTTGAAACTGCCTTCAATTGAGTAGGTTTTGCCCAGCGCGAAACGGGCCGTGAACCCTGCGCCGATGCCGTCCGTGCCACACCTGATTCTGACCTGATCATCCAGCGCCGCGAAGAACGACACCACAACCAAATCACGAGAACCGTCCGCCTTATCGACGGTCCCACACCAGTAGCTTGCGCCCGCTGTTGTGCTGGTCAGCCAGTATTGCGGCAACTGCCCCAGGTTGCTGCAAACATAGCGCGCAATGGCCGTACCGTCCGCCACATCACCGGCCAAATGCGTTGGCGCTGTCGCCCCCGTGTTGCCTGCCTGCGTGTAGTAGTA
>JAZJZP010000400.1:0-7924 GCA_040389805.1 Pseudomonadota bacterium
AAGCCTCGCATGACATGCGCGCACGATTGCTGGGCATCAACACGCCTTGAGGGCCGCACCCAACTTTGGTGCAAATTTCATGAAAATTCGGTGATAACCTTGGGTTTTGACAGCGTTCCACAGGTTGACGGCCATGGCTGGCTGACCTAAGCTTTCACCTTATGCATTTTTCCCCCGTGGTTGTTCTGTGTCCGCCTCCGGTGTTGCCAGCTCCAAGCTGAGCCACTCCTTGCGCGTCGGCCTGAGCAAGACGGCAGGCGTCAGCCTGGTGCTGGCCTGGTGCATGGTCACGTCGGCACAGGCGCAAAACCAGCCTGCAGCCCTCAGCCCTGATGCGGCGGCGGCCATAGAGGCCCTCACGGGCCACCCCCCACAGCAAGAAAACACCGACCCCATCAGCCGGTTTTTGGCGGACAAAGGCCTGATCAACACCAAACCCGTGGTTGAACTGGCGCAGCAAGTGCGTGACAAAGCCTCCGATGTCGCCGCAGACTTGGTCATGTCGGCCATGAACTTCCTGGGCGTACCCTACCGCCGCGGCGGGCAATCATCCCAAAGTGGTTTCGATTGCAGCGGCTTCACACGCCACGTTTTTGAAAACAGCATTGGGCTGATCTTGCCCCGCCGGGCCTCCGAGCAAGCCGCATCACCTGCGCTGGTCCCGGTCAAGCAAAGCGAACTCAAACCCGGCGACCTCGTGTTTTTCAACACCTTGCGCCACACTTTCTCCCATGTCGGCATCTACGTGGGCGACAACAAGTTCATCCACTCTCCCAGAGCTGGCGGCGAGGTACGTGTTGAAGACATGCGGCTGACTTACTGGCAGCAACGCTTTGACGGTGCGCGTCGTGCCCCGCCACTGGTCACCGCTCGGTCGGGTACAGCCCCCACCAATACCCTACCCTGATCCTTCAATCGCTTGTGTCGCACAATGGCGGCCATGAGTGAGTCAACGCTGGTCCCCCTGCACCGTTTGCGCGAACAACTGCGCGCCACCACCGATGGAGTGCCCCTCGCCCCGTTGCTGGTTTCGCCAGGTGCCATCGCCTTGGTCTTGCCTGAGCATTCCCGCGATGCGGCAGCCACCGAACCCTTTGACCGTTTGAGCCGCCCCCTGCGTGATCTGCGCATCTCGGTGACGGACCGCTGCAATTTCCGTTGCAGCTACTGCATGCCGCGCGAGGTTTTTGACAAGGACCACGCGTTTTTGCCGCAACCTCAGCTGCTGTCCTTTGAAGAAATCACCCGCACCGCACGGTTGTTCTTAGGGCTGGGGGTTCGTAAATTGCGACTGACCGGAGGCGAGCCGCTGCTGCGCAAAAATCTGGAGGTCTTGGTCCAGCAACTCGCTCAACTGCGCACGCTCGACGGCCAAGCGCCCGAACTGACCTTGACCACCAATGGCTCCGTGCTGGCCCGCAAAGTCAAAGCACTCAAAGATGCCGGTCTGCAACGCATCACCATCAGCCTGGACGCCCTGGACGATGCCGTTTTCAGACGCATGAACGACGCTGATTTTCCGGTCATCGATGTCTTGGACGGCATTGAGGCCGCGCAGGCCGCAGGCCTAGGGCCCATCAAGGTCAACATGGTGGTGCAGCGTGGCGTCAACGACCACCAGATCCTGCCCATGGCGCGTCATTTCAAGGGGTCCGGCATTGAACTGCGCTTCATCGAGTTCATGGACGTTGGTACCACCAACGGCTGGCAGATGACCCAAGTCATGCCCTCGGATGAGGTTCGAGCCCGCATCCACCAGGCCTTGCCACTACAAGCGGCAACCCGCCACCTCCGCGGCGAAACCGCACAGCGCTGGACCTATGTTGATGGACAAGGCTCGGTTGGCTTCATCTCCAGCGTCACCCAAGCCTTCTGTGGCGACTGCAACCGCCTGCGCCTGTCCACCGATGGCCGCCTCTACACCTGCCTGTTCGCGCACCAAGGGCACGACCTGCGCGCACTGCTGCGAAGTCCACAAGACGATGCAACCATCTCGCAGGGCCTGCGCCACCTATGGCAAAACCGCAGTGACCGTTACTCACAACTGCGTGCGCAGGGCCAAGCACCCGAGCAACGAATCGAAATGAGCTACATTGGTGGTTGACCAGATGCACTCCGAAGTGACCGGCTGGATTCTGGCAGGAGGCGAAGGACGCCGCATGGGCGGACTGGACAAAGGCTTGCAGCCCTACCAAGGGCAGCTACTGGTGCAATGGGTGCTCGACTCGCTGAGAGGGCAACTCAAGGTGGTGCACATCAACGCCAATCGCCATCCAGACCAATACCGCAGCTTGCTCGATCAGACCCAAGGACCGCATGGCGATGGACAAGTGTGGCCTGACGACACAGACCTGCGCGGCGCCCTGGGACCACTGGCAGGCCTGCTGACCGGCCTGCGGCACTGCGACACCCCTTGGTTGCTCAGCGCCTCATGCGACAGCCCCCATCTCAGCCCGCAACTGGTTGAGCGCTTGGTACAAGCCGCCACGGACCAGAAAGCCGAGGTGGCCGTGCCCACCACCGTCGACCCCGATGGCACCGTTCGCCACCACTGGGTGTGCGCCCTGATTCACCAGCATTGCCGTGCCTCGCTCGAATCCGCCATTCAACAAGGTGAACGCCGAGTGGGCCAATGGATCAAGTCGTGTCGCTGGATCAGCGTATCCTTTGGCGACCCGGCCGCATTCATGAACATCAACACGCTGGAGACACTGCATGGACAAGCCTGAGGCGTCCACCATCCACATTCGCCGGTTAGCCCCCGCCGAACTGAGCGCCTTCAAAAACCTGCGAGATGAAGGCCTGCGCCTGCACCTGGACGCATTTGACAACGACATCGAAAGCGAACACGCCCTGCCGCCCGAAAGCTACATCAGTCGACTCGGTTTGAGCGAGCCGCTGGGGGGCACCTTTTTGCTCGGGGCCTGGGATGGCCGCGATCTGGTCGGTTTGATTGCCCTGGAGCGCAAATCGCTGCACAAGCTGCGCCACAGCGCCGAGCTGAACAGCATGATGGTTCGCCCATCGCACACAGGCCTGGGCGTGGGCGACAAACTGATGACCGCCTGTATCCAGGAAGCCCGCAAGGCCATTGGCCTGGAGCAAATCACCCTGAGAGTCAGTACCTCCAGCAATGCCGCGATCCGCCTTTACGAGCGGGCGGGGTTTCAGGCCTGCGGAGTGGTCCCGCACGCCATCAAACTGATTGATGGCCCAGGCCAGGTGCGCTATTTTGACAAGCTCACCATGGTGCTGATCCTCTAAGCCGACTCAGCCGCCCCTCGGTTGGCCAGACTGTCAGCCCGCTCATTGCCGGGGTCTCCCGAATGGCCCTTCACCCAGCGCCAATCCACATGGTGCTCAGCGGCGGCCGTCTCCAGCAAGCGCCAAAGATCGGCATTTTTGACAGGCTTGTTGTCTGCCGTCTTCCAGCCACGCGACTTCCAGCCGGTGATCCACTCGGTGATGCCTTTGCGCACGTACTGGCTGTCGGTGTAAATGACCACCTTGCAACGCCGCTTGAGCACCGTCAGTGACTGAATGACGGCAGTGAGCTCCATGCGGTTGTTGGTGGTATTGGCCTCGCCGCCCCACATCTCTTTTTCATGGGCCCCGGCCACCATCCACACCCCCCAGCCACCAGGGCCCGGGTTGCCCTTGCACGCGCCATCCGTGTAGACGACCACGGACATCATCTCGACTACTTCACTCATCCGTTCTTATCCTTGAATAAATCTGCATTGCGGTGCTGCCGGTTGGTCACCACCGCTGGCGCGGCTTGATGATTGACACGGGCTTTGCGCACCTTGCCCACCAAACGCATGCCACGAGCACGCTTGACCGCCACCACAAAATAAGTGGCCCCGAGCACCGGCCAGCACCGAGCACCCACGCGGTCCATCCACTTCAACTGATTCCACCACGCCTCACTGCGTACCATGGGACGATAGCCCCCAAAATAACTGGTCTCGACCTCCAGGTCCAGCAAGCGCAACCAATCGCGCAAGCGCCAATAGGCGATGAACTCACCCTGAGGCAAGACCAACGCCCGGTCCACCCCCCAGGTGCCCATGCGCTGCCACAGCCCCCACAGACTGGCAGGATTGAACCCTGCAATCACGACCCGACCTTCAGGCACCAACACCCGCCCCACCTCCCGCAAGGTATGGTGCGGATCGCGTGCCAGCTCCAGCGCATGCGGCAACACCACCAGATCCAGGCTGTGATTGGGGAATGGCAGCGACTCAAAGTCACAACGCAAGCTCAACGGCGCACCTTGATCCAAGCTCTCGGGACAGGGTTCCAGCGGTGGCGACCATCCTTGGTACGCAGTGTCCAAGGCCAACCACCGATGAGGCATGCGATTGGTGCGCAATCCATCGAGCTCGGGCAAACCCAACTGCAGAGCATGAAAGCCAAAAATATCAGCCACCAAGCGATCCATCTGAGTTTGTTCCCACTCAAGTAAAGCCTGGCCTGGCGGCAGTGCCAGCCATGGGTGCAACTCTATAATCGGATCGACTTTAGTCATGAATCTACTCGCCCTACCCGCCTTCACTGACAATTACATTTGGATGCTCCACGATGGCCGCAAAGCCCTCGTGGTCGATCCGGGAGACGCGTCTCCGGTCTTGGAGGCCCTCCAGCACCTGGGGCTGGAACTGGCTGCCATTCTAGTGACCCATCGCCACCTTGATCACATTGGTGGTTTGCTCAAGCTGAGGTCCGTGCTGAAAGGCCAAGTCTATGGACCAACCAACAGTGTCATTGACGGCATTGATGTGCGCCTGAGAGAAGGCGACCATGTCCAGTTTCAAAACACAGACTTCGAGGTCTGGGATACCCCCGGCCACACGGCAGACCACATCAGCTACTTGGCCCACTTTGACCAGTCGCAACCCGCACAGCCGTCCATGCTGTTTTGCGGAGACACCCTCTTTTCTGCCGGTTGCGGTCGCCTGTATGACGGCACCATCGAACAATTGTTCACCGCCATTAACAGAATCAAGCAACTGCCAGGCGACACGCTCGTATGCTGCACCCATGAATACACCTTGGACAATTTGCGTTTTGCACGGGTCGTTGAACCCGACAACGCCGAAATGGCCAAGTACGAACAACGCTGCCAGCAACTCAGGCATGACGGTCAGGCCACCTTGCCCACCACCATCCGCACTGAACTCGCACTCAACCCCTATATGCGCTGCGATCAAGCTCAAGTGATCGCCAGCGCTCAACAACATGGCGCGCCAGACAGTACCCCACTGTCGGTCTTCAGGGCCGTGCGCCAATGGAAGAACACCTTTCAATGAAACTTCACCACACACTCAGGCCGGTCGCCCTGTGCGTCACCTTGCTGACCTCGGCCCTGTTCACAGGGTGCACCTCCGTGAGCGACGTGATGTCGCTGGAGCCAACGTCCCTCCCTGGTGCAATCAACCCGGCAACCGCTCTGCAACTCAATCCTCCCGCAACGGGCCGGATGATCACTGCCACCAGCCTCAGGTCTACAGAGCCCACGCCCGCCGAGGCCTACTTGCAAAAGACGGCCCTGCTCAGCGTCGATGAAGCACTGAGCGAAGGACGCGAGGCGGTGGGCATCCCCACCGACCCGCTGCGTCCAGACTCCACCATCAACCTTGACGACATCGAAGCCAACAAGGACCTGTGGACGCGCATGCGCCATGGCTTCAGCCTCCCTGCGCTTGAAAGCCCTCTGGTGGCTGACCACGAGCGCTGGTATGCCAGCCGACCGGACTACGTGCAGCGCATGACCGAGCGCTCGAGCCGCTACCTGTTCCATGTGCTCGAAGAAATCGAACGCCGCCAAATGCCTTCCGAGTTGGCGCTGCTACCCTTCATTGAAAGTGCCTTCAATCCGCAGGCCCAATCGTCAGCCAGAGCCTCGGGCATTTGGCAATTCATGCCCGCCACCGGCAAGGACTTCGCGCTCAAACAAAACATGTTCAGAGACGACCGTCGTGACGTGCTGGCCTCAACCCGGGCCGCGCTGGATTACCTGCAACGCCTGAATCGCCAGTTCGGAGACTGGCACTTGGCCCTGGCCGCCTACAACTGGGGAGAAGGCAACGTCCAAAAAGCCATCAACCGCAACATCAAGGCCGGGCTGCCAACCGACTATCTGAGCCTGAACATGCCGCCTGAAACGCGCAACTACGTGCCCAAGCTGCACGCGGTACGCGACATCGTGCTGAGCCCGGAGTCCTTCGGGCTCACGTTGCAACCGATTGAAAATCACCCGTTCTTTGTCAGCGTGCCCATCCAGCGTGACATGGATGTCGCCTTGGCCGCCAAGTTGGCAGGCATGCCCATGGATGACTTCAAGGCACTCAACCCGTCGATGAACAAACCCGTGATCCTGGCCGCCGGCACCCCCCAGGTGCTGCTGCCCTATGACAACGCCAGCAGGTTTGTGCACAACCTCCAGCAACAAAAGGGCTTGCTCGCCACCTGGACCGCATGGCGCGTCCCCCGCACCATGCGCCCCAGTGAGGCTGCCAAGCAGGTGGGCATGAATGAAGTCGGCCTGCGCGCCATCAACCTCATCCCACCCAAAATGCTGGTCAAAGCAGGATCGACCCTCCTGGTGCCACGCAGCCAGCATCGTGAGCAAGACGTTTCAGAATCCGTCGCCGACAATGCCATGATGGCTTTCGCGCCAGACCTGCCCCCCATGCGCCGGATGACACTGCGCGCGGGCAAAGGCGACTCTGTGGCCAGCTTGGCACGGCGCTATCGCGTGCCCGCCAGTCAAGTCGCCCAATGGAACCGGGTGTCGGCTTCCGCCCGATTCAGCCGTGGTCAAACAGTGGTGGTGTTCGTGCCCTTGAAAAAGGCAGCGCCACGTGCCATGGCTCGCAACAGCCGCCCTGCAACGAAGGCATCCATCCACGTGGCCAGCGCTTCGCGCGCCAGCGTGAGAAACAACAAGGGGCGCCTCAGCGCCCCCGTTCGATCGAGCAAATTGCGAGTGGCCAGCGCGCGCTGAGCTGACTCGCCGCAGCTCTGAGCGGCTCTGTCAAGCCATCGCCATGATGGCAATGCTGGTGGCCAGTCCTGCGGCCCAGACCAGGGTCCGCAGGGTGCCAATATTCATCAGGTAGACGGCCACATACACCACGCGAATGGCCACAAAGACCATGGCCAGCATATCGATGCGAGCTTGGTCGGCATGCACCTGCTGCGCCAGCACCACAGCCGCGATGAACAAAGGCAAAGCCTCAAAGCCATTGTTCTGCGCAGCAATGGCTCGCGCCTGCCAGCCAGACAGATGAGCCGCCCATTCGCGGGGTTGGTTGTTGTCATAGCCACCGCTCTTGCGTGACAGACGCGCTGTGCTGGCCTTGGCCATCCCTGCGGTCAAGACAGGCAAGACACAAGCAGCCACCACGGCCCAATTTGCAATCGACATGAAAATCTCCTCGGTCTCTTGGACCCTTGTTGTAGAAAGCGCGTGCTCGTCAGCGACGATCCATGAACGCGTGCGCAATGGTACCCAAATCCACGTATTCCAGCTCGCTGCCCACCGGCACGCCACGGGCCAGTCGGGTGACCTTCAAACCACGCTGGCGCAGCGCCTCACCAATGACATGGGCCGTGGCCTCGCCTTCAGCGTTGAAACTGGTGGCCAAGATCACCTCATCGACCTGGCCATCGGTCGCCCGTTGCAGCAAGGCCGACAAGCCAATGTCTTTCGCACCGATGCCATCGAGCGGACTCAATCGCCCCAGCAACACGAAGTAGAGGCCACGATAACTGCCTGATCGCTCCAGTGCGGCCTGGTCGGCGGGGCTTTCCACCACACAGAGCAGCCGATGGTCTCGGGTTTCATCCAGGCAGACATCACACACGGGCGCGCGGCTGAAGGTATGGCAGCGCTCGCAATGCCCGATTTCATCCATGG
>JAZJZP010000401.1:0-5291 GCA_040389805.1 Pseudomonadota bacterium
ACCAGGCTGGAGGTTGAGGTGATGTTGCCAATGCGCGGGATGCTGCGCAGCTCGCGCTCCACCACGGCCGCATGGGCGGACAAGGCCTGGCCGTCTTCGCCCGCCAGCACCAGCACGTATTTTTCAGCCGAGCCACCAAAGGCCACATTGACCCGTGCGCCGGGCAGCGCTTCAAGGGCGGTGCGCAGTTGGCGCTCAATGGACTGCTTGCTCACGCCCGGGCGATCCAGTCGGGGCGTCAGGTTGAGCGTCAAGGTGGCCTTGCGCACCTCACCCGCGCCTTGCGGCGAGAACACATCGCTGCCCGAGGCCCCGCCACCGATGGCGGTGTACACCAGTTTGACGTGCGGATTGGCCTGCACAATCACCCGTGCCTGCTCGGCCAAGGCATAGGTTTGCGACAAGGTGCTGCCCGGCGGCAGCGACAGGGACACCTGGGTCTGCGACAGGTCATCAGGGGGAACAAACCCCGTGGGCAAACGCCCCGCCAGGTTGAAGGATCCCACGGTGAACACCGCGACCACCAGCATCGTCACCACGCGGTGCTTGAGGCACCAACGCACCCAACCGAGATACCAGCCCATCCAAACGGGCTCATGATGCTCGACCTTGGGGGGCTTGAGCAAGTAGGCCGCCATCATGGGCGTGAGCATGCGCGCCACCACCAGCGAGAAAAACACGGCAATCGCCGCGGTCCAGCCAAACTGCACAAAAAATTTGCCTGGCACACCGCCCATGAAGGCCGTGGGCAGGAACACGGCGATCAGCGTGAACGTGGTCGCAATGACCGCCAGCCCGATCTCGTCGGCAGCCTCCATGGCCGCCTGCAACGGCGTCTTGCCCATGCGCAAGTGACGGATGATGTTTTCGATCTCGACGATGGCGTCGTCCACCAACACGCCGACGACAATCGACACCGACAACAGCGTCACCATGTTGACCGTGAAGCCCATCAAGTGCATGACGCCAAACGTGGGGATCACCGACAAGGGCAAGGCGGCGGCCGCCACCACCGTGGCCCGCCAGTCGCGCAGGAACAGCCACACCACGATCACGGCCAGCACAGCGCCTTCGTAGAGCAGCATCATCGAGCCCTTGTAGTTGTCCACCACCGGATCGACAAAGTTGAAGGCTTCGGTAAAGGCCACGTCAGGATGCTCGGCCTTGAGCGCTTCGATCCTGGCGCGCACGCCTTCGGCGACATCGACTTCGCCCGCCAGTTTGGTGCGCGTGATTTCAAAACCCACCACTCGTTGACCATTGAGCAGCGCCGCCGTGCGAGGCTCGGCCACGGTGTCAGACACGAAGGCGATCTGGTCCAGACGAACCTTGCGGCCATCCGACAAGGCGATGTCCATGGCGGCCAACTCGGCAGCGGTTTGAACGGTGGCCACGGTGCGCACCGACTGCTCGGCGCCGCCCAGGTCCATGCGCCCACCCGAGGCCTCTTGCTGAATGTTGCGCAACTGGCGTGACACATCGGCGGCCGTGGCGTTGAGGGCCAGCAGACGGGCCGGGTCCAGGTCGACCCGCACTTCGCGGCTCACGCCTCCAACTCGGCTGACCGCGCCCACGCCTTTGACGGCCAGCATGCTCTTGGTGATCTTGTTGTCGACAAACCAGGACAAGGCCTCATCGTCCATGTGGGTGGACGCGACGGTGTAGGTCAGGATGGGCGCGCCCGACAGGTTCATCTTGGTGATCACCGGGTCGCGCAGCTCACCGGGCAGGTCGGAGCGCACGCGCGAAATGGCATCGCGCACGTCGTCGACCGCCTCTTGGGTGGGCTTTTCAAGGCGGAACTCCACCGTGACCAGCACGCTGCCATCCTGCACCTTGGTATAAATATGTTTGACGCCCTGCAAGGTCGCCAACGCGTTTTCAAGTTTGCGTGCCACCTCGGTCTCCAACTGCGCAGGCGACGCCCCCGGCAAAGAGGCCGTGACCATCACGGTCGGCAGATCGATGTCCGGAAAGTTCTGGATCTTCATGCGCGAAAAACCCAGCAAGCCCGCCAGGGTCAGCATGATGAACAGCAACACCGCCGGGATGGGGTTGCGTATGGACCAGGTCGACACGTTCATGGCTGGCCTTTCACGACCCGCACCGTGTCACCATCGGCCAAAAAGCCCACGCCCGAAGCCACCACCTGGGCTTGAGCGTCCAGGCCCTGCACGATCGCGATGCGCTCGCCCACGCGCCGACCCACGGCCACCTTGACTCGGCTGACCGTGCCTTGCGGACTGAGCTTGAAGACGTAACTGAAGCCATCGCGCAGCAACACGGCGCTTTGCGGCAGCGTCAGCCCCTGGGCCTGTCCGATCTCAAAGTAGCCTTGGGCAAAACTGCCGGCGCGGGCGCCTGCGGCCACGGCTGTGGCGGGCAAATCGACATAGACCAGTCCATTGCGGGTGGTGGTGTCCACCGTGGGGGCCACCATGCGAACGCGGCCCTGCACCGGCGCCCCGCCCGCGGGCGTCGCCCAGGCCAGCATGCCGGGTTTGATCTGTTGCAGCTCGGCGGCGGGCAGCTCGGCGCGCCATTCAAGGCGGCTTTGCCGAATCAAACGAAACAGCTCCTGCCCCGCTTGCACGACCGATCCGACCGTGGCCAAGCGGGCCGAAATCACGCCATCGTCGGGCGCCACCACCCGCGCCTGTCGCAGGTGCAGCTCATCCACGGCCAAGCGGGCACGCAAGGCATCAACACGGGCTTGCGCCGTCTGCTCGGTGGTGGTCGAGCGCTGGGCTTCCTGGGCACTGATGGCCTCGCTGTTGCGCAAGGTTCGGGCGCGGTCGGCATTGGCCTTGGCCTCGTTGAACAAAGCCTGCGCCTCCGCCAAGTTGGCGCGTGCGGTGTTCACATCGGCCACCACCGAGTCGGCTTGCAAGGTGGCCAGTGTTTGCCCACGAGCCACGCGCTCGCCCACGTTGGCCTGCACGGTGGCCAAACGCAGCCCTGACAACTCGGCACCGATCACGGCATCTTGCCAAGCCGCAATCGAACCATTGGCCGTCAAGGTGGAAGGCCAACGCCCCGATTGAGGCACCACAACCTGCACACTGAGCGCGGGCTTGACGGCATGCGAGGCGGCAGAGGCTGCCGGGCTCGACGCATTGGAGGCACCCGACGCCCCCTTCTCCGGTTGACCTGAGTGGGAGATCAGCCACCCCGCCAGCGCCACCGCCGTTACCGCCAAAACCACCCACTTGCCGTGTTTCTTCAAGCCGCTCAACATGCAATTCGTCCTTTTGTCACTCGTTGTATTGACCCCAGAGCGACACGATACATGGGTGCCGGTGCAAAATAGGTCTCCTGACTACGCGGTGTTCTCATTTACCCTCATCATTGGTTTGCATGCAGTTGACTCGATGGACTTATGTCGCCCGTGAAGGGTTCACGCTCAGGGGCTGGCACTCCCCGCCCAGTGGCAAGCCACTCCTTCATTTCATTCACGGCAATGGGTTTTGCGGACTGACTTACGAGCCCATGCTCGGCCAGTTGACCGATGATTTTGACCTTTGGATCAGTGATGCCCAAGGCCACGGCGACAGCGATCACGGCGGCCGCTTTGTAGGCTGGAACCGCAGCGCCGAGCTGGCGATGGAGGCCCTGCAAGCCCACCAGCCCCTGTTTGGAGACGTGACCCAGTTCGCCATGGGACACAGTTTTGGCGGCGTCCTGACCTGCCTGGCCTTGGCAAACCACCCGCAGCAGTTCCAGCGTGCCGTCATCCTGGACCCGGTGCTCTTCTCACCGCAAATGCTGTGGGCCATCACCATGGCGAAGTGGGTGGGCCTGTCAGGAAACCACGAACTGGCCCGCAAAGCCCGTCAGCGGCGCCAGCACTGGCCCGACCGCCCCAGCGTGATCGAATCCTTGCGTGGCCGGGGCGCCTACAAAGGGTGGTCGCCCGAGTCTTTGCAAGCATTTGCAGAACATGCCCTTCGGCCGGCGGCCGATGGCGGCGTCGAGTTGAAATGCGCGCCCGAGCGAGAGTCCGATATTTTCAGCACAGGCCCTGAAGGTTTATGGACTGCATTGAACGAAGTTCAAACCCCGACCCAGGTGATCCATGCCCAGGACAGCTTCCCGTTTGTCGCCTCGTCAGTGCGGCAATGGCAGTCCATCAACCCACGGGTCGAGGCCCTTCAAACGGTGGGCGGGCACTGTTTCATGCAAGAAAATCCGGTCAAAACCGCCCAACTGGTCCGTCAATTTTTGATTGACCCCGCACAGCCCATCATCAAATAGGACAAATACAAGTTACCGCAGATATTGGCGCCATATCGCAACAATTGACCGACAAACGGAGGGGTATCATTTATTCGAGGGATTTCACGGAGGCCCTTAACCTAATAGATTTACGCTTGGCCGCGTCCATTCAGACGATGCGGCCCGTTTGTTTGTTGGGTGTTTCTTTGGCCGATCACAGTGCACATGGCAAACACAATGAGTTTTAACAGCCCCATCACGCACCCGCCCGCGCTGGGGCATTGGTTACTCACTGCGGCTGACCAGCAGCCAGACGCCATCGCGCTAGAAGCCCCAGGCGTGCGCCTCAATTACCGCGAACTGTCCGATGCCGTGAATCGGCAGGCCACCGCCATGGGGGCCGCTGGTTTGATCCCAGGCGACCGCATCGGCATTGCCGCCACCCGCTCGGCAGACACCGTGATTGCCATCCTGGCCGCACTGGAAGCCGGCATCGCCTATGTGCCGCTCGACCTGGCCTACCCCGCCGACCGGCTGCGAGCCATGCTGGCCGATGCGCAGCCCCGCGCCGTGGTCGGTGAACCGGCCGCCCTGAACACCTTACGGGAGCTGGTGGGCGCACTGCCCACACTGACGCATGTCGCCCCAGCGCAAGCCGCACCCCACGCCGCCGCACACGATTTAGCCTATGTGCTGTTCACCTCAGGCTCGACCGGCCGACCCAAGGGCGTGGCGATGGGCGCCTTGCCTCTGGGCCACCTCATGGCGTGGCATGCACAGCATCCCCGCTTGAGCCAACCCGCGCGCACGCTGCAATTTGCGCCGCTGTCATTCGACGTTCATTTTCAAGAAATTGTTTCCACCCTGGCCTGCGGCGGCACCTTGGTGTTGATCCCTGACAGCCACCGCCGTGATCCGGCACTGCTGCGTCATGCCTTGGCCGAACACCGTGTGGAACGCCTGTTCTTGCCCTATGTCGCCCTGCAAATGCTGGCCCAAGCCGATGCCGACGCGGTTGACGCGGGCGAGGCGCCACTGAGTCTGGTTGACGTGGTCAGCGCCGGCGAGCAACTGCA
>JAZJZP010000402.1:0-2673 GCA_040389805.1 Pseudomonadota bacterium
CCGCGATGATGCCGCACTCCAGTCCGGCGTGGATGACCTGCACTTTGGAGGCCTCGCCAAACTCACCCAGGTAGACCGACTGGCACAAGGCCAGCAAGGGCGATTCGGGGTTGGGCGTCCAGCCGGGGTAATGGCCGTGGGCCTGCGCGACGGTGCCCGAGAGCGACCACAAGCTGATGAGTTCATCGGCCAGGGCCTGACTGCCGCTGTCGAGCAGCGAGCGCACCATGAAGTTGCAGGAGCCGCCTTCGGGGCGCAGGTCGACCATGCCCAGGTTGTTGGACGTCTCGACCACGCCGGGCACCCGCTGGCTCATGCGCCGCACGCCATGGGGGGCGGCATGCAGGGTGGTGAGCCAGATGGCTTGTTCCGCTGGCGCGAGTCCCTGCTCGGCATGGGCGGGGCTGAGTTCAATCGTCAAGCCGGGCTCGACCCCGGTCAGTTCGTGGCGCAGCAGGGCTTGCCAGTCGGACACGGTCTGCGCCAGTTGGTCGGCGTAGGCGGCGGGCCAGGCCAGCGTGGCAAGGGCTTCGCGGGGCAGGGCGTTGCGCGCGGTGCCGCCACGCAGTTTAACCAAGTGCAGGGGGGCTTGTCGCTCCAGGTCACGCAGCAGGCGCACCAGCAGTTTGATGGCATTGCCCCGCTCTTCATGGATGTTGACGCCGGAGTGCCCGCCACGCAGGCCACGCAGCGTGATCTGCCAGGACTGAAGCCCCGCGGGCAAGGCTTGCGCTTGACCTGAGCGCGCCACGTTGACATCCAGGCCGCCCGCACAACCGAGGTAGAACTCGCCCCATTCTTCGGTGTCCAGGTTCAGCATCAGACGGCCTTGCAGCACATCACTGGCCAAGCCTTGTGCACCGCCCATGCCGGCCTCTTCATCCACGGTGAGCAGTGCTTCGATCGGGCCGTGGGCGAGGGTGGTGTCTTGCAGCACGGCCAGGATGATGGCCACGCCCAGGCCGTTGTCCGCCCCCAAGGTGGTGCCCTCGGCGACCAAGTAGCCGTCGCGCACCACGGGGCGGATGGTGTCGCGGGAGAAGTCGTGCTCGGTGTCGCTGTTCTTCTGGCACACCATGTCCAGGTGGCCTTGCAGCACCACGCCGGGTGTGTGCTCGCGGCCCGCGCTGGCCGCTTTGCGGATGATGAGGTTGCCGGCCGCATCCACGGTGGTGGACAAGCCCAGGCCGTGTGCCCACTGCTGCAGGTGATCCCGAAGGACGCCCTCGTGCTTGGACTGGCGGGGGATGCGGCACAGGGTGGCGAAGTGGGCCCAGACGGTGTGTGGTTCCAGGTCGTGCCAGGGGGAGGGTGCAGGGTGAGGCATCTCGGGGGCGTGGCGGTGAGGTTATTGGGCCGGGTCGCGCAAAGTCCAGCGGATGGCGTCAATCTGGTCGAGTAGTTCGGGCGACAAGGTGGTGCCCCAGGCGTCGAGGTTCTCGTCCAGTTGCGCCTGCGTGGTCACGCCGATGATGGTGCTGGCCACACGCCGACTGGTGTAGCAAAACGCCAGCGCCAGTTGCGTGGGCGTGAGGCCGTGCTCGCGGGCCAGGGCGTTGTAGCGCGTCGCGGCTTGCAGCGTTTCGGGGCGGGCCCAGCGTTGTTTCTTCATCGATCCGAACAGGGCCAGGCGGCCGGGCTGTGCCTCGGGGTGGTTCAGGCCCACGGTGTCGTACTTGCCCGTCAGCGCGCCAAAGGCCAGCGGCGAGTAGGCCAGCAGTGACACGCCGCTGCGGTACAGCGTCTCGTCCAGCCCGTTGTCGGCCGAGCGGTTGGTCAGGGCATAGGGATTTTGAACGCAGGCCACGCGCGGCAGCCCGTGGGCCTCGGCCACCCGCAAGAACTCGCTCACGCCCCAGGGGGTCTCGTTGGAGAGCCCAATGTGGCGCACCTTGCCGGCCTTGACCAGCTCGGCCATGGCCTCCAGCTGTGTCTGGATCGACGTGCAGTCGCGGTCGTGCGTGGGGTCGAAATACAGCGCACCGAACATCGGCACATTGCGGTTGGGCCAGTGGATTTGATAGAGGTCGATGACCTCGGTCTGAAGGCGTTGCAGGCTCTCGTCACAGGCTTGCAGGATGTCGGCCTTGGTGAGGTCGGGGTTGCCTTGGCGCAGCCAGGGCATGTTGCGCGAGGGCCCGGCCACCTTGGTGGCCAGCACGACCTTGGCGCGTGCGCCAGGCCGCGATGCCAGCCAGGTGCCGATGATGCGTTCCGTGGCGCCGCAGGTCTCGGCCTTGGGCGGCACGGCGTACATCTCGGCCGTGTCGATGAAGTTCACGCCCCGCGCCAGGGCGTGGTCCAGCAAGGCATGGGCGCGGGTCTCGTTGACCTGCTCGCCAAAGGTCATCGTGCCCAGGCAGATGGGGGTGACGCGCAGCTCACTGGCGCCCAGTGCAATCAGGGGGAGGGTGTTCATGTCGCCTAGTCTAGGCGAGCGAGCTCACCTCAGCTTGAAAACGGCCACGGCGTCCACCAGGTCTTGGGCCTGTTGATTCAGGCTCTCGGCGGCGGCGGCCGACTCTTCGACCAGCGCGGCGTTTTGCTGCGTGACCTGATCCATCTGGCCGACGGCCTGACCAATCTGGGCAACGCCGTTGCTTTGCTCGTGGGAGGCATTGCTGATCTCGCCCATGATGTCGGTGACCCGCTTGATGGCGGAGACGATTTCGG
>JAZJZP010000403.1:0-820 GCA_040389805.1 Pseudomonadota bacterium
TCCAACCAGGCGCTCTCGCCCAGCACGCATGAAAACACCGCCTTTTTTGGATGCCCCTGCTCATCCACCCGCCCATGCACCATCTGCCCGGCATAGGCGATGCGGTTGGCCACGGTGAACATCGGGTCGTCACAGCGCCGGTGGGTGCGAAGGGGCATGCCTGTCCACAGGCGCTGCGCGCTGCTGTCGTCTCCTTCCTTGGCGCCGACCGAGGCCGCGATCCACGAGCCATGGCGCGTGACACGGTCTGCCAGCGTCTGCACGGACTCGTCTTTGGGTGACCACAGGGAGGGCACGCCATGGCGCTGGCGAAGTTCTTCCACCAGGCCCAGCGGCACGGTGAACACCGGCTCGATCTGCAGCGGATCGCCCACCAGAACCGCACGCTGGCTGCGCCAGATGGCCCCCGCCGCCGATTGAGGCGTGGCCTGACCCGCCTCGTCGATCAGCAACCAGCCCAGGCTGTCCTGCCCCATGCCCATGAACAGGCGGTCAAAGGAGGCCAGGGTGGTCGAGACGACCGGCACGATGAAGAAAAACGCATCCCACAGCAAGGGGCGCTGTTCCAGCGGCAACTGCTCTTTCAGGGCGCCGGTCAGCATGCCATCGACGGCTTTGAGGTTGCCGATGAACTTGCCTGCATTGGCCATCACGGTCAGGCGGTGCAATTCCATCGCCTGCAGGAAGATGCGCGCAAGCTCGGTCATCCTGTAGCCCGAGAACTCATTGCGCTCGGCGCCCTGCGCGGCAGTGCGGCCCGCCTTGGCGAGCAGAGAGGCGGTCACGCCCTTGATCCGCTTGTCGGCCTCGTCGGCGATGA
>JAZJZP010000403.1:830-3805 GCA_040389805.1 Pseudomonadota bacterium
GCAGGAAGATGCGCGCGCGCAGGGTGTCCAGCGCCGGGCTGACCGCGACCGAGGCGCGATGGCGCTCGCCAGGGGACAAGGCCCAGAGCCTGGCGTCCGGAAAGTGCTGGGCCCCAGTGTCGTGCCCCGCTTGCAAGGCGCGTTGGTGGCTGGCCAACTCACGTGCCACGGCTTGCTGTTCCAACACCAGGGTGTGGTGCTGCGCCTGCTGTTTGTCGAGCAGCGCCTCGGCCACCGCAGCCTCGCGTGCCAACTCGGCCAAGGCTTCGGCGGCTTGGGCCAGGGCCGAGGTGGGTTCAGCCAAGGCCTGGCGCTGGGTGGCCATGCGGGCGCTCTCGTGCCCGAACAAGGCGCAGAGCTTGTCCCACAGATTGGGCAAGCCGTGCGAGCGAAGCTGCGCCAGCGTGGCTTGCCGGGACTCGACCAGTGCACGCTGGATGGACAGCTTGTCGCGGCGATTGACCAGGTCTTTGCTTGCGTGCTCAACGCGGCCTGACAGCGAGTGCACGGCGGCGCGCTGTGCATCGAGGCGGTCGCGGCAATCGTCGATGCGCAGGGCTGCTTTTTCTGCCAGGAGCAGGACGGCACGGCGCGCCTCGAAATCATCCAGCAGGCCCAGGAACACCTTCTTGGCGGCGTGCCATTCAGCCTGGTAGCGGGCGTAGTCCTTGTCTGCTGCCACCTCCAGCAATTGCTTCATGGACGGGGGCTGCTCCTTCACTGGCAGGCTGGGGGCACTGTCACCTGCTGCGTCGGGATCAGCGCCATCGGCCCGGGCTGAGTCGGACACGCTTGTCGCTGCGCGACGGGGCCCGGTGTAGTCCGCCTTGAAGAATCCCTTGGCGAACGAACGGCGGTTGCCTGCGTTGCCCAGTGCGGCGGCCACCAGCCCCCAGCAGTCGATGGGCTGCTTGTCGTCGTTCACCACCTTTTGCGCGGCAAAGACCTCGCGGATCACCTCATCGAAATACGCCACCGGGCCGAATTCCTCGGCCACCTTCTGGCGTGCAGGCAATTCCTGCGTGATGTTCTTGACCGCATTGTTGTTCGTGCTGGTCACCACGATGGATGTGCCCCCGACCACCTTGGTCTTGAGCGGGAAGAAGTTCTTGCCTGCCACCTTCACGCTGTCGTCAAACAGCTCGACCGGGCGGCTGAGCGCCGCGATCTTGCGTGCCCGCTCCGTGACCACCTCGGCGATCACGTCGCACAGCAAGGTGGTTTTGCCGGTGCCCGGTGGCCCATTGACACCCAGGGTGCCGCCATCGCGGCCCAAGGCATGCAGCACCTGCGCTACAGCCGCTTGCTGTGCGAGTGCCAGCGGTGCCTTGGCCGTGGCAGGCCAACGTGCACTGAGCAGGCGCGCCACGCTGACCAGCTCACCCATGGCCGTGTGCTGCTCCAGGATGTCGATACGCTGGCTGTCTTCAAGGGGCGCACCCAGGTAGCTGCTCAGGGCCTTGCCAAAGGGCTTGTTCTTGCGCGCTTGCGTGATCAGGCGATCCAGGTCGTCCAGGTAGAACGAGTTCAGGTAGTCGGTGGCCGCATCAAGGTTGGCATCCAGGTAGCGCCGCTTCACGCGAGTGACCCGCACGACCACCCGCCAGGCCATGTCCGGTGCATCGGCACCCGAGCCGAGCAGCTTGAGCACAGTGGCTAATTCCTCATCCAGGTCGGCCCAGGTCAAGGGGCCTGGCAGGGGCTGGTCGGTGTTGGCCGCCCCATCGGCGATGGCCTTGGTATCGAGATTGGGGTCGGGATGGTGGTCGGGGGCGGCTGACACCTGCGACATCCGGTGGCGCCGCTGGCCGAACTCGTCGCGAGCGCGCACCAGCCGGGCATTGATGTTGTCCAGGGATTGCGAATGCCACAGCGCATCGACGCCATGGGCAAAGCTGGCGGGCAGGTAGCTGTCCAGCTTGGGGACGCCGTGCTCATTGGCGACAAAGGCGGCAAGCCAGCCGTTGCCGGGGGCACGCTGCTGCCGCTCACGCTCGCTCAGGTCCTGGTCAGGGAACACGGCTTGCAGCATCAGGCGCGAGAGGTCTTCGGTGTCGGCCACGCCGACATAGACGACATGGATGTAGCCGTGATCCTCGGTGGGCCTGAACTCAGCGGTCTGCCAGGGCAGCAGGCTGCCGCGCTTGGGGGTGACGATCTTGACTTGGTCCGTGCCGTCCTTGGCTGATGGCGCGGTCGGGATGTTGAAGACTTCCAGGTCACGCCAGAAGCTGAGGACAGAAAGCGCAGTGGTGGCCGATGCGTTCAACGATGGACCTCGTCAGGATGTATCGGTGCGTACTGACTGCGTGTCCTGACCGATCAGGGTTGAGTGGCTTGGCAGGAATCAGTCAAGCCGGAGTAGTCGAAATGGTACCGCGCTTCGTCACCTGATCGTGGCCAACGCAGGTCTGTGGATCAATGGGGAAAGGGTTTCTGGCGGGTCTGTTCAAGCCCGGGCGATGGCCTTGGTGCCCGCCGTGGGCGGACTTGAATCCAGCGTGCCCGATGAGATTCTGAATGCATGGACAGGCGCATCGCCTGTCCCTCAACCGTGCAGGAGCCCTCATGAAATTCACCAAAGCAGAAATCGATGCCGTGATCGCGGCATCCCCCCGCACCACGGTGCCCTTGAACAAGCTGGTGTTGTCGGTGGACTACCAGGTGCGCCCGGGCGGCAGCACTTCAAAACTGAGCATCGCCGAGTTGGCCGCGTCCATCAAGGACAGTGGCGTGTTGCAAAACCTGATCGTCGTCAAAGGTGTGCAGGGCCAGTTCGACGTGTGCGCCGGAGGCCGTCGCCTGGAATCATTGAACCTGCTGGCAAGCAGCGGCGAGATCCCTGACAACTACCCGGTGCCCGTGCTGATCGTGCCCGCCGACAAGGCGCTGCTGGCCAGCCTGGCCGAGAACATCTTCCATGTGCCGATGCACCCGGCTGACGAATATATGGCCTTTGCCAAATTGCTGGGTGA
>JAZJZP010000403.1:3815-4674 GCA_040389805.1 Pseudomonadota bacterium
AGGCAAATCCGTGGAAGACGTGGCCGCAGCCTTTGGCGTCACGCCCCTGGTGGTCAAACGCCGGATGAAGCTGGCCAGCGTGTCCCCCAAGCTGATGGCGCAGTTTCGGGCGGATGAGATCGGCCTGGATTGCCTGATGGCGTTGGCCCTGGTCGATGATCACGCCAAACAGGAGCAAGCCTGGGCGGGCTTGCAACCCTGGAACCGCCGCCCTGAATGCCTGCGCCAGTTGCTGACCCAGGATGAAGTCGAGTCCGATCGGGATCCGGTGGCCAGGTATGTGACGCTCAAGGCCTACGAGAAGGCCGGTGGTGCCCTGCGCCGCGACCTGTTCAGCGACGATGACAAGAAGGCCTACCTGCTGGATGTGCCCCTGCTGCATCAACTGGCGACGGACAAGCTGCGCAAGAAGGCCAGGCAGGTCGCCGCCGAAGGTTGGAAGTGGGTGGATGTGCAGGCGCGCTGGGTCCGTGACGACTACCTGAGCCATGGTGAGTTGCACAAGACCCGGCGTGCCCCCACCGAACAGGAAGCGGCCAGTCTGGATGCGCTGCAAGCCAGGATGGCCGTTTTGCAGGATCAGATGGATGCCTTGGACGAAGGCGATGAAGATCAAGCCGATGACCTGGACCGTGAGATGGCAGCATTGCAGGTGCAGGGCAAGGCCATCGAAGCCGACCTGAGCACATGGCCTGTCGAGCTGATGAAGCAGGCGGGCTGTGTGGTGCATGTGGACCAGAACGGCACGCCCACGGTGAAGCGCGGCCTGATCCGCCCCGATGACCGCAGCGACATGGCGCAAGCCGCACGCCAGGCAGGCGAGGGCGGTGCGCCAACTGGCATGGTGTCGCTGCCATCA
>JAZJZP010000404.1:0-3390 GCA_040389805.1 Pseudomonadota bacterium
TGATCGAGTGGGAGTGAGGGGTAGATTGATTTATCGATGATCGCGGCACTGACGGCAATGCTACTATTTGTCAAATATATTTGACATCATTTTAGGCATTCTGTTAGGCTGGCGGCATGTCTTCCCTCTATGAACTCAGTGCTGCTGTGCGGGTGCGTCGCGCCGACATGGGACTGACCCAGATGACCTTGGCTACGCTCAGTGGTCTCTCGCGCGCGACCGTCAATCAGGTCGAAAACGGGACGATCAAGGATCTGAGTATGACCAGGGCTGCCAGGTTGCTGGATGCACTCGGGCTGTCCATGAGCATTGCAGCGCCACGCACTGGCAACCGCAAGAGGCTGATGGAGAAGAGCAAGCCACTGGACATTGCTGCGCGGACAGCCAGTGTCAGCTACAAAATACCGGTGAGCGCAGGCCAACTGCGCGAGACCTTGACCACTGGCATGTTCTTGCCTGATTTCCTGCCGCATGTGTATGCCTTGCTGGACGAGGCGCCCGTTTCACTGTTGGCTTCTGTGGTGGAGCAAGTGCACGAAGAGGCGGGCATTGAACGAGCAGCGGTGTGGACGCGGATGCGCGAGCTGGCCGATCGCCTCAAGAGTCGTCGAGAGATCTGGCAATGATGGCGCCGGACATGGATAAGCCTGGTGTGTGGCGGGAATTGTTTCCGCACGCCTTGACGTTGATGGCGCATTTGGAATGCCATGTTAATCGGCCGTGGTGGACGTTTGGTGGTGGCACCGTGCTGATGCTTCGCATTGGCCACCGGCAAAGCAAAGACATCGACTTGTTCGTGCCCGATCCGCAGTACCTGGGCTACCTTAACCCACGTCTCAGCGAGGTGGTTGAGGAGATCACAACAGACTACGAAGAGAACGCAGAATTCATCAAGCTGTTTCTGCCGGCCGGCGAAATTGACATCGTGGTCGGCACGTCGTTGACCGAGCGGCCGTTCGATGTCGTGTCATATGCTGGGCACGAGATCAAGGTTGAGAGCTGCGCGGAGATCATCGCGAAGAAGATGTGGCACCGGGGTCATCGCGCTAAAGCGCGGGATCTCTATGACCTATGTGCGGTCGCCGATGCAGATCCGTTGGCCATTGCCAGCGCAGCCCCCTTCTTCGTCAAACATGGCGCGGCGTTTCTGAAACAATTGCACGAACGGGCGGAGTTTGTAGAGGCGGAGTTTGACGCCATCGACGCCATCGGATTTCAGCGACCATTCAGGGCGTGTCTGGAGCAGGCGCGAGACATCATTGAGCCTCTGCTGGCCAGCAATCCCCATGAGCACCCATGCAGCTCGATATAGAAACGCTTGAAGCCCTGCGCCGCCAGCATCCCGCCTGGCGTTTGCTCGCGGCCGAGTCTTCGGCGCTGGTGGCGAGTTTTCTGCACCGTGTGTTTGTGGTGCCCAACCAGCGTGTGATTGCGCAGGCCGATTTGGTCGAGGCACTGGATGACACGCTGTACACACTGCGCGAACAGCGGGGCGCCAACATCTATCCCAGGGCTGCGATCGACTACCTGAATGATTGGGCCGCCAATGACAAAGCCTGGCTGCGCAAGTTCTACCCACCTGGGTCGGATGAGCCGCACTTCGACATCACCCCGGCTACCGAGAAAGCGCTGGCCTGGTTGGTGACTTTGAGCGAACGCAAATTCGTTGGCACCGAGTCGCGGCTGCTGACCTTATTTGAGTTGTTGCGCCAGATGAGCGATGGCAGCGAGACCGATCCCCAAGCCCGCGTGCGTGAGTTGCAGCGCAAACGCGCTGAAATTGACGCTGAGATCGAGCGCGTGCTGGCGGGCGACATGCTGCTGCTGGGCGATACCGCAGTGAAGGAGCGCTTCACCCAGTTTGCCAACCTGGCCCGCGAACTGCTGGCCGACTTTCGTGAGGTGGAGCAAAACTTCCGCACTCTGGATCGTCGGGTGCGCGAGCGCATCACGCTGTGGGATGGCAGTAAGGGGGCTTTGTTGCAAGACATCTTGGGCGAGCGTGATCTGATCGCTGATTCTGACCAGGGACGCAGCTTCCGCGCGTTCTGGGACTTTCTGATGTCGCGCTCACGGCAAGAGGAGTTGACCGAGTTGCTGGAGCGCGTGTTTCAGCTGGAGTCTGTTGCGGACATGGCGCCAGACCCCAGGTTCAAGCGTGTGCACTACGACTGGCTGGAAGCGGGCGAGCACGCGCAGCGTACCGTGGCCTTGCTGTCGCAGCAGTTGCGGCGCTTTCTGGATGACCAAGCCTATCTGGAGAACCGCCGCATCATGGACATTCTGCGCGGCATTGAGGCGGGTGCCCTGGTCTTGCGTACGCAGCCGCCCACGGGCGACTTCATGCACATTGATGACACCGCACCCAGCATTGAGTTGCCCATGGAGCGCCCCTTGCACACACCGCTGCGCAAGCTGAAGCTGGACATCGTGGCGATTGCCGCAGGTGATGAGGATGTGGACGCGGGCGCTCTGTTTTCGCAGTTCGTCATCGACAAGGCGGCGCTGTCTCAGCATGTGCGACAGAGCTTGCAACAGCGCACCCAAATCACCTTGTCTGAACTGCTACACACCCGGCCGCTGGAACACGGTTTGGCCGAGTTGGTGGCCTACCTCAGCTTGGCGGCTGAGCAGAGCGGGACCGTGATCGACGACACGGTGCAAGACAGTGTGGGCTGGATGGCGCCCGGCGGCCAGCGAAAGACCGCGCAACTACCCCGAGTGATTTTTTCAAGATGACCATGGCTGAAGACGACATCACCCCCACCTTCGGCTTGTCATCGGTGCTGGTGCCTCTGCTCAAAGGGGTGACCTACCGCGGCGACGATGCCGCGCATTGGCACGCACTGCTTGAACTTCAAGGCCGTGTGCGGGACCATGTGGCCGTGCTGGGCCTGGAGCTCACGCTCGACGAGGCTGAGGGCTACGCGTTTTTGCGCTCACGTGCCGAGTCTGACGATCCGGCCCAGCCCAAGTTGCCACGCCTGGTGGCGCGTCGGCCGCTGACTTTCCAGTTGAGCCTGCTGCTGGCATTGCTGCGCAAGAAGCTGGCCGAGTTCGATGCGGGCGGTGGAGACACTCGGCTGATCATGTCGCGCGAGCAGGTGGTGGAGATGTTGCGCGTCTTTGTGCCCGAAGGCAGCAACCAAACCCGGCTCATCGATCAGATCGATACCCAACTCAATCGCGTGGTCGATCTGGGCTTCGTACGCCGCCTGCGCGGTCAGGAGCACATGTTCGAGGTTCAACGCATCCTCAAAGCTTTTGTGGATGCGCAGTGGTTGGCCGAATTTGATGCCCGCCTGGCCGCCTACCGGGCGCAGCTTGAGAGCGAGCAAGGGGCCACTGATGAAGGATGAAACCATGGCGCTGGCCCTTGCCGATGGTGAA
>JAZJZP010000404.1:3412-6163 GCA_040389805.1 Pseudomonadota bacterium
CAACTGGGGCACCTTTGATGGCCGCGTCTGGTCCATGCGCCCGGAAGGTCGCAACGCCTTGCTCACGGGCGACATCGGCTCAGGCAAGTCAACTTTGGTCGACGCCGTGACCACCTTGCTGGTGCCGTCACACCGCGTGGCCTACAACAAGGCCGCCGGCGCCGATGCTCGTGAGCGCTCCTTGCGCAGCTACGTGCTGGGCCACTACAAGGCCGAGCGCAATGAGCAAGGGGGCTCAGGCCGCCCGGTGGCACTGCGAGGGCCCAACAGCTACTCGGTCATCCTGGGCGTGTTTCACAACGCTGCCTATGACCAGACGGTGACACTGGCCCAGGTTTTTTGGCTCAAAGATCCGCATGGGCAGCCGCAGCGCATGTATGTGGTGGCTGATCGGCTGATGAGCATTGCCAAGGACTTCGCCAATTTTGGGTCTGACATTGCGCAGTTGCGCAAGCGCCTGCGCGCCAGTGGTGTGACACCGGAGGACACCTTTCCGCCCTATGGCGCTTTGTTTCGCCGCCACTTTGGCATCAAGAATGACCAGGCGCTGGAACTGTTTCATCAGACCGTCTCGCTGAAATCCGTCGGCAACCTGACCGACTTCGTGCGTAGTCACATGCTGGAGCCCTTCGACGTGGCGCCGCGCCTGAAGGACCTGATCACCCACTTTGATGACCTGAATCGGGCGCATGAGGCCGTGCTGAAGGCGCAGGCGCAAGTGACGCTGCTGAAGCCGTTGGTGGCCGATTGCGAACGCCGTGAAGCCCTCGCGGCGCAGGTCGAGCAACTGCGTGGTGCCCGAGATGCGCTGCAAGGCTACTTCGCCCAGCTCAAGGCTGATCTGTTGACAACGCGGCTGACCCACCTGTCGGAAGAGCTGGATCGTCACGCCAGCCACATTGAGCGCTTGAGCGCCCAACAACGTGAGCAGCAAATGCAAATGCGCGAGTTGCAGCGCGCCGTGGCCGACAACGGTGGCGACCGCATTGAGCGGCTGGCACATGAGATTGCGCACAAGGAGCAGGAGCAGCAGCGCCGTGCCGAGAAGGCGCGCCGCTATGACGAGTTGCGCCAAGCGCTCGGCCTGCTGGCCATGCACAACGCAGAAGATTTCTTGTCGCAACGCCAGTTGTGCGTTCCCTTGCGTGATGCGGCGGCTGAGTGCGAAGCCGACGTGCAGAATGAGATGAACGAGCTTGGCGTGACCTTCGCCCAAGGCCGCAAGGAAGACCAGGACCTGACGACCGAGCTCACCAGTCTGAAAGCGCGCCGCAACAACATTGACACGCAGCAAGTGGCGATGCGTGCCGCGCTGTGCGATGCCCTGCATTTGCGCGAGGCGGACATGCCTTTTGCGGGCGAGTTGATCCAGGTTCGCGATGAAGAGCGCGATTGGGAAGGCGCCAGCGAGCGCTTGATGCGAGGCTTCGCCTTGAGCCTGTTGGTGCCTGACGCGCATTACGCTCAGGTCAGCGAATGGGTGGACCGTACGCATCTTAAAGGCAGGTTGGTGTACTTTCGTGTGCGCCCCAGCCGCAAAGACACCCGCAATGATTTGCCGGTGCTCCACGCCGATTCGCTGGCACGCAAGCTGGTCGTCAAGCCTGATTCGCCCTTTTACGGTTGGTTGGAGCGCGAACTGGCGCACCGATTTGACGTGGCTTGCTGTACCAGCCAGGATCAGTTTCGCCGCGAAACCCGCGCCATCACGCGCACAGGGCAGATCAAGGCGCCAGGCGAGCGGCATGAAAAGGACGACCGCCACCGCATTGACGACCGCAGTCGCTACGTCTTGGGCTGGAGCAACCAAGCCAAAATCGCCACACTCGAATCCAAGTCGCGGGTGTTGCAAGCGAGTCTGGCTGAGATCGGCCAACGCATCGGCCTGCTGCAAGCAGCGCAACAAACGGCCCGCGAGCGTTTGCAAGCCTTGAACAAGCTTGAAGAGTACCGAGACTTTGCTGAGCTTGACTGGCAGGGATGTGCGCTAGAAGTCGTCACCCTGCTGGCTGAAAAGCGTCGGCTCGAAGGCTCATCAAACCTGCTCCAGACGCTCACGGCGCAACTGGCCGCATTGGAGCCCGTCTTGGCCGCCACCGCTGACAAGCTCAAGCAGCGAGAGGCCGACCAAGCCCGCACGCTGCTGAAGCAAGAGCAAGCCGAGGTCTTGCGTGCGCAGGTACAGCAAATCATGAGCAGCCCGGCACATGCTGCGCACTCAGCCCATTTTGACCACATTGAGGGCCTGCGCGGCCAAGCACTGGGCGAACACCAGCTCAGCGTCGAGTCTTGTGATTCCCGCGAGCAAGACATGCGCCGCTGGCTTCAGGATCAGATCGACGCCGAAGACAAAAAGCTTGCGCGCCTGGGCGAGCGGATCGTGCGCGCGATGGCGGAATACAAAGAGGCCTTCCGGCTGGACACGCAGGAAGTCGATGCCAGCGTGGCTGCGGGTCATGAATACCGCACGATGTTGGACAAACTCAATGCTGATGACCTGCCGCGTTTTGTGGCGCGCTTCAAAGAGCTGCTCAACGAAAACACCATCCGGGAGGTCGCTAATTTTCAGTCGCAACTGCACCGGGAGCGAGAGACCATCAAAGAGCGCATTGAGCGCATCAATGAGTCGCTGACCCAGATCGACTACAACCCCGCCCGATTCATCGCGCTGGAGGCGCAGCCCTCGGCAGACGCCGATGTTCGTGATTTTCAGACCGAGTTGCGAGCCTGCACCGAAGGCGCACTCACAGG
>JAZJZP010000405.1:0-13172 GCA_040389805.1 Pseudomonadota bacterium
GGCCGACTCGTTGATCCCGCCTCTGGCTTGGATCAAATCGGCGATCTGGCCATCACGGGCGGTCGAATCACTGTGCTCGGGGCCGTCAATGCAGATTTCGCCGCGGATCGGGTCATTGACGCGACCGGGCTGATCGTGGCCCCCGGTTTGGTGGACTTGGCGGCGCGTTTGCGCGAGCCCGGCCATGAGCACGAAGGCATGCTCGAATCCGAACTGGCCGCGGCCGCGGCTGGTGGCGTGACCAGCGTGGTGTGCCTGCCCGATACCGACCCCACCTTGGACGAGCCCGGCTTGGTCGAGATGCTCAAGTTCCGCGCCCGCAAACTCAGCCGCTGTCGCCTGTTCCCCTTGGGGGCGCTCACCCGTGGGCTCAAGGGTGAAACCATGACCGAAATGGCCGAGTTGCACGAGGCAGGCTGCGTGGGGTTTTCGCAAGCCGAAGTGCCGGTCAAAGACACCCAGGTGCTGCAACGCGCCATGCAATACGCGAGCACCTTTGGCTACACCGTGTGGCTGCGTCCGCAAGACTACTGGCTGGGCAAGGGTGTGGCCGCAAGCGGCTCCGTGGCCACTCGCTTGGGCCTCTCTGGCGTGCCCGTCAGTGCCGAGACCATTGCGCTGCACACCATCATTGAGCTGGTGCGTGCCACCGGGGCACGTGTCCACCTGTGCCGACTCTCCAGCGCTGCAGGGGTGGATCTGGTGCGCCAGGCCAAGGCACAAGGCCTGCCCATCACGGCCGACGTGAGCATCAACTCATTGCTCTTGACCGATGTGGACATCGGGTTTTTCAACTCCGCCATGCGCGTGACCCCGCCGCTGCGTCAAGGGCGTGATCGTGACGCCCTCCAAGCCGGACTGCTTGACGGCACGCTCGACGCCTTGGTGTCGGACCACAACCCCGTCAGCGAAGACGAAAAAACCCTGCCCTTTGGCGAGGCCGAACCCGGCGGCACCGGCTTGGAGTTGCTGCTCAGCCTGGCACTGAAATGGGCCCAGGCCGATCAGGGTGACCGAGCCGATCCCGAGCGCTTGCGCCGGGCGTTGTCGGTCGTGACCTGCGGCCCCGTCCGAGTTCTGGGGGATGCCTTGGGCTCGCTGGCATCCAGCGCCGGTCGACTGGTGCAGGGTGGCGTCGCCGATGTCTGCGTGTTCGACCCCAGCGTGCGCTGGCGCGCCGAGCCGGCCACCCTGACCAGCCAGGGCAAGCACACCCCCTTTGCCTTTGATGTGACCGGATCGGATTTGCCTGGCCGGGTTCGCCTGACCCTGGTGGCCGGCCAAGTCGCGCACGAAGCGTGTTGAGGGACGAGGCAGCGAGGCGCACTGACGCACCACAGGGGCGACTGTGGGCGATCGTGGTGCTCGCACCCTGGCGCATCTTCGGGGTGCTGACTCATTTGGTGCGGGGCTTGTGGCTGGCACGGGTGCCGTATGTCGATCGACGCGCGGATCAGCGAGATGACGCCGTGCGAGGCTGGTCCTTGCAGATGCTCAAGATTCTGGGCATACGCTTGGTGGTGGAGGGGCAGGCCCGCCCTGGCGCCAAGTTGGTGGTATCCAACCACGTGTCCTGGCTGGACATCGTGGCCATCAATTCAGTGATCCCATCGCGTTTTGTGTCCAAGGCCGAGGTCTCGCATTGGCCGCTGGTGGGGGCCATGGTCACTGCGGCGGGCACCTTGTATTTGCAGCGCGAACGCCGCCGGGACGCGGTGCGGGTGCTGGGCTTGATGTCGCAGGCTTTGCGCGACGGCTACACCGTGGCGGTCTTTCCGGAGGGCACCACGGGTGATGGGCACCAGTTGCTGCACTTTCACGCCAACATGTTGCAGTCGGCCATTGATGCCAAAACCCCGGTTCAGCCCGTCGCTTTGCGCTACAGCGAGCCGGGTCACGGCGTCAGCCCCTCCACGGCTTTTGTCGGGGACACCACCTTGATGCAATCCCTGTGGCAGGTGATCACCGCCCGTGGTTTGACCGTGCAGTTGCGCATCCTGCCCTTGCAAGCGGCAGACCACGCTGATCGGCGTGCGCTCGCTGAAATACTGAGGCAACAGATTGATCAGCAGTTGAACCGTTGAGGTGGCCTGGTGAAGAACTGCCCCTTTTTAAAAGCGTTGTTTCCGCATTCGGGGCCCAATGGGCGGCGCGACACTGACGAGACAGTCAAGCCTCTCTGTGGCACAAGCTGAAAGTGGTGCTGATCGTGAAATAAGCCGCAAGGCTGGCACTGTACAAAGGGTTGTTACGCTAATTCCTTGGCGCGGCAACCCTTATTGTTTTGAGGCAAGTTGGACCCAACTAAGTGCGGCCTACAATCACAGGTTGTGCTCGAAAGGTGTTTGGATGTTTGATTTTCTGTCCGTGGCTGCGATCCACGATGGCGTTGTTCAGTGGCTTATACAGGGTGTGTTTGACGCCAGTTGGTGGCAAGTGCTTGCCTACACGCTGATCTTGACGCACATCACCATTGCGTCGGTCACGATCTTCTTGCACCGTTCGCAAGCGCATCGTGCCCTTGATCTGCACGCGATTCCGTCGCATTTCTTTCGGTTCTGGCTGTGGTTGACCACCGCGACCGTCACCAAGGAATGGGTGTCGGTGCACCGAAAGCACCATGCCAAATGCGAGACCGCTGAAGATCCTCACAGTCCGGTGGCGCATGGCATCAAAACGGTGCTGTTGACGGGCCGCGAGCTGTATGCGGCTGAGGCCAAGAACAAAGATACCCTTAAAAAGTATGGTCATGGCACCCCTGATGACTGGCTGGAGCGCAAGCTTTACACCGCGCATCACGGCTTGGGTGTGATCTTGATGCTTTTGATCGACATGGCCTTGTTTGGTGCCATTGGCATCACAGTGTGGGCCATACAAATGGTGTGGATCCCGATCACGGCTGCAGGCATCATCAATGGGTTGGGCCACTGGTGGGGTTACCGCAATTTCGAGGCACCCGATGCCTCCACCAATATTTCGCCCTGGGGCATCATCATTGGTGGTGAAGAGTTGCACAACAACCACCACACGTATCCGACTTCGGCCAAGCTCTCGGTCAAGCCCTACGAGTTCGACATTGGTTGGGCTTACATCCGCGGGCTGCAGATCATGGGGTTGGCCAAGGTTCGCAAGACACCTCCGCGTCTGACGTTGGGTGCCATCAAGCCGGTGGCCGATGCCAAGACGCTGGAAGCCATTGTGGCCAACCGCTATGAGTTGATGGCGGGCTACGCCCGCGAGGTGCGCGAGGCCTGTGGTGCCGAGATGGCGCGTTTGAAGGCCAATGGGCAAGAGGCATCGGCGCTCAAGCTGCAACGGGTTCGCAAGTGGCTGCATCGCGATGCCGACCAAGTGCCGGCCTTGTTGCGCAGCGAAGTCTCGCAAGTTTGCGTGGATCACCCCAAGCTGGACCAGCTCATCCAAATGCGTGAAGAGTTGCGTGCGCTGTGGACGCGCACCAATGTCTCTGCAGAGCAGTTGGTGATTGATCTACAGGCTTGGTGTCAACGCGCTGAAGCCAGCGGTGTGGCGGCCTTGCAAGAGTTCTCGCGCAAGCTGCGGGCTGCCCATGCCTGATGGGGTGCATGTCATGGCTGGGCCATGAGGGCAACACGGCAATGAAAAAAACCCCGCACTCGCACTGCGGGGTTTTTTTATGGGTGGGTCAGCGGCGAGACAATGAAAAAACCCGCTGAGCTTGCGCTGAGCGGGTTCTTGCCAAGGAAAGGGCTGAATTACTTCAGCTTGATTTCCTTGTAGGCCACGTGCTTGCGTGCCTTGGGGTCGAACTTCATGAATTCCAGCTTTTGAGGCGTGGTCTTCTTGTTCTTGGTCGTGGTGTAAAAGTGGCCGGTACCCGCAGTGGATTCCAGCTTGATCTTTTCGCGTCCGCCTTTAGATGCCATGATTTAGCTCCGAATCAAAGTTGGCCAGAGGCACGCAGGTCAGCCAAGACCTGGTCGATGCCCACTTTGTCGATCAAGCGCAAAGCCGCAGTGCTGATGCGCAGACGCACCCAGCGGTTTTCGCTCTCAACCCAGATGCGACGGTACTGCAGGTTAGGCAGGAAACGACGCTTGGTTTTGTTATTAGCGTGAGAAACATTGTTTCCCACCATCGGGCCCTTACCCGTGACTTGACAGACGCGTGCCATGACGCTTCTCCGTTCGCTGTAATTGCGCTGGTTGCCGTAGCGCTTGTGTGACGAAGCGGTGATCAGAGCAAGGCCGAGACCTTGGGTCATCACCCTTCCGGTGCGAAGCACTCAAAACCGACCGCTGTGACGCTATCAGTTTCAAGCTTTGTTGCCCAACACCGGGACGAATTTTTGCAAAGACTGAGATTATAGCCAGAAAGTTGACTGCTGCCAACTCTCCAGTCCATAAGTCGCTTCAAATCTCGTTTTGTTCCAGGAAGCGTTGGGCATCCAGGGCGGCCATGCAGCCGGTTCCGGCGCTGGTGATGGCCTGGCGGTAGATGTGATCTTGCACATCGCCGGCGGCAAACACGCCTGGCACGCTGGTCATGGTGGCAAAGCCATTGCTGCCGCCTTTGGTCAGGATGTAGCCATCCTTCATCTCCAGCTTGTCCTTGAAGATATCGGTGTTGGGTGAGTGGCCGATGGCGATGAAGCAACCCTTGAGGGTCAGGTCTTTGGTGCTGCCATCCTGGGTGTTTTTGAGGCGCACGCCCGTGACGCCGCTCTGATCGCCCAAGACCTCGTCCAGGGTGTTGAACACGTGCAGCTCCATCTTGCCGGCGGCGACCTTCTCATGCAGCTTGTCGATCAGGATGGCTTCGGCGCGGAACTTGTCCCGGCGGTGGACCAGGTGAACCTTGCTGGCGATGTTGGACAGGTACAAGGCTTCTTCCACTGCCGTGTTGCCGCCGCCCACCACGCAGACCTCTTGATCGCGGTAGAAGAAGCCGTCGCAGGTGGCGCAGCCGCTCACGCCGCGTCCCATGAAGGCTTCTTCAGAAGGCAAGCCCAGGTATTTGGCCGAAGCGCCGGTGGCGATCACCAAGGCATTGCAGGTGTAGGTGCCCGAGTCGCCCTTGAGGGTGAAGGGCCGCTGAGACAGGTCGACCTCATTGATATGGTCAAACACCATCTGGGTGTTGAAACGTTCGGCATGCTGCAAGAACCGCTGCATCAGGTCAGGGCCTTGCACGCCATGCACGTCGGCGGGCCAGTTGTCCACCTCGGTGGTGGTCATGAGTTGGCCGCCTTGGGCCATGCCGGTCACCAGGGTCGGGCTGAGGTTGGCGCGGGCAGCGTAAATGGCGGCGGTGTAGCCAGCAGGGCCTGATCCGAGGATCAGGACATTGCTGTGTTGAGTGGTCGACATGAGGCGGTTTCCTTGTTCGTCTTAAAACTGTGATCGATTCCCGGTGCATCTCCGGGCTTGTACCTAGGTCTGATCTCGATAAAGTGCCTACAAATTCCCGTACTTGTGCCGAAATTGTAGAGACACAGGTGGTTTGTCACACCCGAGCGCAGGTGAATTGTTCACCTCACATTCATCTCACGAGGAGTCTTTTTTATGGCCATGCTCTCCAATCTCGATCTGATCCGGCGCGTCCCGCTTTTTTCGATGCTCACCGCCGTTCAGGCAGAAGCCATCGCCGAGGGCGTGGTCAAACGCCGCTACCGGCGCGGTGAGTTGATCGTCGAGCGCGGCCGCAAGACCAATTCTCTCTTCATTATCCTGACAGGACGCGCCCGTGTGGTGGCGTCCGACGAGCGTGGCCGTGAAGTGATTCTGGCCGTGCTTGAAGGCGGTGACTACCTGGGTGAGATGAGCCTGATCGACAACGAGCCCCATTCGGCCACCGTTCGCGCTGAAGTTCAAACCGACGTGCTGGTGCTGGGGCGTGCTGATTTTGCCCGCTGTCTGCCTGAAAATTCCAGCCTGTCGTACGCCATTTTGCGTGGTTTGGTGCAGCGCTTGCGCAATGCCGACCGCCAGATCGAGTCCTTGGCGTTGCTGGATGTTTATGGCCGGGTCGCCCGTGCCCTGCTGGACATGGCCGATGTGGGCGAAGGCGAGAAGGTGATTCGCGGCAAGGTGTCACGCCAGGATCTGGCCAAGCACGTCGGCGCATCTCGCGAGATGGTCAGCCGGGTGATGAAAGACCTGGAGCAGCGTGGCCTGATTGAAACCCAGGAGACGGGCAGTGTCGTTCTCAAAGAGCGCTTGGTCGCGACGGCTTGAAAATGCCCGCACAATGCGGGCATGACTTTTCCGTTGGGATCTCTTCGTAACGAGGCGTCGCCCGACGCCCGGGTTGATCGGCGCCCTGATGCCGCGACCTCTTTGCGGGTCACAGGCCGACTGCACCGCAGTCCGGTCGTGCCCACGCCCGAGCCGGTCGAGCTGATCGAAACCACCTTTCGCTTTCAGGCCGGCTTGTTGATCGGCGGCGTGCTGTTGATGCTCTCGTTGCTGGCCTTGACCAGTCACAGCATCTTGGACCCGGCGTTCACCACCTCAGGCACCCACCTTGAACCGGTCAATTGGGGCGGGCATGCGGGTGCCTATGCCTCTGATCTGGCACTGATGTTGTTGGGTCAGTCCGCGTGGTGGTGTCCGATCATCGGGTTCAGGGTCTGGCTCAGTGCCCTGGCGCGCTGGTTGCGCCGAGACACCACGCTGTCTTTGGCCGTGGCGCCCACCAGGCCTTCACGGTGGTTGTTCTGGCTGGGCGTGGTGATGCTGCTGTCGGCCAGTTGCTCCCTGGAGTGGTCGCGCCTGTACCGCAACGAAGCCTTGTTGGCGGGCGAGCATGCGGGCGGTGTGCTGGGTTTGATCCTGGGTCAGTTCAGTATGAAGTGGCTCGGTTTCAACGGGTCTGGCGTGTTGTGGATCGCCGTGTTGGTGGCGGGCCTGTCCTTGGCCTTGCGCTTTTCATGGCTGGACGTGGCCGAGCGCATTGGTGGTTTGCTGGATCGCCTGCAAGCGCGCCGCGACGCCTTGCGCGAGGTTGAAAATGACGTTCGCATGGGTGAAAAAGCCACCATCGAGCGTGAGCGTGTCGCAGAAGAGGTGCGTCATGAACAACCGCTGACCCCCATTGCCTTGGTCATTGAGCAGCCCATGATGGAGGTGCCCAAGTCCGACCGTGTCGTCAAAGAGCAGCAAAAACCGTTGTTCTCCGACATATCGGATACCAAGTTGCCCCAGATTGCCTTGTTGGACCCAGCGCAAGGGCGCATGGAGACGGTGACGCCTGAGACGTTGGAGATGACGTCTCGCATGATCGAGAAAAAACTCAAGGATTTTGGCGTCGAGGTGCGCGTGGTGGCGGCCTCGCCAGGGCCGGTCATCACCCGCTACGAGATCGAGCCCGCCACGGGCGTCAAGGGTTCGCAGATCGTGGGCTTGGCCAAAGACTTGGCCCGCTCGCTCAGTCTGGTGTCCATCCGGGTGGTTGAAACCATTCCGGGCAAAAACCTGATGGCCTTGGAGTTGCCCAATGCCAAACGTCAGATGATCCGGCTGGCCGAGATCTTGGGCTCGCAGGTGTACAACGATGCGCAGTCCATGTTGAGCGTGGGTCTGGGTAAAGACATCATTGGTCAGCCTGTGGTGGCAGACCTGGGCAAGATGCCGCATTGCCTGGTGGCGGGGACCACCGGCTCGGGTAAGTCGGTGGGCATCAACGCCACCATCCTGAGCTTGCTCTACAAGGCTGAGGCGCGAGACGTCCGGTTGATCCTGATCGACCCCAAGATGCTTGAAATGAGCGTCTACGAGGGCATTCCTCACCTGCTGTGCCCCGTCGTGACGGACATGAAGCAAGCCGCCAATGCGCTCAACTGGGCCGTGGGCGAGATGGAGCGCCGCTACAAGCTCATGAGCAAAATGGGCGTGCGTAACCTGGCGGGTTACAACAAAAAAATCGACGATGCCAAGGCGCGTGGCGAACTCATTCCCAACCCCTTCAGTTTGACGCCCGAGGCGCCGGAGCCCCAAGAGCGCATGCCCTTCATCGTCATCGTGATCGATGAATTGGCCGACCTGATGATGGTGGTGGGCAAGAAGATCGAGGAGCTGATTGCGCGTCTGGCGCAAAAGGCGCGGGCCTCGGGGGTGCACTTGATCCTGGCGACCCAGCGCCCCAGTGTGGACGTCATCACCGGCCTCATCAAGGCCAACATCCCCACGCGGATCTCGTTCCAGGTCAGCAGCAAGATCGACAGCCGCACCATCCTGGACCAGATGGGTGCCGAAGCCTTGCTGGGGCAGGGCGACATGCTGTACCTGCCCTCGGGTTCGGGCTTGCCGATTCGGGTTCATGGCGCCTTCGTGAGCGACGATGAAGTCCACCGGGTGGTCGAGTACCTCAAGACGCAAGGTGAGCCCAATTACATTGAGGGCCTCCTTGAGGGTGGGGTGCTGGACGGCGAAGGCGGGGCCGATGGCGTGTTGGGTGGCGCGGCCGATGCCGAAGCCGATCCGATGTACGACCAGGCGGTGGCCATCGTGTTGCAGCACCGCAAAGCCTCGATTTCTCTGGTGCAGCGTCATTTGCGCATCGGCTACAACCGGGCGGCCCGCTTACTGGAGCAGATGGAAAAGTCGGGTCTGGTCTCCAACATGGCCACCAATGGCAACCGCGAACTGCTGGTGCCTGCGCGTGGCGGCGATGGCGGCGCCACCGCCGCTCCTTGGGATGCTTGAGAACTTATCCATGACCATGCGATTGAAAACACTCAAGGCGGTCACTGTGGCCGCTGCTTGTCTGACTCTCTGCGCGGCATCGGCCCATGCCGATGGTGTGGCGACCTTGCGCTCGTTTGTCAAAGAGGTCAATTCGGGGCGCGGCAGCTTTACTCAGCTGGTGACCTCTCCTGATGGCAAGAAAACCCGCAAGTCTTCCGGCAGTCTGGAGTTTCAGCGGCCCAACCGATTCCGGTTTGCCTACAGCACGCCCACGGATCAACTCATCGTGGGAGATGGGCAGAAAGTCTGGCTGTGGGATGCGGATTTGAATCAAGTCACCGTGCGTCCCATGAGCAATGCCGTGGGGGCGACACCTGCGGCCTTGTTGTCGGGCACGTCACTGGACAAAGACTTCACGCTCAAAAGCGTGGCCATGCCAGGGACTGGCGGTACAACAACGGGTTGGGAGTGGGTCGAAGCAACACCGCGCAGCAAGGACGGACAATTCCGTTCGGTGCGGGTGGGGTTCAAAGCGGGCGTGTTGGCCGCGCTGGAGATCGAGGACGGCTTTGGTCAACGATCAAGACTGGACTTTGCCCAGTTTGAATCACGGGTGACTTTGCCAGCCACCCGTTTTCAGTTCACACCCCCGGTGGGGGCGGATGTTTTGAATCAGCCCTGAGTCAGGGCCAATTCAAAATCAGTCTTCGCGCTTGGCGCCGCCTGAACGCTTGGGGCCGCCAAACGAGGGCTTGCCACCAAAACCGCCGGGCTTGCCACCAAACGATGGCTTGCCGCCAAAGCCGCCTGGCTTGCCGCCGAACGATGGCTTGTTGTCACCAAAACGGGGCTTGTCGCCAAACGAAGGACGGGCACCACCAAAGCTAGGCTTGTCGCCGAACGAAGGGCGGTTGTCGCCAAATGCCGGACGGTTGTCGCCAAAGCGGGGAGCGCCGTCGCCGAACGATCCACGGTCATCGCCACGGTTGTCGCCGCCGAAAGCGGGACGGCTGTTGTAGCCGCCATCGCCTTGAGGACGAGGACCGCGCGAGTCACGGTTCTGATAGCCACCGCCATTGCCGCCGCCACCAAAGCCACCTTCACGTGGGGCGCCGAATGAGCGACCGCCGCCACCAAAACCACCTTCGCGGCGTTGGCCAGGCATCGGCTTGTTGCCAAAGCGTGGGCCTGTGGACTGCATTGGGGCCTTGGGCTCCAAACCAGCAATGGTGGCCACGGGGATGTTTTGCGTGGTGTAGCGCTCAATGCGACGCAGCATGGGGATGTCGCGGCGTTCAGCGATGGTCACGGCCAAACCACTGCGGCCAGCACGACCGGTACGGCCAATGCGATGGACGTAATCTTCTGGCTTCATGGGCATGCCGTAGTTGATCACGTGAGTGATCGTGGGCACGTCGATGCCGCGAGCGGCCACGTCGGTGGCGACCAGGATGCGCAATTGGCGTTGACGCAGGGCCTGCAACACGCGGTTGCGGCGACCTTGAGGCATGCCACCGTGCAGGGCGGCGACTTCATGGCCCAAGTCTGCCAAGCGGTCGGCCAGGATGTCGGCATCGCGCTGGGTGCTGGTGAAGATCACGGCTTGATCCACATCGCGCTGGGTCAACAGGCTGTCCAGCAGGTCATTCTTGTGACCCAGATGGTCAGCGTAGTGCAGACGCTGTTCGATGTTTTCGTGGCTGTCGGTGTGCGATGCGATGTCAATCGTCAAGGCATCGGCACGGGTCAAGCGTGCAGCCAACTTGCCAACGTGACCAGCGAAGGTCGCGCTGAACATCAAAGTCTGACGCTCAGCCGGTGTTTGGGAAGCGATGGACTCGATGTCATCAATGAAACCCATGTCCAACATGCGGTCGGCTTCGTCCAGGACGAGCACTTCGAGGTTGGACAGCACGCACACGCCGGTGCCCAAGTGGTCGAGCAGACGGCCAGGGGTGGCGATCAGCACGTCCAGGGGGCCACGCAGAGCCTTGAGCTGAGCAGCGTAAGGCACACCACCCACGACGGTAGCGACACGCAAACCTTGCATGTGGCGGCCATAGGTAGAGGCTGCCTTGGCCACTTGCATGGCCAATTCACGGGTAGGTGCCAAGACCAAAATGCGGGGGCCGTGGACCATGCCCTTTTCGCGGCGGTTGCCATCGCCACGGGCGGCAATGATGCGCTCCAGGGCTGGCAGGATGAAGGCGGCGGTTTTGCCGCTACCTGTGCTGGAAGCAACCTTCAGGTCGGAGCCATTCATGGCCAGGGGGATGGCCTCAACCTGAACCGTGGTGGGCTTGGTGTAGCCCGAGTCGGTCAAGGCGCGGATCAGGGCATCGCTCAGACCGAGGTCCGTAAAGCGCACGCCGTCTTCGGTTTCAATGGTCGGATCAGCCAAGACGACGTCGGTTTCAGCTTCAACATCCGCGTCCAAATGGAGCGCCAGGGCGTCAATCTTGGAGGGTTCGTTGGAGGGATTCAATTCTGGATTCATACTGTACTTTCAAGCCAAGACAAAGCGCTGCCGTCCCTGGGCAAAGCCCAGAGGCAAAAGCGCTGCAACCAGGTGCCAACGGAGTTGGTCAACCTGGAACAGGTGAGGTCGCTGTGGATTCGTGTCCGAATCGCGTGGCAGAGCGCATCAGCAAAGGCTGGCGCTTGAGGTGCCACGGAGAGCCGGTTGGAAAGCGACGGCATCGCCGCCAACCGAGACTCAAGACACGACTATCAGTTGGCACCCGACGGTGGCAACTCGGCTTGAAAAGGTCAGAGGGGATGAACGAAAACTCGGTGCAAAATTAATTCCGCTACCGGGTCAACCCGAATTATGGCACCTGCGGCGCGACTTGTCTAGTCAAACCGCAGGCCTCGGGTTTAATGGTGTCGCTGCATGGACAGTTCGGACGTGCTGTGCCGTCCACGAGCCAGCAGGTGAGCCACGATGGGCAGCAGGACGAGAGTCATCAATGCCAGTGTCAACATAAGGGGCCTCCGCGTTTCAGCGATGTCTTGGTTAAGCGCCACCAACTGCTTGCGCTGGATTGACCAGCATGCGCTCATGAGCCTATTTGCAAATTAGTGATTTACCTTAATAAAAGTGTCATATTTCTGTGGATCAACTGGGGCCAGTGCGCTACGGCGACAATGCGGGCATGCAAGAAAGTTTGTCATTGCCCCTGGACCCGCCTGACGAGGGGTCTGCTCATGTGCCGAAGGCTTCACTGAATGTTCCTTTGGCGGAGCGATTGCGGCCGCGCACCTTGGATGATGTCGTGGGGCAGGATCATTTACTTGGGGCTGGCCAGCCTCTGCGTGCTGCGTTTGAATCCGGGCACCCGCACTCCATGATTTTGTGGGGTCCGCCGGGCGTCGGCAAGACCACCTTGGCGCGACTCATGGCTCAAGCGTTTGATGCTCAATTTTTGAGCATCTCCGCCGTGCTGGGCGGGGTCAAAGACATCCGCGAAGCGGTCGACAAGGCCTTGGTGGCGCAGCGTGCCGGGCGCGGCACCATCGTGTTTGTCGATGAGGTTCATCGATTCAACAAGGCGCAGCAAGACGCCTTTTTGCCCCATGTCGAGTCGGGCCTGTTCACGTTCATCGGCGCGACCACGGAGAACCCCTCCTTCGAGGTGAATGCGGCCTTGTTGTCGCGCGCCACGGTGCACGTGCTGCGGTCCATGGGCGACGACGTCATGGCGCAGTTGCTGGCGCGGGGGCAGCAGGCCTTGCAGGGGCCCACATTGACGCCCGAGGCCAGCACGCGTCTCATTGCCTATGCGGATGGCGATGCGCGGCGCCTGCTCAATACCTATGAGACCCTGGTGGAGATGCTCAAGGGCCGTGCCGTGATTGACGAGGCTGCGCTTGAAAAGTCATTGGGTGAGCAACTGCGTCGCTATGACAAAGGTGGGGATCAGTTTTACGACACCATCTCGGCTTTGCACAAATCGGTGCGGGGTTCGGACCCGGATGCGGCGCTGTATTGGCTGGTGCGCATGATGGATGGTGGTGTGGATCCTCGCTACATCACGCGGCGCTTGGTTCGCATGGCCAGTGAGGACATCGGCTTGGCCGATCCGCGTGCGTTACGCATGGCCTTGGATGCAGCAGAAACCTATGAACGCTTGGGCTCGCCTGAAGGCGAATTGACCTTGGCTCAATGCGTGGTGTACCTGGCGATGGCGCCCAAGAGCAATGCGGTCTACAACGCCTATAAAGCGGTGCGGGCCTGGGTCAAACAAGACACGACCCGACCGGTGCCTCTGCACTTGCGCAACGCCCCGACCAAGCTGATGAAGAACTTGGGCTTTGGCAAAGACTACCGTTATGCCCACGACGAGCCCGATGCGGTCGCGGCGGGTGAGCGCTACTTCCCGGATGGCATGCCACCGCAGGCCTTCTATCAGCCGGTGCCGCGTGGTCTTGAAATCAAGATTGGCGAGCGCTTGGAGCAATTGCGAGGCTTGGCGGGCGATGGCCGGGCCAAGTCCGGCTCGGGCG
>JAZJZP010000406.1:0-4675 GCA_040389805.1 Pseudomonadota bacterium
AGCACGTGCGACTCGCCTTGGGCAAAGCGCTCGGCCTCACGCCGACGCACCTCAGGTGGCAAGGCGCCATAGATCACCGAGACCGGGTGGCCATGGGCCGCAATCTGGTCACGCAACATCAGCACTTCGCGCCGGCTGAAGGCCACCACCGCATCGCCCTTTTTCAAGGACGAGAGCGGCACAGGGCCGGGCAACAACTGCACATGCTGTTTGCGCTCAAAGTGCACGACCTCGCAGGTCTCGCCGCACAAGCCCAACAGGGTCTCAATGGCGGGCACGGCATAGGCCGAGCAAATGATGAGCACTTCTTTGGCGGGCACCGCCACGATGGCCTGGGTCCACGCCCAGCCACGGTAGGGGTCGAAGATCATTTGAGCTTCGTCGATCACGGCCACTTCGATGGGGTCGTTGGTGCCGACCATCTCGATGGTGCTGGAGACGACTTTGGCGTTTTCAGCGGGCACGTTTTCTTCGCCCGTGCGCAATGAACAAGCCACGCCTCGGGCCACCAGGCGATCACGGCCTTCGAGCGCCAGCAGGCGCAGCGGGGCCAGGTAGGCGCCGTTTTCGGCTTTGGCCAGACGTTCAAAAGCGGTGTGCGTCTTGCCGCTGTTGGGCGGGCCCACATACAGCGTCACCTTGCGGCGCAAACGGCGCGCCTTCTGGAAGGTGTCCGGGTAGCCCTGGAACGACAATTCGACGTTCAGGTCTTGCATCGTGTCGAGCTCGTCGACCCGGTGTGCCCAACGGTCGAGCGCGCGGGTGCAACCCGCTTTGAGCGCGTCCAATTCCAGAGGGGTGGAGCATTCGGCCTGCAAGCCCGGCAGCAAGGACTCCAGCTGCATCGGATTGCAGGCTTCACCTTGGGACACCAGGGTGTCGAGGTGATCACTCAGCTCGGCCGCATGCTCGTAGGCGGGCGGCTCGCCCAGGGCGCCTGCCAGCCAGGCCTTGTCTCCCGTGCGGTAAAACGTCCAGACCACGGACGCATCAAAGGGCACCACAAAGGACACCGCAATGCGCCAGCCTTGGCTGGCCACCTGCAAGGTCTGGGTGCACAAACGCTCCCAGCCATTGCCCTTGCGGAACACGCCCAGGGCGTCCAGCGTGGCGGAGCGCTCGGTCATGATGGCGCGCGCACCGCGTCCACCTTGTGAGTCCTTGCCAAGGGCGTCCAGGTGCAGCAGGGCCTCGTCCATCAACTCCGGGGCGATCCAACGGCTGGGCCGGGCGCCTGGCACGGACTTTTGCAGCAGGATCAAGCCCTGGTTGTCGAGGTAGGACTCGAAGCCGGGGGTGTTTTCAGGGATGAAGTCGGCGGGCTTGACAACCTGAGGCAGGTTGTAGGCCGCTTGCCGGATGCGCTCGACCTGCTCGGGGCTGAGGTGCGAGGGGACTCGGTTGGCGTGCTTCGGAAGGGGGAGCACCATGTGAGGTGCTTTGGTGGCCGGTTTGGCGTCTGTTTTGGTATGGGGCATGTAGCCCCTATTGTCCCATGCTGACCAAGTCTAGACAACGTCGAAGCAAAACCCGGAATAGGCGCTCAAACCATAGCCCTCGTTGAACGGTAGCTCAAGCGTCTTGCCTTGATTCAGCCACGCACCACGCAGTACATAGCCCTGGTCTTGCACTTCACGGATGAACGTGTCGCGCTGTTGAACCCGATAGGGACAGTACGCCACCCCGATGCTGTTGACCGTGAAGTAGGCGGTCTCATCATGAATAGGCGTGATATTGACGATGATGCGCCGGGGACGCTGATCAAGCCCCTCCAGGAGTTGCGCCAAGGTTTTGGGCAGGTACTGGAGACTGCCAGAGGCAAACAGCACATCACAACCATCCATCTCGTCCAAGGTATCGGCAAAGGTCAACCGATCGCTTTCACCTTTTTGCAGCGCAATGGCCCGCCCTTGAGCGGCAATGAGGGGCACGTCACCAACCATCCACCGCACGTCATCGTTGAAGTGCATGTTCTGTTTGAAGGCGTAGTACTTGATCCCAACGTGACCACCCAAGTCGAACACCTTGCGAAATCCTTCGGCAAATGAGCGCTGGAGCCAGAACATCGACGGGTAGTCGTAGTCGTAGACCTGAGCCATCATGTCGCGGTACATCGACGAAGCATCTTCGTTGTCGTAGCCCTGCGGACGGTTGCGCGGCACGGCGTCAGCCGCGGCTTCAAAGCTGTCGAAGACACCACGAAAAAAGTTGTTGCGAACGTTGCCCAGGAAACTCTTGTCGTTAGCGCGCTCGCGCATGTGGCGCACACCAGGGGCAAGCGCTAACTTATCGATGACGGTATGCAGGACGGTCAGAGCCATAAAAATCTCCCAGAACGATGTGAATTATGACCAATGGGGGCGCAACGTCTGCGCTAAGACCTTATAGCGCACGCGTTTGTGCCACGCCGGGCCGGGGGGCGAAGCGGTCTTGCGCACTGAGCTGCTCGATCTCGATGCGCGCCGCGCGTCCACCGTAAACGGAGGCCTTGAGCCACGCACACTCCTCGTCCAGCGCCTTGGCATCGGACACGCTGGTGTGCCAGACCTTGCGTTCGGCATCCCAGCGGTAGCCGCGCTCTTTGAGGGTGTCTTTGGAATCGAACGGCGAGCCTGTGGCCATCACCTTGTAGCTGGTGGTCTGGGCGCTGAGCAACAAGGCCTTCAAGCCCGTGATGCCCGAGCGCGGCAGGTCAGCGCGCAGCACAGCGAGCAAGGCGTGGCAGTCCATCTCGGCTCGGTGGGCGTCGTAAAACCAGCCCAGCTCGGAAGCCAAAAACTCCAGCTTGGCTGAGCCGCGCCCCTCTTCGCTCCAATCGATCTCGGCCAGCGAGCAGGCCCAGGGCAAGGCGGCAAATGCGGGCAGACGGGTCTCCACAAAGGCGCGGTCAAAACGGGCGTTGTGGGCAATGACCAAGGACACGCCCTCCAGCAAGCCCGCAATGCGCGCCTCATCCAGGCGCTTGCCGCTCACCATTTCATCGGTGATGCCGGTGACGCGTTTGGCCACGTCCGGGATGGGCATGCCGGGGTCTTCCAGCTCGTCGTAGACCTCCAGCACCTTGATGGGCAGGCCCGCCTCGACATCCACCTCGACCAGCAGCAAGGCCAGTTCGGTGATTTTGTCCTTGCGCCAGTCCAGCCCGGTGGTTTCGGTGTCCAAAATCAGCACCCGTGCCTTGGCGCCCTGCGCCTTGTGGCCGAATTTGGTCAAGGGCACCAGGCGGCGCAGCACCCGGTAATCGGGGTGGGCTTCCAGCACTTGGGCCAAAGCTTCAGGTTTATCAAAAGAGGGGTCAAGCAAGAGGGTATCGTTCATGGGTACAAGCATAGCCGCCCCAAGGACCCCTCTCATGGCCGACCGTCCATCCCCCTCCACCAACGCTGGTTTGAGCCAACAAGAGGCCCAAGCCCGATTGGAGCGCGATGGCCCCAATGAACTGAGCCAGGCGCAAGGCCGCAACCTGCTGCACATCGCCCTCGAAGTGGCCAAAGAGCCGATGTTTCAGCTGCTGGTGGCGGCCGGACTGATCTACCTGGCCTTGGGGGACTTGGGCGAGGCCTTGATGTTGCTGGCGTTCGTCACCATCACCATCGGCATCACCATCTTTCAAGAGCGGCGCAGCGAAAAGGTGCTGGAGACCTTGCGCGACCTCACCAGCCCACGCGCCACGGTGATCCGGGATGGGCTGCGCCAGCAAGTGGCAGGCCGCGACCTGGTGCTGGGTGACCTGATTGCCCTGACCGAAGGGGAGCGCATCCCGGCCGATGCCGTCTTGCTGTCGGCCAACGACCTGATGACGGACGAGTCCTTGCTCACAGGCGAGTCCGCCTCGGTGAGCAAGGTGGTGCAAACAGCAAATGTGCCCGCTGCGCGCCCTGGGGGCGACAACCTGCCCTTTGTCTATTCAGGCAGCATGGTGGTGCGTGGGCAAGGCTTGGCCGAAGTCACAGCCACCGGAGCACGCAGCGAGATTGGCAAGATCGGCAGCGCACTGGCCAAGATCAAGGACGAAGCCACGCCCCTGAACCAGCAAATGCGTCGACTGGTGCGGATCTTCTCGGTGCTGGGCTTGACGCTCAGCGTCATCGTCGTGCTGTTGTTTGGGTTGACACGTGGCCACTGGCTCAATGGCGTGTTGGCCGGCATCACCCTGGCCATGTCCATGTTGCCGCAGGAGTTTTTGCTGATCCTGACCGTGTTCATGGTGATGGGGTCGTGGCGCTTGTCTCAGCACCGGGTGCTGGCACGGCGCTCGGCCACCATAGAGACCCTGGGCGCCGCCACCGTGCTGTGCACCGACAAGACCGGCACGCTGACGGCCAACCGCATGTCGATTGCCCAACTGGAGGCCGATGGACATGTCTGGACCTCGGATCAAGCGGATCTGCCGGAAGAGGTGCATCGCCTGATGGAGTACGGCATCCTGGCCAGCGAGGTCGACCCCTTCGACCCGATGGAGGTGGCCTTTGTCGAACTCGGGCAACAACACCTGCGCGACACGGAGCACCTGCACGCGACCTGGATGCTGGCCTATGAATATGGCCTGAGTCCTGACATGCTGGCCATGTCGCACTTGTGGAAGGCTGCGGACCAAGCCTCGCACATCATTGCCGCCAAGGGGGCCCCTGAGGCCATTGCCGACCTGTGCCACCTGCCGGCAGAACAACTGGCC
>JAZJZP010000406.1:4685-8966 GCA_040389805.1 Pseudomonadota bacterium
AGGTGCGCCAATCGGCCGAGGCCATGGCCGCGCGCGGCATGCGGGTGCTGGGGGTGGCCAAGGCCCACTTTGAGGGCTCCGAGTGGCCCGGTCAGCAGCACGACTTTGACTTTGAGTTCCTGGGTCTGGTGGGGCTGGCCGACCCATTGCGACCCAGCGTGCAAGCCGCCATCCGCGAATGCCGCACAGCCGGCATCAAGGTGGCGATGATCACTGGCGACTACCCCGCCACCGCCTTGGCCATTGCCGCACAAGCAGGCATCGACACCTCGGGCGGCGTGCTCAAGGGCGATGAACTGCAAACCCTGAGCGACGAGCAACTGCGCGAACGCCTCGCCACCACGCGCGTCTTTGCCCGCATCATGCCGGAACAAAAGCTGCGCATCGTCAATGCCTACAAGGCCAATGGCGACGTGGTGGCCATGACGGGCGATGGCGTCAACGATGCCCCTTCACTCAAAGCGGCCCACATCGGCATTGCCATGGGCGGTCGCGGCACCGATGTCGCCCGGGAGGCCTCCGGCATCATCTTGATGGACGACGACTTTGCGTCCATCGTGCGGGCCGTACGCCTGGGTCGGCGCATTTACGACAACCTGCGCAAAGCCATCACCTTTGTGCTGGCCGTGCACATCCCGATTGCGGGGCTGTCTCTGGTGCCGCTGCTGTTTGGCTGGCCTTTGATTTTTTACCCGGTGCACATCGCCTTTTTGGAACTGGTGATCGACCCGGTGTGCTCCATCGTGTTCGAGGCAGAACCCGCGGAGCGCAGCGTGATGCAGCGCCCTCCCCGCGCCGCCGATTCGCCCCTGCTGTCCTTCAAGCTGCTGTTGTGGAGCGTCTTTCAAGGCGGTACGGTGCTGCTGGCCGTGGGCGGTTTCTTTATCCTGCTGCTGAACCGAGGTCTACCGCAAGACCAGGCCCGTGCTGCCAGTTTCGTGGCCTTGGTCGTGGCCAACTTCGGTCTGATCATCGTCAACCGCGCGTTCGATGCATCGCTGATTTCGGCCTTGGCCCGACCCAACCGCGCTTTATGGCGCATGCTGGCGGCCACCATCGCCTTGCTCGCCGCAGCGCTCTGGATCCCGGTCTTGCGCACCATATTCAACTTTGGGGCCATCTCAGGCGACCTGCTCGCGGGGGCCATCGGGCTGGGCTTTGGCGTTTTGCTGGCGCTGGAGCTGGTCAAAAAAATGGGCGCAGGCAAAGCCCTCGCACCCAGCACTTGAACGGAGTCCGTACATGTCTGAGTCACACGGAAATGACAGCCCTCCTTTTTGGACGCAGACCGCACAGGACCTGTGCGCCTCGCTGGACTGCACCGTCGACGGGCTCAGCAGCCTGGAAGCCAAGAATCGACTGACACGGTTTGGTCGCAATGAAGACTCGCGTGCCCCTCCGGTCGGCCATGTGCAGGCCATCCTCAGGCGCCTGAAAGAGCCCTTGTCGCTGATCCTGCTGTTGGCGGGCCTAGTCTCGGCCTTGACCGGCGATGGCATTGGCGGCTCCATCATCGTGGCCATCCTGGGCATTTCGATCGGCTTGGACACGGTGCAAGAGGGCCGGGCCCTCAAGGCGGCCGAGATGCTGCGTCGATCCGTCGCCTTGCGCGCCGAAGTCAAGCGCGACGGCCAATTCCTGACCGTGCCGGTGGACGAGGTGGTGCCGGGCGACATCGTGCGGGTGCGTGCTGGCGACATCATCCCGGCCGACGCCCTGGTGCTGGAGAGCAATGCCTTCACCGCCGGTGAAGCCGCGTTGACCGGCGAACCCTACCCGGTTGAAAAACGCCCCGGGGTCGTCACGACCGAATCGGCCGCCGAGGCCAGCAACGCCTTGTTTCGCGGCGCCGTCGCGCAAACCGGTGAAGCCCTGGCGCTGGCCGTGGGCACCGGCCCCGCGACCTTGTTCGGTGCGGCCGCTTCGGCGCTGTCCGAAGCACAACTACCCTCGCCTTTTCAGCGTGACCTGCACACCTTCAGCTTGGTCATGGCCCGGCTCACCCTGGGCCTGGTCGTCGTGGTGTTGGCCACCCACATGCTGTTTGGCCGTCCGGTGCTGGAGTCTCTGATGTTTGCCGTGGCGCTGGCCGTTGGGCTGACGCCCGAGTTGCTGCCCATGATCACGACCGTCACCTTGTCTCGCGGCGCCCTGCGCATGGCCAAGAAAAAGGTGATCGTCAAACGGCTGGCGTCCATCCATGACCTGGGCGCCATGACCGTGCTGTGCACCGACAAAACCGGCACCCTGACCTCGGCCACCATCACGCTGGCGCGCAGCATCGCCCCCAATGGCACCGATCACCCGCGTGCCGAACAACTGGGTGCCATCGCGGCAAAATTAGGCGGGGACCGCGGTGCCTTGGACACGGCGTTGATGGCCGGTGCCCCCGAGGCGGACCAGGGCTGGCACATGATGGGCCGCCAGGCCTTTGACTTCACCCGGCGCATCGGCTCCGTGCTGGCGCAGGGCCCCGAGGGCTTGACCTTGATCGTCAAGGGCGCCCCCGAAGCCGTGCTGGCCTTGTGCACGCAACAACGGGACGGCACGTCGGTGGGGCCGATGGACGAGGCCAAACAGGCCCAAGCGCTTGCGCAAGTACACGCCTTGGCGCAAGACGGCCTGCGAACCGTGGCCATCGCCTCCAAACCCTGGACGGGGGCCTCTCATGAGGTTCAGTCCAGCGACGAGACGGCCCTTGTGTTCGAAGGTTTTTGCGCCTTTGCCGACCCGCCAAAAGACACCGCAACGGCGGCGATTGCCCGCTTGGCCCATGCTGGGGTGCGGCTCAAGGTGCTGTCGGGCGACGACCCCGTGGTGGTCAAACACCTGGCCGCGCTGGTCGGGCTCAACGCCCACAAAGTGCTGTCAGGCACCGACATGGCCCACCTCAGTGACGAGGCCCTGGCCGTGCAAGTGCAAGAGGTGGATGCCTATGGCCGCCTGGCGCCGGACCAAAAATCCCGCATCGTCAAGGCGCTTCAGGCCAGGGGTGCTGTGGTGGGTTTTCTGGGCGATGGCATCAACGATGCCCCGGCCTTGAAAGTCGCCGACATTGGCCTGTCCGTCGAAGGGGCGTCCGGGGTGGCCCAGGCCGCCGCCGACATGATCTTGCTCGACTCGGACTTGGCCGTGGTGGCCGATGGCGTCCTGGAAGGCCGGCGCACCTTCGTCAACATTTTGAAGTACGTGCGCATGGGCGCCAGCTCCAACGTGGGCAACATGCTGTCGATGGCGGTGGCCTCGTTGTTTTTGCCCTTCTTGCCCATGCTGCCGATTCAGATCCTGCTGAACAACCTGCTGTACGACTGCTCCGAGATCGGCATCCCTTTTGACTCGGTACACCACAGCGCCATCATCAAGCCGCAGGTATGGGACATGAAGGGCCTGATCCGTTTTGCCGGAATCATGGGCCCGGTCTCATCGGTGTTTGATCTGCTCACCTTTGGCGGCTTGATCTGGCTGCTGCATGCCACGCCCAGCCAGTTCCAGACGGCCTGGTTTCTGGAGTCGATGGCGACACAGATCCTGGTGATCTTCATCATCCGCACCAATGGACGCCCCTGGAAGGACTGGCCACGTCCCGCGCTGACGATCTCGTCGCTGCTGGCACTGGTCGTGGCCATCGTCATTCCGTTCACGCCGTTTGGGTCGTGGATGGGGTTCGAGGCCCCGTCCCCGACCATGCTGGGCGGGATCTCATTGCTGGTCGTGGGCTATCTGTTCAGTGCCGAGTTCATCAAGCGCCGCGCCGTGCGTGCGATCCGAACTCGGCACGCCTGACCGGGTCAATCCCCGCACATCAATGAATCCAGCGTCAACTCGAACGCCGGGCCGAAGTGATCCAGAAAATACCTCAACTCCGGGGTCATCACGGCGTTGAGTTTGCCTTCGATCTGCTGGGCGGCTTGCTCGAATTCGCGGTTGCCGTAGCGCAGTTCGGCGCGACATTTGAGCCAGGCGGCCAAGCGATCGGCGGTTTTGATCAAAATGGCCTCGTCTTCGGGCCACTGCTGATGGTCCATGACGCTTTGCAGGGCCGGCTTCAGCACCTCGGGCAGCAGCCCCAGCATCTCTGCGCTGATCTCGCTCTCCAGATTGGCTGAAGCATGCTTCATGGCGGGCGAGTACTTGACCGGCGTGGGCAAGTCGCCCGTCGAGTTGCAGCGCGCCGTGACGCTCGGCGTGAAAGCGATCAACGCGGAGTCGCCCGGCGAAGTGGAGCGCATCGCCGCGATCGCGCGCGACGCCGGCACGGTGGCGCGCGTCGCCATCCGCATC
>JAZJZP010000406.1:8976-14837 GCA_040389805.1 Pseudomonadota bacterium
AAGCGCCCGGGTGGCGACTGAATTGGGGTCGACCGGCACGCCCAGCACGTCGCGCCGAATCACGGCCAGCGCATGGGCCAGCACGGCCACGTCCCAGCTGTGCTGGGCCACGTCTTCTTCAACGGCGTTGCGCATCAAACCCCAACGCTTGATGAAGCGTAGGCGCGACAGGTGGGCATAAAAGGGGCTGGCAGACATTCTTCAACACGCTTTCAAAGACGAATCAAAACAGGGCCGTATCTTCGCGCGACAATCCGCTCCATGAGTGACGACCTCGGAAAATACCTGCTGATTGCTTTTGTGATGCTGTTTGGCGCCCTCGCGTGGCGGGCCTACCAGATCAGCCGCGCCAGCCCGCAGTGGCCCACAACCGAGGGCGAGATGCTGCAATCGCGACCGCGATCGCTCCATGACAGCGGCGATGGCGCAGGCACGCCCTCCCACGAGTGGGACGTGGACGTGCTCTACCGCTACAGCGTCAACGGGATCGAGTACAAAAACAACCGCTTGCAGGTCTTTGGCCGACGCTATTTCAGTGAACAAGAGGCCCTGGCCACATTGGCACCCTTCCCGGTGGGAGGCAAGGTGAAAGTGTTCTATGACCCGGGCAAGCCACAATCGAGCGTTTTAATTGCAGGTCGATGACCACAGGCAACCCACCATGGCCGCACTGAACAACGACAAGAACCGCGCCGACCTGATCAACCGCCTCAAACGCGCCGAAGGGCAATTGCGCGGCATTCAGCGCATGATCGAGGACGGGGAGTCTTGCCTGGACGTCGCCACCCAGATGGCGGCCGTGCGCAAGGCGCTGGACAGCACCTATGTGCGCCTGACGATGCGCTTCATCGAGCAACAGCTGGAGCCCCAAACGGGCGACCAAGGCGACGGCGCACCGGACCGAAGCCAAGTGCTCACACAGGTCGAAACCTTATTGGGCAAGATTCGCTGATTCAGTCAAACTGCCACGCCCAGATCAGATCCAGCGCACTGTCTTGTCCGGCCTGGGCACGCACCGTGAACCGTTGTGCCAACCGGTAGATCACCTGCCAATTGCCCGCCGTGGCATTGAGACTGCGCTCGTAGCCGACGTACCAAGAGCGTGAGATTTGCTTGCCCACATTGACGATGGTCTCCCTCACCTCGCCGCCGGTCTGGCGCACCGACAGGTCATCCAGACCAATGGCGGACAACACCGAGTCTTTGGGCGAGCCACCTTCACCCGCCAGCAGGGCCGATGCAGCGGTCTGCAGCAAGCCAATGTCGGCGCCGCCCAAACCCGCCGCACCCCGGCCCAGGATCAACCACGAGAGCTTTTCGGTCTCCGACATGCTGGGGTCCGAATACAGGCGGACACGCGGATCTTGCGCCGTGCCCGTGATGGTGACTCCCACCTTGACGTCATCGGAGGAGGCCATCGGCGACTGGGCACGCATGGCCAGGATGTCAAGGCGCGGGTTCTCGATGGTGCCGGAGAAGGCCAGCGAGCCGCGCTCAATGATCAGCTTTTGCGCGTAAGCCACGTACGAACCTGAAGCCGTCTTGATCACACCGTGCATGGCCGGACGGCCATTGGGCGTCGTCAGGCGCAGATTGCCCACCAACCGGGCATCCAGACCCCGCCCCTTGAGCCGCAACTTTTGTCCCAGGTCCACATCCACCGCCACTTGGAGTTTGCGCTTGGTGCCCGCCCCGCTACCCGTGCCGCTGGGTTCGGTCTCGTCGGGCAGCTCACCCGGTCGATTGATCACGTTCACATCATCGCCCACCGTCGGCGCATCGGCCTTGCTGATGTCGATCAAGCCTTCATCAATCAACAGGCGCCCATCGACCTTGATGTCTTCGGCGCCCAGGGTCAACTGGGCCTGCCCGCTGATCACCGCACGGCGGTCCACCCGCTGCAACAAGGCAAAGTGATCAGCCTGCAACTTCAGGTGGGCCTGAGGCTCGGTGCCCAACACGGCATCCCCCTCCAGCGAGATGACGCCGCCGCGCTCGCCCCCTCCTTTGGCGGTGAACTTCGTCAAACGTGCCTGGTCCCCCTGCAAGGCCAGCAGCAACTGACCATCGGTGAGGTTGACGCCCAGCAGGGTATGCACCGCCCCCAGGTTCTGCCCGCTGAGTTGCCCTTTGTACTCGGGCGCGCCCAAGGTGCCCGCGATGACGGCCTGGCCTTCCAGTTGCCCCGACAGTCGCCACCCAGCAGGTGCCCAGACCCCCCATGGGCGCAAATTGCCGATCTTGACGTCCAAGGAGCCTGAAACTCGGTCATTCAGCGCGGGCAATTGATCGGGTGAGCTGGTCTTCACCGTTTGCTGGCCGGTCACGTTGCCCAGCACCCGACCGTCAAGCTGCTCGACCAATGTCCAGACGCCCTCTTTGGCCTTGAGCTCCACGCGGGCCTGGCGAATGCCCAGGGTTTGAACACCGCCGCCCACAATGGCGGGTTCGGACAAGGTCAGATCGCCCCCTTGACGGGCCAGGAAGGCATCGACCTGCCAAGGCTGTTGCGGGTTGTGGCGAATGTGCAATTGCCCCGCCACCACCATGTCACCACCCCACCCTTCTTGCGGCTGCATGCGGGCCAGGGCGTCAGCCAACTTCAAAGGCTCGACCTCCATGGACACGTCAACGTTCCCACCACTCGTCCCCGTTTGATGCGGCACCTGCCAGCGCAAGCTTTGAATTTTCACGGCCACGCCCAACACACTCACCCGACCCGGACTGACGCTCAACAGGTTGTCGATCTCCGAATGGGCCCAAGCGACATCCAGCGGCTGATCCGCGGACAACAAGGTGCGCGGTGAGGCCTCCACGGTCACGGCGCTCCAGCGCTGCACCTGCCCGGACCAGCCTTTGGCGGCCTCCAGCCAACGGCCTTGCAGGGCCAGATCCAGATGCACACGCGGTGGCGCTACGGTCGCACCCGCTTTGCCGGGCACCCTCACGTCCCCCTGAGCCGTCAGCCGGTGCGACTGCGCGCTGCCCTCCAGTGACAGCGCCCATTGCTCAATCTGGGTGGCACCCACCCGGCCTTGCTTGATGGTCCACTGCGCTTGTGCTGGGGCCGACAGGCTGCCCATGTTCAAACGCCAGTGTCCCTGCACCTGCGCCGCGCTGTACACCGTGTTGCCGGGCGAGTACACCTGCAACCCCGTCAGATCCAGTTGCCCTTGTGTGGCCACGGCAGGCCAGATGCCGTCCACGCTGAGGTTGCCCACCGCCTGGCCTTGCAAGCCATGCCAGCCCCACCATTGCGTGATCGGCTGCAAGGCTTGCAGCGCCTTGGCCTGCGCTTGCAGTTGCCAGTGCTGAGGGCGATCTTCAGGCAAGGCCGCGCCACCGCCCTCGGGCCGAGCCAGCGGCAATACCGCTTGCAAGGCCAGTTGATTGCCCCCCGCCGTCAGGTCCACCTTGAGGTTCGTGTCGGGCTGCCCGACGGGGGCTTTCCAAAGCCACTGCCCCTCCAGTGGCACTCCCGCCAACTGGCTGTGGTTCAGCTGACCACTGATCTGTCCCTGCGCTTGTGCGTCCACATCAAACGTCATCTCGCCTTGCAGGCGATGCGTGCCCTTGGCCATGGCAGGCCACGGCATCCACAACTGAGGATCGAAATCGGTCATGGCCAATTGACCCCGGGCACGCCACGCCGAGCCCATGGGCTGTTCGACACGCGCGGTGAGCTTGGCCTGGGCCGCCCCGGAGCGCAGACTCAAGGCACTGACTTCGGCCAGCGCTGGCGACCAATACCCGGACAGGGTCAATGACAAAGGCTGAGGGGGCGCACCCGGTGCCGGGTTGAATTGCCCGGCCAGTTCAGCCGCCACGGCCCAACGCTCCCAGGTTGTCTCCTGGATGGTGTGCCCTGGCGTGGGCGCTGGCGCAGGCGCTGATCGCACGGTGACATACCCCTGCAGTTGCAGGGGGGGCGCGCGCCCATCCAGCGCTTGCGGCTCCAGTCCTTGAATGTCCGCACGCAGATTGGTTTTCTGCGGGGTCTGCAGATCCCACCCTCCGCTCACCGCCACGGTGCCCGGGCCACGCGATGAGGTTCGAGGCATGGTCAAGGTCAAGGCCACTTGTCCGGTCTGCCCCAGGCTGGCAAGTTGCCCCCCCTTGGCACCCGCCTGCGCAATGGGCAACTCAACCCGCCCCGCCACGCGCTGGATCGGCAAACGAGCCGCATCCCAAGGGCCTGCCAGGGCGTTGTCCAAGGCCACGTCGACGGTCAGATCAGGCACCGCGCGCTTCGCCGTGGCCGCCGTCGGCTGCGCAAGGATCTGCCCAGACAACGCGGTTTGCGGCAAGGAGGGCCACAGCAACGCCAAATCAAACTGTTTGGTTTGCAGCGCCAAACGCGACACAGGCCACGACTCAAAAGGCGTCACGTCGCCCGACACGACCAGACTTTGAGCCGTCGCCAAACCCTCACCCACATGCACCTGCCCACTGGCGCTTAACTTGGACAAGGGCCCTTGCAGTGTCAGATCAGCCTGTCCGATGCCGACACGGTCTCCGTCACCTAGCGAGCGGCGCCGGGCTTGCAGCGCCAAGTCGAGCGCCAGGTCTTGACGCGTCTTCACCGTGGCGAGTCCTTGCAGGGACCACCCGTGCACGTCCGCCTGTTTGAGCACCACCCGGTGGCACAAGGTCGTTGCGCACGACCCCTGCAACGACAGCTGCAGGTCCACGTTTTCAATGACCTGGGGGGCCCACAAATTGCTGTGCACCGCCCCGACCCGCAGCAAGCCGATGCGCACCGACACGGGCAGATCCAGGTTCTGCGGCGCACGAGACGGCGCGGGCTTGGCCGGTACCGGGGCCGACACCCAATGCAGGTCAGCGCGACGCGCCTCCAGCGACGTCACATCCACCCCCACCGACCATGCCGCCGAGGGGTCGTGGCGAACGGTCAAGCCCTTCCAATGGGGTTCGATCAGGGTCAACAAAGACTGTCGGGGCAGACGGATCTCCAGGCGCTGCGCACTGAAGTCCCCCAGCAAGCCACCCCGAGGTTCGACCACGGTGACACCGGGCAACCAGGACAAGATACGAGCGGTCGGCCCCGCCTGGTGCAAGGCCCACCAGGTGCCGGTCACCGCCAGCACCAAGACGACGATCACACACAGGGCCACCCACCAGCGCCAAAACAGCGCCTGCACCAGTGACCAAGCTTGATGAACGCTCATCACAGCGAGATCCCCACACTGAAATGCAGTCGGATCGAACGGCTTTGCTCACCGTACGCCAAGTCAAGGCGCAAGGGCCCCACAGGACTGCGCCAACGCAAGCCGGCCCCATACCCTCGGTGGGCCTGGATATCGGCAAACTGGTTGGCCACACCGCCCACGTCCATGAAAACAGCCCCCTGGATGCTCGGGAACCGTGCCAGGATCGGGTGCGCCACCTCCACACTGGCCGTGCCCATGGCGCGCCCCCCCACGGTCACGCCATCGGCCTGGACTCCCAACTCACGGTAGCTGTAGCCACGCACCGACTCGTCCCCACCCGCCCGAAAGAGCAAGGGATCGGGGACGCTGACCGCCTCCGACGCCAGCACCCGTCCCGCCTCGACCCGTGTCGAAGAAAACCAGCCCCAAGGCAAAGGCCGGTACCAGACCAGACGGCCATAAGCGCGACCAAAGAAGCCCGAGTTTTCAAGCGCCGCAAAGCTGTGACCGCCGCTGAGCGCACAAATGGCGGTGATGCCCCTGGTGGGCAGGAGTTGATGGTCCACATGGCGCCAGATCCATTGATAGGTGCCGCTCAAAGCCGAAGCCTTTGACACGGTATGGCCCGACTGATCCGCCACCTCGGCTTGCTGGAACTCCACATAACGGGTGCGTTCCAGCCGCTCCCCT
>JAZJZP010000406.1:14847-16207 GCA_040389805.1 Pseudomonadota bacterium
TTGGCCCAAGCGCAAGCGCTCGCTGGTGGTGACGGCCTTGAGCGAGTCCTCCACGCGAGACAACTGGGTAGATGCCAGCCAGCGACGCCTCCCTGGCAGAGGATGCGAAATCAGATCCACTAGAAAGTTGGACTCATCTCGACCCAACTGGAGCTTGGTCTTGGCCAGCCAGTCCCAACCCATGAAGCGCCGGTGCAGATGCTCGGCCGTGATGCGAGGCCCCGTGTCGCTGCTCGCACCAATGCCCAGGGTGGCGTTTTGCAGCGGCAACTCACGCACCTGAACTGTGACCGGCGCCGCGGCGGCCAGGGCGGGATCAGGATTGAGCGTCACAAAAACGCTGTCGAACAAGTTGAGCTTTTGCAAGCGCTCTTGAAAATCCAGCAAGGCCTGCTCTCGGTAGAGCTGACCCTTGACGAACGTCACCAGGTTGCTCACCGTCGAGGCACGTTGCGCATTCAGCCCTTCGATGTAGACATCGCCAAAATAAAAGGCCGGCCCGCTGTCGGCCACCACGAACAGTTGAGCCGTTTGCGCCTGCGCATCCACCGTGGCGGAGGTGCCGCTCCAGGTGGCCATGGGGTAGCCCTGAGCGCGCATGCGAGCCAGCATGCCGTTTTTGGCGGCGGACCAATCCACCTGCTTGAAGACCTCGCCCTGCGGCAGCGCCCAATGGTCGTCCAACTCAGACACCAGGGCCTTGGCCTCAGGGTCGTCTTTGGACAACAGCGTATCGAGCTCGCCTTCAAAGACCATCTGGACACGATTCACATGGGTCTTGGGCCCAGGGTCCACCACCAAGGTGATCAGGGTGGGTTGGCCCACGACTTCGTCACTCACGCTGGCGCGAATTTGCGCTGAAAAATAGCCCTCCGCTTCGAGCAAGGCACGCGCCTGATCGGGTGCTGCCGCGACCAGGCGCCGCAACTCGCTGCGGCTGATGACGGTGGGCGTCTCGCCTGCGCTGCTGCCAACGGACTCCTCCTGGAAACGGGCCAGATCCAGGTAGCTGCGCAGCAGGTCATCCAGGTCACCGGGTGCTTCGATCTCCAGGCTCCAGGCCGGTGGAGGACGCCGCACTCTGGGGGCCGCAGTGGTGCCCCCGGCCTGCGGAGCACTGGCCGCCGTCTGCACGGGCGCCGCGGCCAGCACATTCGAGCCCGACTCCACGGGCTGAGCCCCCACGCCAGCGACCGCCAGGGCCGTGCCACCTACACCCAGCAGCCAGGCACGAATCATTTGCTCAGCAATCGCATCGCGCCTTCCAGCCCTTGCAGGCTCAGAGGGAACATGCGGTTGCCCATCAGCTGCTGCATGATCGAAATGCTCTGACGGTAGCCCCACACGCCAGCAGGCTCCG
>JAZJZP010000406.1:16217-18224 GCA_040389805.1 Pseudomonadota bacterium
CAGGCTCCGGGTTGATCCAGACATGGTGCGGAAAAGCATGCGTGAGGCGCTGCAGCCACTCGGCACCAGCCTCTTCATTGTTGTACTCAACACTGCCGCCTGCCTGCAAGATTTCATAGGGACTCATGGTGGCATCGCCCACAAAGATCAATTTATAGTCTTTGTTGTACTTGCGAATGATGTCCCAGGTGGGGATTTTTTCGGAGTAGCGCCGATGGTTGTTCTTCCACATGAAGTCGTAGACACAGTTGTGGAAGTAGTAAAACTCCAGGTGCTTGAACTCGCTCTTGGCCGCCGAGAACATCTCTTCGACACGGTGGATGTGGTCGTCCATCGAACCGCCCACGTCCATCAGCAACAGCACTTTGACGGTGTTGTGACGCTCGGGCACCATCTTGATGTCCAGCATGCCGGCATTGGCGGCGGTGGCCTGGATGGTGGCGTCCAGGGCAAACTCGCTTTCAGCGCCTTGGCGCGCAAACTTGCGCAGACGCCGCAAAGCCACCTTGATGTTTCGGGTGTCCAGTTCAACGGAATCGTCGTAATCCTTGAACTCGCGCTTGTCCCACACCTTGACGGCGCTGCGGTGGCGAGACTGGTCCTGACCGATTCGGATGCCCTCCGGGTTGTAGCCATGCGCTCCGAACGGCGAGGTGCCGCCCGTTCCGATCCACTTGTTGCCGCCTTCATGCCGCTCTTTTTGCTCTTCAAACAGCTCTTTGAGGCGATCCATGAGCTTGTCCCAGCCCATCGCTTCAATGGCGGCCTTGTCGGCCGCACTGAGTTCACGCTCGAAGCGCTTGCGCAGCCATTCCAGCGGTATTTCGCGGGTCAGGTCGACCGACTCGGACGCGCCCTTGAAGTACGTGGCAAAAGCCCGGTCAAATTTGTCAAAATGGGTCTCATTCTTTACCAGCGTCATGCGCGCCAGGTGGTAGAACTGATCCACTGAGGGTTCGATCACCTCAAGCTTGATGGCTTCGAGCAAACTTAGATATTCCGGGATGGTCACCGGCAGCCGAGCTGAACGCAACGCGAAGAAGAAGTCGATAAGCATATGAAGTCCTGCAGATTGCCGTCTATTTTGGCCTGTTACGGGCCTGCGCGTACGCAGTGCCCGTTGAGGTTGCAGGGTTGGCCCTGTATTCTCAGCGACAAGGTGGCTCGTTAAGCACTCACCATGGAAGTTCGTCACCTGCTTTTGGCCCTTGTCGTGCTCACGCACAGCCTGACCACCTTGGTGTGGTGGACCGCAGGGACTTGGCTCGGGCTGTCGAGCAAAGCGGCGATGCACTGGCTCCTGACCAGCTTGGCCAATGGACTGGCCCTCGCCCTCATCGTGCTCAACGAGGATCAGAAAAACCTGGCGCAACTGCTGTTGGCCAGCACGCTGGTGCTGCATGGCGCGATTTCGCTGAGGCGCGGACTACAGTCCTTTTTGAAGCTGCGGCACACCGATGGCAGCCACCTGCTGGTCGGACTGGGCACAACGGCACTCTGCTTGGGCCTGTGTCTGCCCATGGGTTGGCGCACGGCAGGCCTTGTGATCAGCAGCATGGCCATTTGTGGCGTTTTTTGGCGCACCGTGCGCGAGTGCTTTGAACCATTGCAAACCGAATACCCCAAGGGAGTCGCCTGGATCCTTTCGGGGTTGTTGAGCGTGGTCGGGCTGCTCTTTGTGGGTCTGATCGCGACAGAGTTAACACCATCCATTCACTGGTCCTGGCTTCAGATCCCCAAAGATCAAATGCTGTCTGGCCTGACCTTTGTCAGCGTGACCGCCTCCATCCTGTCCACTTTTTTACTGGGCTACATTGTGTTGACACGGCTGGTGCACCGCCTGGAGCACCTGTCGCACCACGACGCCCTCACTGGCTTATTGAACCGCAGGGCCATTGAATACCTGATGGAGCGCGAAGCGCAGCGGCTGCATCGCTTTGGTGAGCCGTTTTCAGTCCTGATGGTGGACATTGACTACTTCAAGCGCATCAATGACCGACTGGGCCA
>JAZJZP010000407.1:0-2055 GCA_040389805.1 Pseudomonadota bacterium
TTGACGATGGACAGCGGCCCCGCCCAGATCGACCGCTACGACCGCCAGCGCAACATCAACTTCGAGATCGAGTTGAACCAGCAGCCCTTGGGTGAGGTCGAGAAAACCGCCTTGGCCCTGCCCAGCTTGCGCAACCTGCCTCCGGGCATCACGCAGTCGACGGTGGGCGATGCCGAGGCCATGGGCGACCTGTTTGCCAGCTTTGGCCTGGCCATGATGACCGGCGTGCTGTGCATCTACGTGGTGCTGGTGTTGTTGTTCAAGGGCTTTGTGCAGCCCATCACCATCTTGGCGGCGTTGGTGCTGTCCATCCCCGGCGCCTTCGTGGCCTTGTATGTCACGCAGACCGCGCTGTCGATGCCCTCCATGATCGGCCTGATCATGCTGATGGGCATTGCCACCAAGAACTCGATCCTGCTGGTGGACTATGTGCTGATTGCGCGCAACGAGCACGGCTTGTCGCGCTGGGAAGCCGTGGTCGATGCCTGCCGCAAGCGAGCCCAGCCCATCATCATGACGACCATCGCGATGGGCGCGGGCATGGTCCCGATTGCTTTGGGCATTGGCGTGGACCCGAGCTTTCGCTCGCCCATGGCCATCGTCGTGATCGGCGGGTTGATCACGTCCACCTTCTTGAGCTTGCTGGTCATCCCGGTGGTGTTCACCTATGTGGATGACCTGGTGCAGGTCACGGCTCGTTTGGTCAGGCGCAAGCCTTTGACGGAGTCGAGCACATAAAAAAGAGGCTCCACCAGGGAGCCTCTTTCATGTCATGCGTTGACCTGAGGGTTACAGGCGCTCGATGATCAGCGCAATGCCTTGGCCACCGCCAATGCACATGGTGATCAAGGCGTAGCGGCCGCCAGTGCGTTGCAACTCGTAAATGGCCTTGGTCACCAGGATGGCACCGGTGCCGCCCACGGGGTGACCCAGCGAGATGCCCGACCCATTGGGGTTGGTCTTCTCGTTGTCCAGGCCCAGCTCTTTGGACACCGCGCAGGCTTGGGCGGCAAAGGCTTCGTTGGCTTCGATCAGGTCCATGTCGGCCACGGTCAAACCGGCCTTGGCCAGGGCGTTGCGCGAAGCGGGCACCGGGCCGATGCCCATGTACTCGGGCTCGACACCCGCGTGGCCGTAGGACACCAGACGGGCCAGGGGCTTGAGGCCCAGGGCCTTGGCCTTCTCGGCCGAGGCCATCACCACAGCGCCAGCGCCGTCGTTCAAGGTCGAGGCGTTGCCGGCGGTGACCGTGCCTTCTTCCTTCTTGAAGGCGGGCTTCATTTTGCCCAGTGCGTCGACGGTGGTGTCGGCCTTGACGCCTTCGTCGGTGTCGAACAGCACCACGCCCTTGCGGGTCTTGATCTCGACGGGGACGATCTGTTCCTTGAAGTAACCAGCGGCCTGTGCCTTGGCAGCGCGTTGCTGCGACTGCACGGCATAGGCGTCTTGCTGCTCGCGGGTGATCTCGTAGCGAGTGGCCACGTTTTCAGCGGTGATGCCCATGTGGATGTGCATGCGTGGGTCCTGCAGGGCGCCCAGCACGAAGTCCAGCATCTTGACGTCGCCCATGCGAGCGCCCCAGCGGTTGCTGGTCACCAGATAAGCGCCACGGCTCATGGATTCGGCACCGGCGCCGATGGCCACGTCGCAGTCACCCAACTGGATGGACTGGGCTGCCGACACGATGGCCTGCAGACCCGAACCGCACAGTCGGTTCACGTTGAAGGCGGGGACCTCTTGGGGTACACCGGCGTTCAGGGCGGCGACGCGGCTGATGTAGGCGTCTTGCGGCACGGTGGGGATCACATGACCCACGACCACGTGGCCCACGTCTTTGGCCTGGACACCCGAGCGCTCCAGGGCGGTCTTGATGACCAGGGCGCCCAGATCGGCGGGAGGGACATCCTTGAGCGAGCCACCGTAAGAGCCAATGGCGGTACGGGCAGCGCCCAGAAAGACGACTTCACGAGACATGGTGTGTTCCTTTCAAAATTTGATGCGTTCTCTTGTCAGATTATGACGCGTGGCAGCACGGATTACTCGGCAGGGGATTCC
>JAZJZP010000408.1:0-2042 GCA_040389805.1 Pseudomonadota bacterium
GTGAAAATCCGAGGGTTTCGGGTCGAACTGGGCGAGATTGAAGCCGCGCTGGCGCATCAACCTGGCGTCGGCACCGTCGCCGTGGTGTTGCGGCAAGAAGAGGGCATCGACCAGCTGATTGCCTTCCTCGTGTTTGAAGGCGGCGTCACTCGCTCCAGTGCGGAGCTGCGTGCGGTACTGGCAGAAACCTTGCCCTCGTACATGGTGCCCGGTTATTTCGAGCCGCTGGCCGAGATGCCCCGCCTGACCTCCGGCAAGATCGACCGCAATGCACTCAAGGCGCGTCCGCTGGCCGTCGCTGCGGGTGATGCCAGCGGGTCCGACACACCACGAACGCCTGCCGAGGAAGCCTTGTTTGCAGCCTTGGCCAAACTGTTTCCCGGCCAGCCCATCGTTCGCGGTGCCGATTTCTTCTCGGATCTGGGTGGTCACTCCCTGTTCGCGGCGCGACTGGCCTCGGCCTTGCGCGCTGACCCGCGCTTCGAGCACGTCACGGTGCGCGACATTTATCAGAACCGCTACGTCGGTCGCATCGCTGAGGTGTTGGACCAGGCCCATGAGACGGCCATGGCGGTGGACACCACGTGGGTGCCCCCCTCACGGCTCAAGCGCTGGACGTGTGGCGCCGCACAGGCGGCCGTCGTGCCTGTGCTGGTGGCGATCCACATGGTGCAGTGGCTGGCGCCGTTCTTTACCTATCACTTCTTCACAGGCGAACCGGGGGACTCGATCGCGGTGGCCATCGCCTGTTCCGTCGGGGCCTTTTTGCTCTCGACCGTGCTCGAATTTGTCGTGGCCATTGCGGGCAAGTGGCTGATTGTGGGACGACTCAAACCGGGTCGTTATCCGCTTTGGGGGATGACTTATTTTCGTTGGTGGCTGGTGGACAGGCTGATTGAAGCCGCACCCGCCTACTTGCTCAGCGGATCATCGATGTACGCCTGGTGGCTGCGGGCCTTGGGTGCCAAAGTCGGGCGCGACGTTGTCATCGGGTCGATCACCCTGCGTGCGCCGGACTTGCTCACCATCGGAGACGGCGTCAGCATCGGCAACGCGGCCAACTTTGAGAATGCCCGGGTCGAACACGGCGAACTGCACCTGGGCCACATCACCCTGGAGCGTGAGGCCCATGTCGGCTCGTATGCGGTGCTGGAAGGCAACACGCGCATCGACGCCTACGGCCACCTTGAAGGCCAGTCGGCGCTGAGTGACGGTGAAGCCCTGCCCGCAGGGCGCATCTGGAAAGGCTCACCAGCCCACGACGTGGGGGTGTTCGATCACACCGCCCGACCCATGCGGCCTGTCGTTTCACGCTGGCGCTTGCAGGTCGAAGCCGGGTATTTTGTGTTGGGTGCCTTGCTGATCGCCATGCTGTTTTTCCTGCCGGTGTTCCCCAGCTTCATGCTGATCGACTGGTTCGACAGTGCTGAACACTTTCCCCTGCTGGAGAATGGCGGGCTGGCGTTCCAGCTGGTCAAGTATTTCGTGCTGGCCTTTCCTGCCAGCGGGGTGCTGATCGTCTGCACCGCGCTGCTGTCGGCCGGTATCCGCTGGACGGTGTTGCCGCGGCTCAAGCCGGGTAGCTGGCCCGTGCACAGCAATTTGTACTGCGCCAAATGGCTGGTCAATCAGATCCAGGAATCCAGCCTGGCGGTTTTGCATGGCGTTTATGCCACGGTCTATGCCCCGCTCTGGTATCGGCTGCTGGGGGCCAAGGTGGGCCGCGACGCCGAGATCTCGTCGGCGCTCGGCTTGGTGCCCGACATGCTCACCTTGGGGGACGAAACCTTCATCGCCGATGCGGTCATGCTGGGCGACGAGAGCATCGACGGAGGCTGGATGACCATGCAGCCGACTGTGATTTCCAGGCGCAGCTTTGTGGGCAACGGCTCCTACATTCCTGATGGCACCACGCTGCCGGAAAACGTGCTCATTGGCGTGCACTCCACGGTGCCTGCCAACGACAAGATCCGGGATGGCGATACCTGGCTCGGGTCACCGCCGATCAATTTGCCGGCCCGCGAAACGGTGACCGGCTTCCC
>JAZJZP010000408.1:2052-3118 GCA_040389805.1 Pseudomonadota bacterium
CGGAGCACCTGACCTACCGGCCGTCTCTGGTTCGCCGTCTGGCACGCGGATTGATCGAGGCCTTTCGCATCGTGGCACCGCACGCGATCGTGATTTCGGTCGGCTACACCGTGGTCCTGCACATCATGCCCATGGCTGGCGATGGCCACTGGGGCCTGGTCATTGCTTACCTGACGGGCGCTGGTCTTTTTTATGGTGTGGGCACCTTCTTCTTTGTGGCGGCGATCAAGTGGTCGATGATGCGTCGCTACCGTAAATGCAGCGTGCCCATGTGGACACCGTTTGTCTGGTTCTCAGAAGGGGTGACCAATTTGTATGAAGGCATCGCGGTGCCCAATTTCCTGCGCTACATGCGCGGCACCCCCTTGCTGCCGGTGGCCTTGAACTTGTTGGGATGCCGCATCGGCACAGGCGTGTACCTCGATACCACCGACATCACCGAGTTCGACTGCGTCACCATTGGCGATTACAGCGAGCTGAACGCACTGGCGTGTCCACAAACGCATCTGTTCGAAGACCGCGTGATGAAGGTCGACCATGTCACCATCGGACAGCGTGTTTACATGGGGCCGCGCAGTGCGGTGCTCTACAGCGCGGTCGTGGCCGACAACGCCAAACTGGGCGCCCTGACGCTGGTGATGAAGGGTGAATTCATTCCGGCAGCCTCCAGCTGGAAAGGATGCCCAGCCGCGCCGGCCCTCAGCTCCTAGGACCTCAAGGCGGGCTGGCGACGTTGGCTGCCGGCGCCGATTGACCGGGGTGCGTGGCAGACGCGGCACCCGGCAGGGCCTCCGCAGACGCGCGTCCCTCTGGCGCTGAACTGGCTGGCGCAGGCAGCGAAGCCGGGGCAGGCGCAGACGCCTGCGAGCTGGCCTCCTCGACTGAGGCGGGCTCGGACGGCGGTGCGGTGGGCCGTGGGGTGCGGCGGGGTGGTGGCGCGCTGACCGGTGTCGGGGCCGGCGCGAACAAACCATCGAACCAATCGTGGACTCGTCCCATCAGTGGTCCGAACAGGCTCTTCTCTTTCGGCGGTTCAAACCGAACGCGTGCGTCAATCGAGCGCGTT
>JAZJZP010000409.1:0-824 GCA_040389805.1 Pseudomonadota bacterium
GTGGCGTACTCGGGCGGTACTTCCAGGCACTCGGCCACCAGTTCAAGCGGCAGCACATAGCTGACGCCACCCACGTTGGTCAGGAAGCCATCGATGATGGCCAGGGTCAAGGGCAGTCGAATCTGGATGGTGGCACCACGGCCTGGATGGCTGGCCACTTTGATCTGACCGCGCAGCGTTTCCACATTGCGTTTGACCACGTCCATGCCCACGCCACGGCCCGACAGGTTGGTGACCTGCTCTGCGGTAGAAAAACCAGGCATGAAGATCAGCTGATCGATCTCCTCATCGCTCAGATCGGTGCCTGAGGCAATCAGGTTGCGCTCTTGGGCCTTGCGCAAGATTCGCTCGCGGTTCAACCCTGCACCATCGTCGCTGACTTCAATGACGATGGTCCCAGACTCGTGATACGCATGCAGCGCCAGCTGACCCACGGGTGGCTTGCCCGCTTTGACGCGGTCCTCTGGAGTCTCCAGGCCATGGTCCAGGCTGTTGCGAACCAAGTGCATCAAGGGGTCGGCAATGGTCTCCACCATCGACTTGTCGACCTCGGTGTCGCCGCCCGTGATTTGCAGCTCGACCTCTTTGCCCACCTGTTTGCTGACATCACGCACCACGCGGTGAAAGCGCGCAAAGGTCTCGCCAATGGGCACCATGCGCAGGCCCAAGGCGCCATCGCGGGCCTCTTGCACCAGGTCATGGATGCGCATGGCCGCTTCGCTGAAAGTAGGCGACTGCTCTTTTTGGGCCACCAGTTGTGCCCCCGAACTGGCAATCACCAGCTCGCCGATCAAATTAATCAATTGATCGAGCTTATCGGCGTC
>JAZJZP010000409.1:834-7140 GCA_040389805.1 Pseudomonadota bacterium
ATCGATCAGTTTGTCGAGTTTGTCGGCCCGCACACGGATGAAGCGCGTGTCTTCGCCCGTGCGGCGGTCTTGTTTGCTGGTGCGCCGCTCAGGCTCGTCGAGCCGACGATCGGGCCCGGGTGTGTCCGAGCGGCGGTCAATGAAGGGCGGTGCATCAGGCCCCGCCAGCACCTGCCAATGGGCCAGCAAGACCGCTTGCGCCGCCGCCTCGGGAGCGCGCTTTTCAAGCAAGGCACGGTAATCCTCCTGCGAAGCATCAGGCGCCAGATAGACGATGTCGGCATCATCCGCCAGGAACTCAAAGACCTGCTCGATGGTGGCACGATCCGCCTGGGTGGCCAAGCGGATCTCAAAGCCCAAATAGCAGGCCTCGGCATCCATGGCCAACAGATCGGGCAATGGCTCGGACAGAGTGCGGATGCCCGCCACTTGACCAATGGACTTGAGATAACGGATGAAGGACATGGGGTCCAAGCCGTTGCGCAAGGCATCCCCCCCCATGCGGATCGAGATGTGCCACAGGGCACCTGCGCTCGTTGGCAGACCCTCCTGCGGCGTGACCGCCTTGGCGTGGCTTGGTGCCTGCACCGCAACGCCTGATCCACCACGCAATGCACGCAACTCGGCCCCCAATTGTTCGCTCAAACTGGCCACATCGGCACTGACCGTGTCTTGACCCACTTCAGCCAACAATCGAGCCATCTGATCCTGCCCCTGCAAGAGCATCGCCATGCCGGCCTCACTCAAGGGCAATTGACCACAACGCATGCACTCCAGCACGCTCTCCACCTCATGCGTGAAGGTGACCACGGCTTCAAAGCCAAACATCCCAGCACCACCCTTGATCGTGTGGGCGGCGCGAAACGCACTGTTCAAGGCCTCGGCATCTTGCGGGTCTTGCTCCATGGCCAGCAAGGCTTCTTCGAACTGGCGCAGATTATCCTTGGCCTCGTCCATGAAGCCCTCACGGGCAATCGCCAGAATTTCGTCATCAGATGTCATGGTGATCTCAATGTTCTTGATGGGTCAAGTCACCGAGCCCATACAGGCGCAAGGCGTCTAACAGGGCGGCAGAAGGCGCCCCCAGGGTCATCGATACGCCATTGCCTTGCAGACTTCGTTGCAATGACAACAACAGCTGGATGCCCGACGAGTCGATGCTGTCGACGGCCTGGGCGTCAAAGTGTTTTTGGCCCACGCCGACGGCGTGCAGCAATGCCTCGCGCAACTCAGCCGCGTGCGCAATGGTCATCTCGGCGGGCAAGGCACAAACGGCGACGCCTGAATCAGGGTTGTTCATGGCGACTCCCAGGCTCAGGGACACAGCCGCTGAACCGCATCCACCAGCTGCGAAGGCTGGAAGGGCTTGGTGATCCAGGCACGCACGCCCGCCGCCTTGCCCTCGTCACGCTTGGACTCTTGCGACTCGGTAGTCAGCATGATGATGGGCGTGAATTTATGCACCGGATGACCGCGTACATGACGCGCAAAGGTCAAGCCGTCCATGCGCGGCATGTTCACATCGCACACGATCAAGCTGGGCTTGGCCGTGGGCAGTTTCTCAACCGCATCCTGCCCATCGCCGGCCTCCGTGACGGTGTAGCCGGCCTTTTGCAATGCCAGCTTGACCACCGTTCTGAAACTGGTGGAGTCGTCAATCACCATGATGACTTTTCCCATGATCGTGTCCTTCTCTGTTTTAAAAAAACTGCACGCCTGCCGACTTTTCGACGGAGACCAAGTTGTGATGACTGGCTTTCATCTCTTCCATCGTGTAGGACGATTCAAGCCGCTCCAGCCATTTTTGAGGGGTCCCTGCGGCAGGGTCTTCTGCGCCGTTGAGCCACAACACCAGACGCTGCATGTCGTCGGTCACTGCGGTCATCATTTGACTTAACTTGTCTTGGGACTGCATGCTCATGAAGATCTTCTCCAGCTCTTCTTGCACCACGCGACTGGAATCACGCAAGGCCAGCGATGACTGGTTGAGCGCGGACACACTGCCCAGCATGGAGGACAACACCGCACAGGCGTTTTGCTCGGCTTGCAGCGCCAGTTCGTCCTCCCCCGTGTCGTGGCGACGCACACGCTGCCTGACCGCCTTGATACGCTCGTTCATCTGTCCCACATGGCGGCCCATCTGCTCGCCCACCTGACGTGACTGGCCCGCCAGCGCACGCACCTCGGTGGCCACCACCGCAAAACCGCCGCCAGACTCCCCGGCGCGCGTGGCCTCGACCGATGCGTTCAGCGCCAGCAAATGAGTGGCCCGGCTGATCGCTTGAACTTCTTTGCTCAAGGCGATCATTTCGGCCAGGGTGTCGGATAAGCCCGTGACCGTGTCGAACATGTCGTCCTTGAGTTGCACGGCCTGACGCGTGGTGCTGGTCAGGGTGTCCAGTTCTGGCTTGTGACGAGCAAAGAGCTCATCGGTAATGCCCAGATCCAGACTCGTGGAGGCACCGTGCACCCCCATGGCATCGTCCAATTGGCTGGACACGCTGGAAAAACTCTCCAGCAACCTGGACATGCTTTCTTCAGAAAAACTGCGCGCTGCCTCCATCTGACGCTGCCAGATGGGCACCACTTGCTGTTGAAGCGCCACTCCACCGGCACCCGAGGCGTCTGAAGGGGGAGGCGCCACTTCGGTGCGAGACGACGACATCAGGCCTTGAAACCAGCCCATGCCCAACAGGACCGCGATGCTCACCACGCCCAACAGGCACACGCCGACGGCAGTGCTTCCGGCAACGCGGTCGGCGCCGACCGCGCCCAAGGCCGCGAACACCCCCAGCGCCAAGTAACTCCAGTCCATGGATTGACCTGCGGCGTTTGTGGACTTTTTATGCGGCCCAGCCATCGATTGGCTCGACGTGGCTTTCAGCGGCTGCGTGATAGCAGGCATGCGATCGGGCTCCTGTGAGGCTACTGCATGAGGGTTGACGATGGGTTATCGGCGGGATAAGCGCAAGTTTGAGTCTGGCGTGCTGTGCCAAATGCACAAATCAGCTGGGTGTTCGCCTTGCTTCTTGGGTGTACTGCCTTCACCCTCCATCCACACAATGACCCCCTGCGCCGCTGACGCTTGGCGAGCGCGATCCGACATCGCCTTGACTCCAGGAAAGCGCCATGGCAGAAATAAACCAGGGAAAACTCCCCAGCCCCCCCCGTCCCAACCTTTGGCAATGGTGGCGGGACTACACGCGCTATCACGGCGTCTGGACGCCGGGCGTCAAATGGATGCGTAATCTGCATTTGCGCACCAATGCCATCATTTGCCTGGGCTTTGGCCTGTTGGTTTTAGCGCTGCCGTTACAAGAAGCCCTGCGTCATCGCCGTGAGGCCTATTCAGCCAACCAACAGGCGCTGGCTGGCATGAAACAAACACTGGAGCTGGCCACACTCGGCAGCACCCATGCCCAGTTTGCCGACGCGTTCATGGCCCCCCAGGAGAGCCGCCCCCCCATGGGTCCGATCGTGGCCGCTGAAAAGGCCTCCTTTGAGGCCCTGCAACGAGCCATCACAAGCACCGATGCATCACGCATCGTCAAGCGCAACCTAGTCGCGGTGGTTGACGCCCGCAGTGCTTTTCTCAACCGATTATCGGACCCCTCCGAAGCGCTGGGACAGCACGCCCCACGCATTGAGGCCCTGTCCCGCTACCGCCTGCAAACACAAGCCCTGCGCAATGCGTTGGCCTCCACCTGGAGCCCGCTCATTGACGGCGACCCGCTCGACCGTGAACTGCGCATCAGTGTCAGCGAGCAGCTCACCAGCATCCAGACCGTACTGCGAGAGATTCAACGCAACGGCATCCAACTGTATACACCGACGCCAAGCCGTGAGCTTGTGCAGCTCTATACATCCAGGGTAATTGAGGCTCGCCTGCTGCTTGAACAGGCCCGCCCTCATTTTGTGCTCAGTGAAGGCCAAGCGGGGCTCACCAACACTGCGGTGACGCTGGCCCACATGGATCGGTTTCTGAAAACTGCCACGCAAGTGGCCAACGAGGCCTCAGGCAGCACCTCCGCAGCAGAGCCGACCATCCCGGCCGCCGTTTTCAGCCAACAGGCCAGAGAGTCCCTCAGCAGCAATCTCCGTTTGATTGAACAAGGCACGCAGCTGCTCAGCCATCGACTCAATTTGCATCACCATCGCTTCATCAACACCTTGATCAAAGAAATCGCGGTCATGACATTGCTGCTGGCCATCACCACCTACCTGATGCTATGCACCTACCGTGTCCTGGGTGGAGGTTTGCGGTCTCTGTGCACCAACCTGGAGCTGTTGGGGCAAGGCCAGCTGGCCATCACCTCTCGCGGCTTGGGGGATGATGAAATTGGTCGTGCACTGACCTCGCTAGGCACCTCCGCCCAGCATTTTTCCAGTTTGCTGGAGGCCGTCACGAAAGGCGTTTCAGCCGTCTCCATGGCCTCCAAAGAAGTCGCCAATGGCAATGCTGGCTTGTCGACCCGGACCAATGAGATGCGCACCGCCATTCACGATGTGGGAGACAAAGTTCGCTCGTTTTCATCCTCCATGGACGAATGCGGCAGCATGGTCAGCCAAGCCTCCGAGCCAGTGCGCTCCATGCGGGCGGATGCACAGCGCAGTCAAAAAGCCATGTCGGGACTGACCGACAGCATGCGGGCTCTGCAGGCCAAAAGCCGAGAAATTGCCCAGGTGGTCGGACTGGTGGAGACCGTGGCTTACCAGACCAGGCTGTTGTCCTTGAATGCCTCGGTCGAAGCTGCTCGCGCCGGCTCGGCGGGCAAGGGCTTTGCCATCGTGGCCCAAGAAGTTCGTGCCTTGGCGCACCGCAGCGAAGAAGCTGCACGAAAAATCCACACCATCGTGAACTCCTCGATCAACGAGATTGAAGAGGGCACCATCATGACGGCGCGCGCCAGTGAGGCGGTCGACCATACCGTCGCTGCCATCACCACGGTGGACCAGATCATGAGCGATATCGTGCGGCTCACACGGACCGGTGTCGACGAATCGCAAGCGGTGCTGGGCATTGCTCGCAATGTCGAGGAGTCTGCCGAGGGCAACGCCCGTCTGGTCGGACAGTTGTCGGGCGCGTCATCGGCATTGAAGTCGCAAGGTGACAGCTTGAAGCGCTCCGTTCGGCACTTTGTATTCAGCTAATGGAAGACGCATGACATGTCCAGATTGTTAAATCCAGGCCTGACCGTGATGCGCAAGCTGCGCATCAACCGCAAGCTGGCGCTCATGGGCGCCATGCTGCTACTGCCGCTGATATTTTTAGAGACCGCCGTGATCATCAAAGCCGCGGCCGACCTCGCTTTCACGCAGAGCGAGCAGCGCGGCGTCGCGGTGATCAAGCCCTTGACTGAGCTCATGCAACAGTTACAAACGGCACGCAGTTTGTCCATCAGAACCCTGACCGGCGAAACCGCACTGGCCACTGAACGAGAACAAGCTCACCACCAGATCAAACAAGCCAGCGACGCACTGAATGCCGAGCTGGCGCATCAGCACGCCGACAAGCTCATCGCCCTGCTCAAACCCAGCACAGAGAGACTGCGGCAGCTTCTGGCCGCCCAACTCCCCGCGGACCGCGATGCCGCGTGGTCACTGTACACCCATCCCATCAGTGACCTTCGCAACACCCTATTTGCCGTGGGTGAACAGTCGGGGCTGCTGTTTGACCCTGATGCAGACACCTTCTTCTTGATGGACCTGACCGTCGAGCGCCTGCTGCCTTGGACAGAAGCCCTCTCCAGGGCACAGGCCACCGCCGCCGACGTGGCCCGAGACAACCATGCCAATGCCACCCACAATGCGATGCTGGCATTGCAGATTGACGACCTGCGTCGACAGTTCAGCGATGTACAGGCCAAAGTCGCGGCGCTGACGCGTTCGGGCGTCGAAACCCCTGCCTCCTGGGACAGCACACGGGCTGTGACCGAACAGTTCGACTCTCTGGCCACGCGCCTGGCCGGCACCGACAACACCGGCATCCCCCCCAAAGCCATCAACGCAGCGGGTGACGATGCGCGTAGCGCCATCATGCGCATGGGGACCGAAGTGAACACCGAACTGGCCCGTTTGCTGAACAAACGGCTGCAATCTCTGTGGATCGCAATGGCTGTCATGCTCGTGGTCTGCCTTGGGGGATTGGTGTTGCTGACCTATCTCTTCACCTGTTTTTACCTCAGTTTTTTTGGCGATTTAGCCTCGGTGCATGACGGCTTGACGGCCATCACCGAAGGTAATTTATCCCACCGTCTGAAGCTGGATGGGCAGGACGAACTGTCCACGCTGGCCAATCAAGTCGAT
>JAZJZP010000409.1:7150-10453 GCA_040389805.1 Pseudomonadota bacterium
CGGCTGGCAGGGGAATTAAGGTTTTGTAATCTGGGGAAATGTCCGTGCGACGGGGTGACGCAGGACAGCTCTCACCACGAGTACAGCGCTGGCAGCGTCTAACGGCCCGGTGATTTACAGTTACAAAAAAGCGACGTTGCTGTGGGCGAGGTTCGCAATGGGGCTATGCAGGTGAGCCAGGCTGGGAAATCAGTGGCTGAAGACGGCCTCAGTTTGTCCCGCTACACCGAGTCACAAGCCTCCAGCTTGAGTCAATCGGTCAGCAGCGTTGGGAAACTCAGCAATGCGGCGGTCATCAACGCCCAAGCCGTGCTGGACCTCGATCATCTGACGGCCAATTTGCGCAGTCTGGCCGAGGCCGGTGCCAGCACCACGCAAGAGACGGTCCAGAGCATCCACGCATTGCAGCACAGCGCCAAACGCATCGGCGAAATCAACGATGTCATCAATGACATCGCCTTTCAGACCAACTTGCTGGCGCTCAATGCCTCGGTTGAAGCCGCACGTGCGGGCGAGAGTGGCAAAGGCTTTGCCGTGGTCGCCACCGAGGTTCGCCTACTGGCGCAGCGTTGCGCCGAGGCCGCCTCCGAGGTGAATGAGGTCATCGAGCAAACCACCGACTTGGTGGACTTGTCGGTCAGCCGCATTTCAGATGTCAGCGGCACGCTCAATGCGGTCGCTCGGGGCGTCAGCGATGTCTCCAGCAAACTGCGCCTGATCGCCACGTCAAGTGAACAACAAAGCCAGGACTTGCAGATGTTCACCGCCACGGTCAGCACCCTGGACGACCTCACCCATCAGAATGCCGCGTTGGTCGACCGGTCATCCCGATCGTCCAAGGTCTTGGTGACCCAAGCCGATGCCTTGCGCCGCTCGGTCGCAACGATTCAACTGCGCCATGGCAGTGCCGACCAGGCGCAAGCCATGGTGGAGCGCGCACTCAAGCGCATCACCGAAGTCGGATGGACACGCGCTTGCAGTGAGTTCAATGACCGCCACGGCCCCTTCATCGACCGCGACCTGTATTTGTTTGGACTGAACCGCGACGGGCTTTTCTCCGTGATGGGCCGACACCCCGAGTGGGTGGGCCGCAACATCGCAGAGATTGGGGCCATCCCCACCTCCGTCAGCAATGAGCTGACGGCGCATGCCAAAAAAATTGCAAGCCTGGGCAAGGGTTGGTTGGAATACGATGGCCCCAGTACAGACAACCCGCGGGGGTTGCGCAAGATGGCCTATGTCGTCGCCATCGACGAGGACACCTTCCTGGGCTGCGGCGTCTTGAAGCAGAACACCGCCATCGCCTGATCAGATCGAATATTCCTGATCAAACAGAGGCACCCATACGGCGGCTTGGGTGCCTTCTCCAAATTGACTGCTCAAGCTCATGCGCCCGCCCATGGCCTCCACAATCTCTTTGACGATGGTCATGCCCAGACCAGTGCCTGGGATGTTGCCAGACTTGTCTGCCCGGTAGAAGCGCTCACCCACCCGAGACAGCTGCTCGGGGGTCAGGCCCAGGCCGTGGTCAATGATCTCCACGCCGACCTGATCTCGCCCATCAACCCGTTCCGTCTTGAATTCGATGCGCACATCACCACCCTGCGGTGAGTATTTGTAGGCGTTGGACAGCAAGTTGAGTACGGCCTGCTGCATCTTGTGCTTGTCCACCCACACGGCGGGCGCGTGGCTTGGCCAGATCACGATCGGCGCATCACGGCCCACCGGGGTTTTGAAGTCACCCACCACCTCGGACACCAAGTCCGACAAGTTGTGCGCCTCAAAGCTGAAGTCCTTGCCCTGACGCGATTCAATGCGAGCCAGATCCAGCAGTTCGTTGATGATGGCCGACATCGCTTCGCTCTGCCGATAGATGCGGCCCAAGAGGTCTTTTTGCTTCTCTGGCTTGAGATCACGGGTCAACAACAACTCGGTGAAGCCATAGATGCTGGCCATGGGTGTGCGCAACTCGTGCGCCGCCATCGACAAGAAGGAGCTCTTCATCTGGTCGACTTCGGTCTCGTGCGTCACATCGCGCAGCGCCAGCACCTGGCTGACCGCCGCGCCTTGGCCCTGGCTGATCCGAACCTCCAGCATGCGTTTGGCCGGAGGCTTCATTTCAAGCACCACGCGCGCCGACTGACGGCGCACATCGTCCATGGACGCCACCACCTGACCACCCACCGCCTGCTGGAAGAAGCGCGTGCTGAAGTCCTGCTCGCTCAAGCCGACCAGCAGATGGGCAGGCAGCCCCGTCAACCGTGCCAAGGCCGGACTGGCATAACTAACGCGACCCTCGGCATCAAACGACACAAAGCCGTCAGGTGACAACGAGAAGATGGCTCCCATTTGCTCACTGTGCTCTTGCAATTGGGCCTTCGCCAACTTGCGATCATGGATGTCCTGAATCGAACCCGCCATCCGGGAGGCCTGGCCAAAGTCATCAAAGTACACACTGGCTCGACTGCGGAACCAGCGGTAATCACCCGCTTTGGTCCGCATGCGGTATTCAATGTCAAAGGGTTGCTGGCTTTGCAACGCGGACTCCAGCGCCGCAAAGGTGGGCTGTTGATCATCAGGGTGCAGCATCTCATCAAAGGTGGCCAGATCGGCCGCGATCTCGCCCGGGGCATAGCCCAACAGACGGTAAAACTGAGGAGACCACCACTCTTCTTGCGCATGCACATTCATCCAGTCCCACAGGCCGTCATTGCCCCCCTCAATGGCCAGGTTGTAGCGCTCGGCATTGGCCTTGAGCTCGTCTTGTGCCTGCCTCGTTTGGGTGATGTCATAGGAGGTCGAGATGTATTTCTCGACCTGCCCATCCACCCCCAGGATGGGAGAGATCACACACTGCACCCAATACAACTGCCGTTGCTTGGTTTGGTTGCACAGCACCCCTGTCCACGGCTGACCGTGCAGCAGGGTTTGCCACACATTGACCCAGAAGATGGGATCATGATTCGGCGATGCCACGATGCGCGGATTGCGGCCCAGCAACTCTTCCCGACTGTAACCACTTGCCTGACAAAAGGCCTCGTTGACCTCCTCAATGCTGCCGTCAGGTGCCGTGATACAGACCATGCTGAACTGGTTCAGCGTGCGCAATAGCACATCGCTCTCACGCAAAGCGGATTCAGCCGCCTGCTTGGCCTGCTGCAAGTCTTGGGTCATGTGCTCGGCCAATGTTTCGGCCCGAATGCGCCCAGAACGCAGCAACCAAACCGTCATGGCCAAGACACCGCTGAGCAGCACCCCCACCAAGCCTGCCCAAAGGGGGGCCGACCGGTCCCACCGAGATTC
>JAZJZP010000410.1:0-1761 GCA_040389805.1 Pseudomonadota bacterium
TCATCCGCCAAGACCGTTGCCCGCCTCACCCGCTCTGGCACTCACCCATCACTGCTGATCCACGGATCCGCGATGCCAACGCGCGCCGACCGGCAGCTCAGCGCCATCAAATTGGGCCAGGACTGCGCCGTGTTGGGCGCACGGGTTCGCACGATCCACCACATCACCGGCCTGAACCCGAGGGACGTTCAGCGTCTCTTCTTCAACGACCCGCAAGCAATACCGCGCGGCCGACCGCCCAACTCCCTGGAGTGGTACCACGGTGCCAACCTGATCGCCAGGGCCGAGGCCTCCATCTTTATCGCCATCTACCACCGCTTGCGCAACACCGGATTCAGCGCGGGCGAGTCCATGATCAGCGCCTACCGCGGCTACCAGGCCATTTGCCAGGGTCCGCACCGAATCAGCTTCGACCGGGCTTTCGACCTGGCCTCGCACACCGACGGGATCTGGCTGACGCCCACACCCGTTTTCGACATTCTCAGTTGCCCGGTGTGCAGCAGCAGGTTCATGACCGCCATTGGTACCCTGGCCCCTGCCAGCGACGAATGCCCTTTCTGTAAACTGATTCAGCGCTACGACACCGATCCCCGCTTGCAAGCATCATTTCCCCGTCACGCCGCCTGATCGCGCGATAGTCAGGCGGAAATCGCGCGCGGAACATGCCAACTGGTCTACGTCCGACACACCACTGGGCCGGATTGGGGGCATGAGGAGATGGCAACCGACGTTGCTGTCGCCCAACGCCCCCTCGGGGCTGGAATCCTCGCAATTGCCCCCTTTTGCTTTTAGACTTCGCAGCGACAGGGTTACGTTGGCAGCAAATACTTACAGGGGAAGCATCGGCCAAGAGGCAGGTGCGGATGTCGGCCAAGCCATGCTTGCGTGGCGCGATGGTCGGCCAGATGCCGTGTCGTAGCCCATCGACAGTGCGATTGCGGTCTGATCGCACGACAACCTAGTCAATTCGTCGTCAGACAATTTCTGCGATCGTCAGCAAAGGACCTCCCATGCGCCTCTCCCACTGCTTTGCCGCCATCCTCATTGCATTCGGCTCGATCGGGGCCTCTGCCGCCGATTGGCAGAGTTCAGGAGAGACCAACGGTGTCCAGCTCTACTCAAAGAGCGAACCTGGTGAATCCCTCAAGTATTTCAAAGGCGTGACGCGCATCAAGGCGCCCATGAAGAACGTGCTGGCAGTCATCCTGGTGCGCGAGACCTTCCCCGAGTGGTTCTACAACATGCTCGAAGACTCGACCTTACCAACAGACAACCCCGACAGTTCGTACTGCTACATCTGGATCAAAGGGGTCTGGCCCACCGACGACCGTGACACCGTCGCCCGAGTCACCGTCAACCAAGATCCCCAGACCCTGGCAGTGGCCATCACGGCCAAAAGTGCCGAGCAGCACCGCGTTCCGACCAAGAAGGATCGCGTTCGCATCCAAACCCTGTATTCAGGCTTCACGGTCAAACCCATCTCGGCCGACGAGACCGAGGTTCAACTGGAAGGCATGGCCGATCCAGCCGGGAACATTCCGGCCTTCGTGACCAACATGGTTGCATCCGATTTGCCGGCCAAGACATTGGTCAATCTGCGCACACGGCTGGAGACACCGGGCAAGGTTGATCTGAGCGTGCTGGACAAAGTCCCGTTCGCACAGTTGTCCATGCAAAAGATCAAACTGCCGCAGTGAGCAACCCTGCGGTGAGTTGGAAACCACTCACGCTTGGTACGGAATTTGGACTATAACTAGCTAG